>JACZJQ010000330.1 GCA_014860455.1 Bryobacteraceae bacterium | reverse complement strand
TCATCATGTGTCCGCCGCCGCCGTCGCCGGCGAACTGCTTGATCTTCTTGCCGTCATTGTCGTAGGTCCAGCCTCCACCGCGACCGCCGGAAAAGTAGCCATGCTCGCACTGAATTATCATGCCGAAGTTAATACCCCGATAGCGATCCATTCCTCGCGAGGTAATTCCTTGATAGGTGTCAACCTTTTCACTTTTGGCGCGAGGCAGGGCGCGGATTTCATAGATGATAGGAAAGGCATCGTAGTCAAACAGTGATATGATCGTATTGGGCGTTTGGCCGTCATCATCGTAGCCGAAACGCCCGCCGAGGCTCACTATACGCGGTGACATTGCAGCCACGCCGGTTGTCCAGCGGCAGTCGTCCAGCACGTGGCCGCCAAGATTGCCCATCTCACCTGTACCGGTTGGCCAGCACCAGTGCCAGTCATAATGCAGGTTCGTACGCATCAGCGGCGTCATCGGGGCCGGCCCCTGGAATAGATTGTAGTCACATGTCGCCGGGATCGGCTGTGGACCAATGACCTTGCCAATGCTCTGGCGGGCATTATAAGTTATGGCGTGGACTCGCTGAATCTTGCCCAGGCCGCCTTGTTTGATATGCTCGGCAAGAGGTAGTAATCCGACATCCGAGCGGTCTTGCGAGCCGACTTCCACGATGCGTTTGTACTTGCGGGCGGCCTCGACCATTTTCTGGCCTTCGTAGATGTTGTGGCTGGCGGGCTTTTCGCAGTAGACATCCTTGCCAGCCTGGCAGGCCCAGATGGTGCCAAGCGAGTGCCAGTGGTTGGGGGTGGCCATGGAAACGGCGTCGATGGACTTGTCCTCGAACAGCTTGCGCATGTCCTCGAACTCGGCTGGTTTCTGGCCGCCGGCCTTGATGACCATGGCGGAGTTGCGTTCGCGGGCCTCCTGGTTGACGTCGCAGAGAGCGGCGATGCGAGCCTCGGGGATACGGCTATAGGCGCCGACATGGTAGCGGCCGCGGCCGCCCAGGCCGATGATACCGAGGTTGACGCGATCGTTGGCTCCGAGAATGCGGCTGGATCCAATGGACAGCGCTGCCGCGACGCCGGTCTTAAAGAACATTCGTCTGTCCTGCATGGGAACATTCTACGCCTGAATTGCATGTGGTGTACGGGCGGGATGATGTAGGGGGCTTCATGGAAGGATCAGGACGGGCTGGTTGTCATAAACTACTCGTGGGCGGTGCGTGGCGTAGCAGGGCACGGCCCGGATCAACTTCAGGAGCGAAATGACAGTGAATTCATCCCGCAGGATCTTCCTCATGAGCGCGACAGGAGCGGCGTTGAGAGCGGCCCCGGCAAACCGCGTGAGGCTGGGTGTGATCGGGGCGGGCGGCCGCGGCACGCTGGTGATGACCACGTTTCAGAAAGACCAGGACGTTGAAGTGGGCGCGGTGTGCGACGTCTATGAGCCGAACCTGGAACGGACGCTTTCGGTGGGGGCGAAGAACCAGGGCGGGCGGGCGACGGCGGCCTACAGGAATTACAGGCAACTGCTGGACGACAGGTCGATCGACGCCGTGTTGATCGCCACGCCCGAACACTGGCACCACCGGATGGTGCTCGACGCGCTGGCAGCGGGAAAGGATGTCTATGTCGAAAAGCCGCTCTGCCACACGCCAGAAGAGGGCGTGGAACTGGTGGAGGCCGAAAAGCGGTCAGAGCAGATCGTGCAGGTGGGCATGCAGCGGCGCAGCTATGATCTGTATCAGCAGGGGCGAGAGATTGTGGCCGCCGGGACGCTGGGCAAGGTGCACATGGTGCGCAGTTGGTGGCTGAACACTCAGTTGGGCGGGACGAAGACGACGAAGCTGGATGGCGTGTTGGATTGGAAGCAGTGGCTGGGTCCACGCGGGGATCGCCCGGCGGATCCGGATATCTTCCGGCGCTGGCGGCTGTATTCGGAGTTTGCCGGCGGGATCGTGGCCGACCAGGGAGCGCACGTCTACGACGGCATCCACATGCTGATGGGCGCGGGCTATCCGTCGGCGGTGACGGCAGCGGCGGGGCGGGCACATGCGGCGAGCGGCGACACGCCGGAGTCAGTTGTGGTGACGGCCGAGTATCCCGAGGATTTCATCGGCGTGTTCACGGTGAACTATGCGGCGATGAAGTACGCCAGCCGGTTCGACCAGATGAACCACCTGGACGGGCAGAAGGCGCGGATGGATATTGGGCGGGTGGATTTGAAGGTCTATGCGCAGGGCGAAGAGCAGAAGCCGGCGATTGAAAAGCAGTCGGCAAAGGGCTTTGGCTGGGCGACGGATCTGCATGTGCAGAACTTCCTGGAGTGCGTGAGGACGCGCAAGACGCCGACGGCGCCGATGTGGCTGGGCTTCCAGGCGGCGCTTGTGGTGCAGTTGGCGAATCTGTCGCTGAAAAACGGGCGGCGGATGAAGTGGAACGTGGCAGCGAGGAAAGTGGAGATCTAGGCGATGAACCGGCGGGAGTTTCTGGCGTCAATGGCGGCGGGGCCGGCGATCACGTTGCGGCGCCGGGACGAGGCCGGAGCAAAGGACTGGGCGGCGGAGCTTGTCCCGAAGAAATCGGCGATCATCCTCTGCGACATGTGGGACAAGCACTGGTGCCGGGGCGCGAACGAGAGGCTGGTTCCCATCATCGAAAAGGCGCGTCCGATGCTTGACCGGGCACGGAGCAAGGGCGTGGTGATCATTCACGCGCCGTCGGACACGATGGAGTTCTACCGCGACGCTCCGCAGCGCAAAGCCGCGCAGGCGACGCCGAAGACCACGCCGCCGGCTCCACTAGCGATCGATGCGCCGCCGCTGCCGATCGACGATGCCGGCGGCGGATGCGACACGGGCGAGAAGAGCTACAAGGCATGGACGCGGCAGCACGCCGGGATCCCGGTTGAGATGCAGGATTACGTCACCGACAAGGGCGACGAGGTGTATTCGATTCTGAAGGCGCGCGGCATTGAGACGCTTTTCATCATGGGCGTGCACACGAACATGTGCATTCTGAACCGGACGTTCGCGATCAGGCAGATGACGCGCTGGGGCGTGAAATGCGTGCTGATCCGCGACCTGACGGATGCGATGTACAACCCGGCCGACCGGCCCTACGTCTCGCACGATAAGGGGACGCAACTGGTGATCGAGCACATCGAGCGGTACTGGTGCGCGACGGTTGAGTCGTCTGAATTGATGGCGGGGCTGAAGTAAGCGTCAGCCGCCGGTGAGTTTTTTCAAGCCTTCAAGGGTGAAGCCGGGCGAATGGCAGTAGTCGATGGTGCGGCGTTCGGCGGAGACGATTTTGGCGACGGCTTCGGGGATGCGGGGGGCGATGTCGATGGGGACGGAGTGGACGCCGTGCTGGTCGCCGTGCAGCAGGTCACCGGGTTTGACGGTGAGCCCGCCGATAGTGACCGGCTTGCCGAACTCGACCATGTGGACGTAGGCGTGGGAGACGGCAATGTGTTGCGAGAAGAAATGGAAGCCCATCTCGCGGACTTCCTTGAGGTCGCGAACACAACCGTTGGTGACCGCTCCGACGCAGCCCAGGGCGCGGTGGATGCTGCCGTTCACCTCGCCCCAGAAGGAGCCGCAGCCGGGCGGGTCGTCGAGGTCTTCAAGGACGATGACGCGCGGCTGAGGGATGGAGACGATGAAGTCCCACCAATCGGAGCGTTTGGTGTAGCTCGCGCCCGAGGGCGGGGCCTGGGCGGCGCGGATCTTGCCGGTGACGGCGTAGCCGACCATAGGGCTGAACTCGGGGAAGACGCACTTGATCTCCGGCCGCATGAATCCCTGGTTGCGCGGGCGGACGTTGAAGGTTTCGATGGCGTTGGCGACCGTCGGGGTGTCGAAACGCTTGATGTCGAGCAGGACCTTGAACTCCAGCGGGCCGGCGGCGCCGGCGGCGGAAGCGGATGGAGACAGCCCGAGGGCGGTGGCGGCGGCAAGCAAGTCGCGGCGTTCCATGGTGCATCAAAGCATACGGCCAGCCGCAGGCAGGAATCAAGTCCGGGGGACTAATTTGCGCCGCGCTGCGGGATGGTCCAGAGGAAAAACTTGTGGCTCAAGTAGGTGTCCTCGTCGTCCTGGTCATCGAGCGCGGTTTCCTTTTCGGCCTTCCAATCGCCCATGTCGAAGGTATTGGAGACGACACGTGTGCCTGGCTTCAAGTCGGCCATGAGTTTCGGGCGGAGCTTCAGGTTGACGCTGGGCAGCAGGAAGAGCGTGACGACGGTGGCGTCGCCGATCTTTGCTTCAAACAGGTCGCCTTCCTCGAAACGGACCAGGTGTTCGACGCCGTTCTTCTTGGCGTTTTCTCGGGCTTCCTGGATGCGGACAGGGTTGATGTCGATGCCGACGCCGCGAATGCCGTACTTCTTGGCCGCGGTGACGACGATGCGGCCGTCGCCGCAACCGAGGTCATAGATGACGTCGGTGGATTTGATGTTGGCGAGTTTGAGCATCTCCTCGACGGCGCGCTCAGTGGTGGGGACGTAAGGGACGTCGGGGTCGCGTTTTGGTTTGGCGTCCTGAGCGAAGGAGGAAGAGACGAGCAGCAGAGAGGCGAGCAGCGCCGAAGCGAAGGTCTTGCGAGTGGTCATCATGCGAGTTCCTTGAGTATCCGAGATTACCTCAATCAGAGGCGGTACGAAAGGAAGCAGGGTTACGGGAACGGGAAAAAATCGCGTGAGCTACCATCGAAGTATGGCGTACAAAGTCACGTTGATCCCCGGGGACGGCATCGGGCCGGAAGTCGCGGAAGCCACGGTGGAGGTTCTTTCGGCGCTGAAGGTGCCGATTGAGTGGGACAGGCAGGAGTTGACGGCGACGATCATCGAACAGATGGGATCGAGCCTGCCGGAGTACGTCATCAAGTCGATGGAGCGGACCGGGGTGGGACTGAAGGGTCCGGTGACGACACCGATCGGCGGCGGTTTCAAGAGCGTCAACGTGTCGCTGAGGAAGCAACTGGATCTGTTTGCGAACGTGCGGCCGGTGTTCACGTTGCCGGGGCTGAAGACGCGGTTCGAGGACGTCAACATCGACATGGTGATCTTCCGCGAGAACACGGAGGATCTGTATTCGGGGCTGGAACACGAGGTGGTGAAAGACGTCGTCGAAAGCCTGAAGATCATCACGCGCTATGCGTCGATCCGCATTGCGCGCTACGCCTTTGAGTATTCGCGGGCCAATCACCGCAAGAAGGTGACGGCGGTGCACAAGGCCAACATCATGAAGCTGAGCGACGGGTTGTTCATCCGCTGCTGCCGGGAGATTGCGGCCGAGTATCCGGAGATCGCCTATAACGAACTGATCGTCGACAACGCGTCGATGCAGTTGGTGATGCGGCCGGAGACGTTTGATGTGCTGCTGCTGCCGAATCTCTATGGCGACATCGTGTCGGATCTGGCGGCGGGGTTGGTAGGAGGACTGGGCGTGGTGCCTGGGGCGAACATGGGTGAGAAGTGCGCGGTGTTCGAGGCGGTGCACGGCTCTGCTCCGGATATCGCCGGCGGCGGGCTGGCAAATCCGACGGCGTTGATGTCGTCGGCGATCCTGATGCTGCGGCACCTGGGGGAAACCGAAGCGGCGAACCGCTTCCAGCGGGCGCTGTCGGAGACCTTCCGCCAGGCGAAGTACCTGACGCGTGACGTCGGCGGTACGGCGCATACGGCCGAATTCACACAAGCCGTGATCGGGAATCTGTAGAGGCCGGGATGCGATATCTGATGGCAGTGGTTGCGATGGCCTTCGCCGTTCAGGCGCAGGAGGCCGAGCCGAAGCTGGACCCGGTGAAGTGGACGCTGTCGGTGCCGGCACAGGCGGACACGGGCACAAGGATCGAGGCGCTGGTAACGGCGACAGTGGATGAAGGCTGGCACCTGTATTCACTCAGAGCCCTGGAAGGCGGGCCGATCGCGACGCAGATCGCCATGCCCGCGCCGCAGCAGTTCAAGCTGGCAGGGGTGATTGATGCGCCGGTGCCGCTGACCGCACACGAGGAAGCGTTCGATATGTCAGTCGAGTTCTACTTCGGCGAAGTGGAGTTCCGCCTGCCGGTGGAGATCAACCGGGATGCCAAGCCGGGCGTACACAAGCTGACGGTGACGGCGAAATATCAGGCCTGCGACAACAAGCAGTGCCTGCCGCCGAAGACAGTTCGGTTGGAGAAGACGGTGACGCTGAAATAGGCTCGCCGGGACGACTTTGGATGCAATTGCGGGCGGGCGGTCACGGGCATTCGATCTTGAGCGTGTGCCGCAGCGGCGTGAAGCCGCAGAGATAAACCGACGGGCCGGGCAGCTTCGGCGCGGCGCCACGGATCTGGGTCCAGCGATGAAGTCCAAGGCCAGGGCCGACGCGGATCGAATCCGGGCCGGACGTGGCGGTGGCATGGCCTTCAGACAGCAGAAACGAATCGGCGACCATGGCAGGGGTGACGCCATCGAGGCGGGTCCCCTGGCGGAACAGGACTTCGATGGCGACAGGCACCTTGTCCGTGCCCTCGATCGAGATGTCGATTTCAAAGCCGGATGGCGTCTCACGAACCGTCGCCGACTGGTTGAGCCGGCAGACCTCGGTGCGGCGGCGCAGCGGACGCGTCGGCCCGTATTCCTGGACGGCGATGGGGCGGCTTGGTTCGATGGGCTGGAAATAAGGTCCGTCGAGAACCTGCGTCAATTGATAGCCGGCGGCTGTCTTCCGCATCGTTGACGGAACGAACTGGGCCTTGCCGAAAAACGCCGAGGCGAAGCGGACGCCTTCGATGACACAGTTGCCTTTGCGAAAAGCGAAAAATCGGTTGACGCCGTTCCAGAGCACGGTGGCGCTGCGCGGGCCGCGGCGGATACGGGCGGCGTGGATTGCGCGCATCTCACGGACGTAGTCGTCCGGCAGCGGCGCGGGCGTGGGCATGGGCTGGCGCAGTTGCGGGTAGATCATCGACAGCGATAGCGACGAGTGGCCGGCATAGGCACGGGCGAGATTTGCCAGCCGCGGGTTGTTGTCGGTCACTGCCAAATAGTGCAGCGGGAACCAGTAACGGCGCATATCGCCGCGCTCGAAGGCGTCCTGGCGGATGGAGATCTCGGTCACCACCTCGCCGTCGGCGTGAAGCAGGTACATCATCGACTCGAGGTTGCGGCGGACGGGGTCGAGCAACTCGGGCCGCTTCAGTTTGTCGGCCAGGACGGTGAGAGCGCGGTCTGTGACCGCGTTGTAGATGGTCGTCGAGCGTTCGTTGAACTGGCCGTCGGCGTCGATGTCAATCGTCTCGGCCAGCCACTGGTCGATACGGCGCAGGTAGGCCGGGTCGCCGAACAGTTCGTACATTTGAGCCAGCGCCTCGCAAACTACCCAGCGGTGATTGGGCGTGTGGACGCCGCCCACGGCCATCGCGGAGGCCATGCGGCGAAGGATGGGTTCGATCAGGGCGGAGACCTCTTTGAGACCGCCGCGGCGGGCAAGCAACGCGGCCGAGCCAAGCGAATGTGTAATGAACGCGGTGTCGGGCGGGGAGTTGAAGTTGGTGATCGGCAGGTCGAAATTGCCTGACTTCAACTGACTGCGTTCCAGGCAGCCGGCGGCCAGGCGGATCCGATCCATCAGCGCCGCCGAGCCGAAGTGGCGCGACTGCCGGCAGAGCACGGCGGCCACCGTGGCGTCGATGATTCCGGCCGGGGTGCCGGCAAAGACGATGCCGAAATCGTCGGCGAACGCACCGCGGTCTGGATCCTGTGGCGAGGTGATCTGCTTAGCCAGCAGCGTGTCGACATAGCCGTCGTGACGGCGGACCAGCGCGTCGTCGAAACGCAGGTCAGCCGGCGGCTGGGCAACGGCAAGAGCAGGTATGGAGGCTGCAAAAGAGCGGCGGGAGATGGACGTTGAGGGCATCGGAGTGATTATAATGCCCAACACTGGCACAATATCGAACGAGAGGTACCACATGCGTTTGAGTTGGATCGGAATCGCGGCATTTGCCCTGGTGATGGCGGCTCCGGCCGCCGACGTGGACTTCGCCAAGGCGGGCGTGGACCGCTCGCGGCTGGAGCGGATCAAGCCGCGCATGCAGCAGTTTGCGGATTCAAACTACATCGCCGGCGCCGTGACGCTGGTGATGCGCCGCGGCGAACCGGTGCACCTGGAAGCCGCTGGCTGGCAGGACATCGAAGCCAAGAAGCCGATGCGGACCGACACCATTTTCCAGATCATGTCGATGACCAAGCCCGTCACCGGCGTTGCCGTCATGATGATGGTGGAGGAGGGCAAACTGCGGCTGGCCGACCCGGTGGAAAGACACCTGCCGGAGTTCCGCGGGCAGTTGATGGTGGAGTCCAAGGAAGGCGATAAGGTCGTGCTGAGGAAGCCGGCTCGACCGATCACGATCAGGGACTTGATGACGCATACTTCGGGCATGATCGGTGGCCCCCCTCCGGGCATCGCCGAGTTGCTGCGGACAATGGACCGGACCCTGGCCGAGGCGGTGGCGATCTATGCGCAGTCTCCGCTGGAGTTCGAACCGGGATCGAGGTGGCTGTACTCGAACACCGGCATCGCTACGCTCGGCCGCCTGGTCGAGGTGGCGTCGGGGATGCCGTATGAGAAATTCCTCGAAGAGCGGATCTTCAAACCACTGGGGATGTTGGACAGCCACATCTACCTGCCGCGGGAAAAGCGGGCCCGTCTGGCGCCGGTATATACGGTGAAGGAAGGCAAACTGGTGAAAGCCGGCGGCGGGCTGCTCGCAGGCGATCCGATGAACTACCGCGAGGGCGCGAAATACTCGGGTCCGGAATATGCGTTGCACTCGACGGCGCAAGACTTGGCCAAGTTCTACCAGATGATGCTCAACGGCGGCGCGCTGGGCCAGACACGGATCCTGTCGCCCGTGTCGGTCGAAATCATGTCCCAGGTCCATACGGGCGCCATCCGGGCCGGGTGGCTCAAGGGGACGGGGTTCGGCCTCACCTGGGAAGTAGTGGACGACGCGTCGGGAACCCTCACAGGAATGACCAAAGGTTGCTACAACCACGGCGGCGCCTTCGGCACCTTCGGCTGGGTGGATCCGGGACGCCAGATGGTGGGTGTGTTCCTGGTGCAACACTCCGGCGCCACCTTTGACGCGCGGGACGCCTTCATCGGCATGGCCAACACGAGCATCGTTCAAACGGGACGCTAGATGGACCAGGACCAGGAGTTGTTCGTCACCATCCAGCGGGCCGCCGACCGGTTGATCCAGGAGCCGCAGGCGCTACTGAGAAGCCGTGGCCTCTCCGGTCCTCAGTACAACGTGCTGCGCATTCTGCGCGGCGCGCAAGGCAGCCTGAACTGCACCGAGATCGGCAGCCGGATGATTAACCGTGACCCCGATATCACCCGTCTGCTCGACCGCATGGAGGCCAAAGGCTGGATCGAGCGCAGCCGCGACGGCTGCGACCGCCGCGTCGTGCTGGCATCAATTACTGAGGCCGGGTTGAATCTGCTGGCCGAACTCGACACTCCAATCCTGGAATGCCACCAGAGGCAGTTTGCCGGATTGGACACCGGAACCAAACGGCTGGTGGCCGAGACCTTGAAACTTTTCACCGTCTAGCTTCATCAATTATCGTGACGCGGTTAGTTGACGCGTTAATCGATACTCCAGGGAGGGTCGCATGATCAAAGTAAGAAAGGGTGAAGACCGGGGCCGCTCGAAGTGGAGTTGGCTCGACAGCCGCCACTCGTTTTCGTTCAACCGCTATTACGACCCGGAGCACATGGGCTTCCGGACACTGCGCGTCATCAACGACGATTTCATCGGCGGCGGCGGCAAGTTCGGCATGCACCCGCACGAGAACATGGAGATCCTCACTTGGGTGCTGAACGGCAGCATCGTGCACGAGGATTCCACCGGCGCCAAGGGCGAAACGCGGCCCGGCGAAATCCAGCGCATGACCGCCGGCACGGGCATCTTCCACAGCGAAGCCAACGGCTCTGAGACCGAAGACATGCGGCTGCTGCAGATCTGGATCCATCCAGAACGGCCGGGCCTGGAACCGGGCTACGAGCAGACGGCGTTTTCTCCGGAGGAGTTACGGAACAGGCTGCGCGTGATTGCGTCCAGAGACGCCCGCGAAGGCTCAGTGACGATCCATCAGGATGCCGTGGTTCTCGCAGGACGGCTGGATGCGGGCAGCACGGTCGAATACCCGATCGCCGAAGGCCGTGGCGTGTGGCTGCAAGTGGCAGGCGGAGAGGTGACCGCGAACGGCCAGATCTTGAACGACGGCGATGCAATGGCGCTGGAACAGGAATCGCTGCTTCAAATCGAGACGTTGAAGAAGGCCGAGGTGCTTGTGTTTGACGTTAAGTAAGTCCGGCTGCGAAAAAGAACCCTGGGGGCCTGGCTCAGGAATATTAGGCCCCCAGGGTTTAAGCGTCAGCGCAAACTCTCATCGCCCGGCGCGTCCAGGAAGTCGGGACGGCGCAAAACGTCTCTCGGGCGCGACCCGTCGGGCGGGCCGATAATTCCTTCTCTTTGCATCCGGTCCAGGATGCGGGCGGCGCGGCCGTAGCCCAGCCGCAGACGCCGCTGCAGGATCGACGTCGAAGCCTTGCCCATCTCGCAGACCACGCCGACGGCATCGACATATAGTGGGTCTTCCACTTCGTCGACGATGTCGCACGAGCCGTCTTCATCGTCTTCCGACGGCGGCGCGATGAGGTAGCTTTCATCGTAGTCGGGCTGCGCCTGCTGGCGGCAGAAATCGACCGCTTCGGTGATCTCGTTTTCGGTGACAAACGCGCCGTGCACTCGCACCAATCGCGCGCTGCCCGGCGGCAGGAAGAGCATGTCGCCCTTGCCCAGCAAGTGTTCCGCGCCCATGACGTCGAGCACAGTCCGCGAATCGACGCGCGTGGCGACACGGAAAGAAATGCGGGCCGGGAAGTTGGCCTTAATGAGGCCGGTGATCACATCCACCGACGGCCTCTGCGTGGCCAGCACCAGGTGGATGCCGACGGCGCGGGCCATCTGGGCCAATCGGATGACGCTGGCCTCGACGCCGGCGCGTTCGAGCATCATCAGGTCGGCCAGCTCGTCGATCACCACAAGAATGTAGGGCAGCGGCTTGTCTTCGTCCAGCACCCGGAGGTCGGATTCCGGGAACAGCGTGAGCGGCTTGTCCATGGCCTGCCGCATCTTCCTGTTGAACTGATCGATGTTCCGGACGCCGTGCGAGGCCAGCAGCTTCAGACGGCGCTCCATCTCGAGGACGGCGTTGCGCAGTGCGTTCACGGCCTTCTTCGGCTCTGTGATAACGGGCGTGAGCAGGTGGGGGATGCCGTCGTAGATGCCGAGCTCGACGCGCTTGGGATCCACCATGATCATGCGGACCTCGTCGGGCGTCGACTTGTAGATCAGCGACATGATCAGCGCGTTCAGCATCACGGACTTGCCGGAACCCGTCGAACCGGCGATGAGAAGATGCGGCATCTTGTCGAGTTCGGTGATGCGGATCCGTCCGCTGATGTCTTTGCCCAGCGCGATGGTCAGGTGCGAGTGGGCGTCCTGGAATTCGGCCGATTCGATGATCTGGCGCAGCGAAATCGTCTCGCGGCGGGTGTTGGGGACCTCGATGCCGACAGTGGGCTTGCCGGGGATGCGTTCGATCAGGATCGATTCGGCTTGAAGTCCCAGGCAGAGATCTTCGGCCAGCGTGGTGATCTTGGCGATTTTGACACCGGCGTCGGGTTTGAATTCGAACGTCGTGACGACGGGCCCGGGATTGATCTGGACTACGTTGCCGCGGACGTTGAACTCTTCCAGCTTGGCCTTGATGCTGGAGGCGATCTCCTTGAGTTCGTCGGAATCGTAGAGTTCGCGATCGGGGACGGGGTTGAGCAACTTGGTTGGCGGCCTTTGGAAACAGGCCGGCACCGGTGAGTGGGATATCTTGGCGGCCTTGACGGGCTCGGGCGCGGGCGGTGTGATGGCCGGCTCTTCGGGCGCAAGCTCCTGGATGGGAATCTCGGGATCGGCGGCGTCTTCCCATGGGGCAAGGTCGTCTTCGACGGCAACGTTGCCGGAGCCGCCGGAGTAGCCACTTGAACCGCGGCCGTTGGAGTAGCCGCCCGATGCTTGATGAAGAGCGAGGGCGGCGTCTTGGGCGAAGACCTCGTCGCGGATCTCATACTGCGGCTCGTAGGGCTGGTCGGCATAGCCGGCTTCGAGGTCGGCGGTCAGGCCGGGCGAGGAAAACGCCATCCCGTGTCCGGCCCCGGCTGCGGCGGCCATCGCTTGCGCGGGCGTCTCGGGCACGTAGACCAAGTCGGGCTGGGGTTCGGATTTCCGGCGACGCAAACGGTCGAGTCGCGGGGCCAACCACGACTCGACCGCGTCGCCGGCGGAGGAGAGCGAGAAAGTGGAAACCAGATAGAGTGACAGGATCAACAGCGTGGCGAGCGCGATGAGGCTGCCCACGGGGTTGAGGATGCCGATCAGGGAAGTGGAGATGAGGAAGCCTGCGGCGCCGCCGATCTCAAAGGCTCCGTCATAAGGGCGCACGGGGGCGAGGATACTGGCGGCTGCGGCCACGCAAACCGTCATCAGCGCGTAGCCGGCGAAATGGACTCCGGGAGAGTGCCATTCCCGGCGCCGGAACCAAGCCCAGCCGCCAATGGCGATAATCGACGGAATCAGCCAGGCGGCGAGTCCGAAGGTCTGATAGCAGAGGTCGGAGAGGTGTGCGCCGATCGGGCCGATCCAATTGCCTGGACGGTCTACTCCCGATGCCGTGTTCAAGGAGGGGTCAGACGGGGTGTAGGAGAGGAGCGCGCAGATAAACGCAACCGCACCTGCCAGGATCACGATCCCGGCTGCCTCGCGGACGCGAGCGCCAAAACTGTGTAAACGTACCTTCATCCCGCCTAACGGCGGAAGAAAGCCAGAGCCAGTACAAGAATACCAAAGATGATCCGGTATGCAACAAAAAAGCGCAGGCTATGTGAACGGAGGTACTTCAGAAGCAGGCCAATGACGAGAGATCCGGTGAGGGCGCTGACCACGATGCCCGTGATGAACGATGGGATTTCGGCGCTGGGCACGCCGCCGGCTTCATGGAGATCCTTGAAGGCCAGCAGCGCGGCGGCCCCGATGGCCGGGGTGGAAAGCAGGAAGGAGAAACGGGCGGCGGCCTCGCGGTCGATGTGGCGGAACAGGCCGGCGGTGATCGTGATTCCGCTGCGGGAGGTGCCGGGAATGATGGCCAGCGCCTGGGCAAAGCCGATGGTCATGGCGTCGGCGAACGTCATCCGGCCGATCCCCTTTTCGCGGCGGCTGAACTTCTCGGCCCACAGCATCAGCAGTCCAACCAGGATGAGCATTGTCCCAATCACCCAGGGCGAGCGCAAGGTGGTTTCCGCGGCATCCTTAAAGAGCAGGCCCAGGATACCGATAGGCAGGGTAGCCGCGGCAATGGTCCACAGCAACTTCGGCGACATCCGGAGTTGGGCGTCTGCGCCGCCCCGCCAGCCGAAGGCCTGGCCGATGATCTGGACCCAGTCCTTGAAGAAGTAGATCAGGACGGCTGACAGGGTGCCGAAGTGAAGTGCGATGTCGAAAGTGAGGCCCTGGTCTTTCCAGCCCAGCAGCCAGGGGGCGAGAGCGAGATGGGCCGAGGAACTGATGGGGAGGAACTCGGTCAGACCCTGAACAATGGCGAGGATCACCGCCTGATGGATTGGCATAATGGATAAAGAGCCATCGTAACCCACCGAGGTGGGTGCATTTCCATGACAAACACAAAGATTATCGCCACGCTGGGGCCGGCGACTGAGTCACAAGAGCGCATCGAGGAACTCATGCTGGCCGGAGTGGACGTCTTCCGGCTGAATGCCTCGCATGGCACAGCGCAGGAGCGGACCGAAATGGTGGCCCGGATCCGCCGGGCAGAGAAGGACGTCGGACAGCAGGTGGGCATCCTGCTAGACCTCCAAGGCCCGAAGATCCGGATCGGGCGTTTCCAGGGCGGCAAGGCGCTGCTGGAGGCGGGTGAGAATTTCACCATCACCACCGAAGAGGTGCTCGGCGACGCGGCGGCGGCGTCCACCACCTATCCGGACTTCGCCAAGGACCTGAAGCCCGGCGACCGCGTTCTGCTGGCCGACGGAACCCTGGAGTTGGAAGTCACTGGCGGCGACTCAACGGCCGTGAAGTGCCTCATCAAGCGCGGCGGCTGGATCTCTGACCGCAAGGGCATAAACCTGCCGGGCGCGCAGTTGAGCACACCGTCGCTCACACGCGCCGACATGGTGAATCTGCAGGCGGGCCTCGATTCGGGCATCGACCTGGTGGCGATGTCGTTCGTGCGCAAACCGAGCGACGTGCTGCGGTTGCGGCTGTTTCTCGAAGAAAAGGGCGCCAACCTGCCCATCATCGCCAAGATCGAGAAGCCCGAAGCCGTGGAGCAGATCAAGGACATCATCAGCGAATCGGACGGCTTGATGGTGGCGCGCGGCGATCTGGGCGTCGAGATGGCGCTGGAAAAGGTACCGTTCATTCAGAAGTCGATCATCGACCAGTCACGGCGGGCCGGCAAGTTCGTCATCACGGCCACGCAGATGCTGGAATCGATGATCGAGAGCCCGGTGCCCACGCGCGCCGAGGTCAGCGATGTCGCCAATGCCATCTACGACGGCACCGACGCCGTGATGCTCTCGGCCGAAACTTCGGTGGGCAAGTACCCGGTTGAGGCGGTGCGAATGATGGACCGCGTGGCGAAACAGGCCGAAGAGAGCCTGCGCCAGTTGGGCTTCCCCGACCCGCCGGAGCGCACCAGCAACACCCACGCTGAGATCGTAGCCCAACAGGCCTATCACGCGGCGAAGCTGGCCAAGGCGGCGGCGATTGTCGTCTTCACCTCCAGCGGATCCAGCGCCCGCCTCGTGGCCAGGTTCCGACCGCCGGTGCCGATCTACGCCTTCACGCAGACCGAGAAGGTGGCCCGTTCGTTGAGCGTGGTCTATGGCGTCAAGCCCGTGATCGCACCGGACCTGCTGTCGACCGACGAGATGATGGGCGAGATGGACCGCATGCTGCTGGAGCGAGGCTGGGTGACAGCCCGCGAGAGCGTAGTCTTTGTCGCCGGCCAGCCGATCGGGCGGCCAGGAACGACGAACCTGATGAAACTGCACCGGGTAGGCGAGGGCCGCTAAGACTGCTCTTCGTGGTTCAGCGCCTGGCGCTTCTGGTCCAGGCGGGCGACGCGGCGGATACCGGCTTCGGCGTAGCGGCGCTGTTCGGTATCGGAAACTGGGATGACGGACGGGATGGCCACTGGGCGGCCGGTTTCGTCATCCAGCGCGACGAAGGTCAAATAGCAGGAGTTGGTGTGCTGGACCTCGCCGGTCCTAAGATCCTCCACCGTCACCTTCACGCCGACTTCCATCGAACTGCGAAACACCCGGTTCACCGACGATTTCAGCGTCACCAGTTGCCCGATCCGCACCGGATGCAGGAACGTCATCGAATCAACTGATGCCGTCACCACGCTGCGCCGCGCATGACGCATCGCCGCAGTCGCCGCCGCCAGGTCCACCAGGTGCATGATGCGCCCGCCCAGCAGGTACCCCAGCGGATTAGCGTAGATCGGCAGTGCGAACTCGGCGATCTCGCTGACAGACTCTCTCACCGCGCGGCCTTCCATGAATGGCAGAGTACCATCCCCCCGGCCGCCCCGCTACCATAGAGAGATATGTCGAGATTGGATGCATTGAAGGGAATGGTCGAGCAGGCGCCGGATGACAGCCGCGTGCGCTTCATGCTGGCCATGGAATACTCGAACAGCGAGAAGTTCGCCGAGGCCAAGCAGGAGTTCGATTCACTCATCAACCGCGACCCGAATTACGTCTCGGCCTACTTCATGGCCGGCCGCGTATGCGAATCTGTGGGCGACATCGCCGGCGCTCGCGGCTATCTCGAACAGGGCATCGAAACGGCCCGTCAAATCGGCGACCACCACGCCGAGAGCGAGATGCAGGCCGCGCTCGACATGCTCATCTAAACGGTCTTCAGCAGCGCCTGGTACTCATCCGACAACAGGCTGAACAGCCTCAGGTCGGCGAAGTCGCGCCCGATGTGCTGGGCGTGGCGCAGCGTGGCCTCTTCGGTGAAGCCGAGCTTTTCGGGGATGCGGGCGCTGGCGTCGTTTCCGGCTGCACAGCGGATCTCGACGCGTTCCAGACCCAGGATTTCGAAAGCGATGCCGAGCACGGCGGCGGCAGCCTGCGTGATGTGTCCGCAGCCACGGGCCGGGGGTGCGAGCCAGTAGCCGACCTGGGCCGAGGCGTTCAGCGCATCGACGGCATGAAGATCGATCACCCCGACGAAATCCAGGTCCAGCCAGATGCCGTAGACAAAGGCCTCGCCGGCGGCGCGGCGCTCGAGTGAGGATTCAACAAAGGCGATGGTGTCGGCCACAGATTCGGTGACATCGACCCAGGGCAGCCAGCAGCTCAGATCTTCGCGGTGGCGGCTGACGGCGGCATAGATGATGGGCGCATCGCCGAGGGTCGGCTGGCGGAGGTAGAGTCCGCCGTCCAGGTCCAGGGACGCGGGCGTGTCGGGCATGGACACTCCGGTCATGCGGCAACACTATCACGCCGCGAACGGGACTGGAAGAGTCCGAATCTAGAAAGGCACGTCGTCTTCGCCGAGTTCGGGCGGCATTTCGGCCTCGGGCGGTCCGGAGGCGGGCTTCTGTGCCGGACGGTTCATTGGTGCGCGCTGGGTGGCATCGCCCCAGCCGCCGCCGGCATCGTCGCCTCTGCCGCCGCCGCCGCCGAGCAGGATGATCTCATCCACCACGACTTCGGTGACATACTTCTTCTGCCCGTCCTTGTCTTCGTAGGACCTGCTGCGGAGCTGACCTTCAACGTAGACCTGCTTGCCCTTGAGCAGATACTGGCCAAGGTTTTCATTGCGCCATAGGGCGAGGCTGTGCCAATCTGTTTCGTCCCGCCAGTCCCCGGTCTGCGAATCCTTAACGCGGCGGTTGGTCGCAAGAGTGAATCGGGTGAGGGCGACTCCCGAGGTGGTAAACCGGGTTTCGGCATCCTTGCCGAGGTGCCCGATGAGGATGACTTTGTTAACGCTGCGTCCGGCCATACGAAGGCAGAGTAGCACATGGCGTTGGCCAGGAATGTGAAGCCATCGGCGGGGCCAGCCGATCTATAAAAACAGGGCGGCCGTTTACGGGGCACGTATCGCGGGCGTATCGGTATAAGATGGGAATCGAAACTAGGGATTGGGGCATGCGGAGCACGAGGCATAATCGTTGCCGGTTGACACCCCTCGGGGGCGCAGTCGCCCTGCTGCTTGCAGCGGCTGTGGTTGGCGCGCCTGGCCTGGCCGGGCAGAGCCTGCTGAGATCGGCCCAGGGCGGTCCGCCATCGATTGTCGGCGCCGACATGGCTGTTTTCGAAGCACGCGACCCGCGGACTGACCTGCCTTGTCTGGTGGACCCGGTTAAACCCTTGCTGGGATTCGACTTGCGCTTCCATGCCGGTTATGAGATCCGCGTTCCCCTCAAGGAACTCGCCGGCGTCGAGAACCTGTTGACCATCGTCTTCCGCGTCACGCCCGAAAAAGAGGGTGAATCTCCTGTTTACTTTCAGCAGCGCATCCACGTCCCACAGATAGAAGAAGATGCGAAGGGAGATGCGTACCTTCAGGGTTCATTCGATCTCGGCGAAGGCCGCTACAAGATCGACTGGCTGATGAGGGATCGCCTGGAGCGGGTATGTTCACAGTATTGGGACGCCGAAGCCAAGCTGCCCGAGAGGGACAGCCAACTGGAATTGACGCTGGCCGCGGGCCGCATCGAAGCCAGCGAAAGAGAGAGCTTTCCCGAGGAACCGCCGGTGGAGCGGGCCGAGGTGGACAGTCCGCTGGACGTGAAGGTGATGGTGAACTTCGCGCCGCAGAATGCGCTGTCGGCGGCCTTGCGGCCGGTGGATACCGCGGCTCTGGTTTCGATTCTGCGGCAGTTCCAGCGCGAACCGCGGATCCATCGCTTTTCGGTGGTGGCTTTCAATTTGCAGCAACAGAAGGTGCTGTACCGCCAGGAGTCAGCCGGCAACATCGACATTCCGGCCATCGGCAAGGCACTGGAATCGCTCCAGTTGGGCACGGTCGACATGGCGGCCCTGCAGGAGAAGCACTCAGAGACCGAATTTCTGTCAAACCTGATCCGGACCGAACTGGCGATCGAGAGTCCACCCGACGCGCTGGTGTTTGCCGGGCCGAAGGCGATGCTGGAGCGCAACGTGCCGGCCGAGGACCTGAAGACTGTGGGCCCGATCGAGTATCCGGTCTTTTACATGAACTACAACCTGAACCCGCAGAACAATCCGTGGCGGGACTCGATCGGCAACGCCGTCCGCATTCTCAAGGGCATCGAGTACACCATCTCTCGGCCCAAGGATCTCTGGAACGCGGTGACCGAGATCGTTTCGAAGGTTGTACAATCCAAATCAGAGAAAAAGAGCGCCACGGCCAAGCCGGCCGTGCAAATAGGTCTATGAGGTATCTGGTCCGATCACTCGTCACGCTGGCGATCCTCGCCGTGCCCGCGCTTGCCATCGATCCACCCAGACCGAAGCCGGCCAAGCTTGCGCCTTACGTCACTTCTCCCCAACCCGTGGTGGACAGGATGCTCCAACTCGCCGGACTCAAGAGCGGCGAGACGGTCTACGACCTCGGCTGCGGCGACGGCCGCATCCTGTTCTCAGCCGCGAAGAATTTCAGCGCCAAGGCCGTTGGCGTCGAGTTGAGCGGAACCCTGGTTCGCCGGACCCGCGAACAGAGCGAAACCATGGGTCTGTCCAATCAGATCAAGGTGATCCAAGGCGACATGATGCAGGTGGACCTGAAGGACGCCGACGTCGTCACGCTTTACCTCATCACCGAGGCCAACGACCAACTCCGCCCCAAGTTCGAAAAGGAACTCAAACCCGGCGCACGCGTCGTTTCGCTCGAATTCAAGATGCGCGGCTGGAAGCCCTCGAAGGTTGAAAAGGTGGAAGCCCACCGCCACCCCTACACGATCTACGTCTACGAACTGCCCCAGAAGCAGTAGTCCTGGGACAACCAATCGAAGCGCCGGCATGGAGATGCGCCCGGCTCTGGTTGTGCGGTTGAGGCCGGCGTAAGAGAATCAATAGGTAGATGAAAGAGTTTGACGTCGTCGGCGTCGGCTTGAATGCCACCGACACCATGATCCTGATCCCGCACATGCCGTCCTATGGCGGCAAGGTGCCTTTTTTGAAGGATGTGTTGAGCCCCGGCGGCCAGGTCGCCAGCGCCATCGTCTGCTGTTCGATGCTCGGCTTGAAGGCCAAGTACATCGGCACCATCGGCGATGACGAACGCGGCGAGATCCAGATGCAGAGCCTGCTCGGCACCGGCGTCAACCTCGACCATGTCCAGCGCCGCATCGGCTGCCCGAACCAGTCCGCCTACATCCTCATCGATCAGACCACCGGCGAGCGGACCGTTTTCTGGTCCCGCCCCGACTGCCTCAGGATCGACCCCGAGGAGATCACCGAAGACCAGATCACTTCGGCCCGTCTCCTCCATATCGACGGCCACGACACCGCCGCCGTCGCCCACGCCGCACGCATCGCCCGCGCCAACGGCATTCCCGTCACCGTCGATGTCGACACCATCTACAAGGGCTTTGAAAACGTCCTGCCGTTTGTCGACTACCTCATCACCTCCAGCGAATTCCCCGAGCGCTGGACGGGCGAAGCCGACCCCTTCAAGGCCCTCACCCTCCTTCAGGAAACCTACGGCATGAAGGTCGCCGCCATGACGCTCGGCGCCCACGGAGCTCTTGCCCGCTTCGAAGGTGCCTACCATTACTCGCCCGCCTTCGTCGTCAACTGCCTCGACACCACCGGCGCCGGCGACGTCTTCCATGGCGCATTCTGTTACTCCGTCGTCCAGGGCTACTCGCTCCATGAGTCGCTTGAATTCTCCAACGCCATGGCCGCGCTCAACTGCACCGCCATGGGCGCCCGCGGCCGGATCGCCGCCCAGGCCGATGCCCGCGCCCTCATGGCTCGCGGCGAACGCCGCGCCAAGTCCGATTACACGAAATACTGGGCGGGACCCATCACCGGATGATCCCCATCCGCGACAGCCAGACCAATTATTCCAAGCCCGTCGTCACGGCTGTGCTTATCGCCATCAACGTCTTCGTCTTTCTCTTCCAGCGCTCGCTGGACCCTTACACCCAACGCGATTTCACCTTCATGTTCGGCTTCATCCCCGACAATTTCGCATGGGCCAACATCTTCACCTCCATGTTCATGCATGGCGGCTGGATGCACCTGATCGGCAACATGCTGTTCCTCTGGGTCTTCGGCGATAACGTCGAGGACATCCTCGGACGCGGCAAGTACCTGCTGTTCTACGTCCTTTGCGGCGTGGCTGCGGCGCTGGCGCAATTTGCCATCAACCCCGATTCCCGCGTGCCGATGGTCGGCGCCAGCGGCGCCATCTTCGGAGTTATGGGCGCCTATGCGCTCAAATTCCCGCACTCGCGCATCGTCATGATCGGCTGGATGCTGTTCGTCTTCACCTTCGAAGTGCCCGCCTGGCTGGTGATGCTCTACTTCATCGTCTTCCAGTTCATCGAGGGCTTTTCGTCGATCGGCGACGTCTTCGCCCAGACCGGCGGCACTGCGTTCTTCGCGCACATCGGCGGCTTTTTCGCCGGCATGGCGCTCATCTTCCTTCTCAAGACGCGCGACCGCTACCACGACCGCCGCGACCTGACCTGGTAGCCCCGACTGGACTTCAAACCATGTTCTATCCGCCATTGCTTGATCTCGACAACGCACCCGAACTCGACGTGCTCGCCATCGCCGCCCACCCCGACGACATCGAACAGACCTGCGGCGGCGCACTCATGAAGATGCAGGAGATGGGCTACGTCACCGGCGCTCTCGACCTCACCGCCGGCGATATGGGCACTCGCGGAACACCCGAAATCCGCATGTGCGAGGCTCGCGACGCCGCCGCCATCCTCCGCCTCGGCTTCCGCGAAAACCTCCAGATGCCCGACGCCCGCCTGGAAAACAACATCGCCCTCAAGATGACGCTCATGGCCGTCATCCGCCGCCTGAAACCCAAAACCGTCATCCTGCCGTACTGGGAAGCCCGCCATCCGGACCACTACATGGCCTCCATCCTCGGCTTCGAAGCGTCGTTCCTCGCCGGCCTCACGAAGATGGACGACCAGGCGCCGCCCCACCGCCCGCGCAAAGTCGTCTACGCGTCGATGTACGCACCCGTCACGCCGTCGTTCGTCATCGACATCACGCCTTACTTTGATCGCCGCATGGAATCGCTGTTCGCCTACAAGTCGCAATACGCCGAACAATCCGCCGGCGGCAACCTGTTCCCCAACCGCGAGGAGATCACTGACCGCCTCCATTCCATCGCCCGTTACTACGGCAACCTGATCGGCTCGAAGTACGGCGAACCCTATGTCGTCAAGGAGACCATGCGCGTCGACGACATCGTCGCCATGGGCAGCCGGTCGTTCTAGCCGTGTTTATCGGAAACATCGCAGCCAAAGCCGAATTCGGCGAATCGAAGATGGGCAAGGTCTCCCTCGCCGCCGGTAATCATCTCTACGCTGGCCTCAACTGCTTTTTGCCCGGTCAGGAGCACAAGGCCCACATCCACGCCGATCAGGACAAGATGTACGTCATCGTCGAAGGCCAGGGCGAAGCCTCGGTCGGCAACGACATCCGCCCTGTGTCCCCCGGCGACATGGTCTTCGCACCCGCTGGCATCATCCACGGAATGAAAAACACGGGCGAGAGCAACCTCGTGGTTCTTGTCGTCTTCTCGCCGCCGCCATCAAAGAAATGACTTCCCTTCTCCTTCTCACTCTCCTCGCCCAACCCGATTTCGCCGCGCTCGAAAAACAGACTGGCGCGCGCATCGGCGTCGCAATCCGCCACATCGAATCAGGCCGCACCTGGAACTGGCGCGCCGACGAGCGCTTCCCCACGATGAGCGTTTATAAATACCCCATCGCCATCGCCGTGCTCAAGGCTGTGGACGCCGGACGCCTCCGCCTCGACGAACCCATCACAATCCGCCAGTCCGACATCCGTGACGGCCTCAGTTCTTTCCTCGACAACAAGAAACTGCCCGCGCCGCGCCAGTTCACCGTCCGCGAACTGATCTCCGGCATGGTCTCCCATAGCGACAACACCGCCTGCGACATGCTGCTTGCCCGCATCGGCGGCCCCGCCGAGGTCACCCGCACCCTGCGCGCGCTCGGCATCACCGGCATGAGCGTCGACCTCGACGAACGCGACATGGACCGCGAGGTCACCCGCCTCGGACTCCAGGGCTTCGACCGCGACGGCCGCAACTCATCCTCGCCCGCCGCCATGGCCGCGCTGCTTGAAATGACCCATCGCGCCGAACTGCAACTCAAACCCGAGTCGCAGAGGCTCATCATCCGCGTCCTCGCCGAAACCGCCACCGGAGCCCGCCGCCTCAAGGCCGGCCTGCCGCCCTCCACCCCGCTCTGGCACAAAACCGGCACCGGCCACCGCATCAAAGGCGTCAACCTCGCCACCAACGACGTAGGCTTCTTCCGGCTCCCTGACGGCTCTCACGTTGCCATCGCCGTCTTCGTCAAACTCGGCACGGTCCCCGACCCGAAACTCGAAGCCGCCATCGCCCAGGCCGCGCGCCAGGCCTATTCGCTCGCCTTGGCCTCGAAGTAGAACTCGCCGCCGGCGACAATCTCAGCCGGCCCGCGCATTCTGAGAATCCTGCCCTCGGCCGTGAACTCCAGCGGCCCGGCCAGCGTGCGCACCGTGACAGGGCTCTGCACCAGTCCCCGGGCCATCGCCGCCGCCACCGCGCCCGTCGAACCCGTCCCGCTCGACATCGTGAAACCCGCCCCGCGCTCGAAAAACCTGACCTCCAGCGTGTGCCGGTCGGCCACGCGAACAAAGCTGACATTCGTCCGTTTGGGAAACTGCGGATGGCGCTCCACCATCGCCCCCATGTCTTTCCAGTCGAATCCAAAATCCTCGACGAAGAAGGCGCACTGCGGGTTGCCGACATAGAGAATCGTGCACTCTCGCGCGCCGTCCGGCAACGACAACTCGAATCGCAGGTGGCCCGGCGCGATCACCGCCTCGCCCATGTTCATCTCGAACTGATACTTCAGGCCGTGCCGTTCCAGCAGCCGCAACTCTTTTGCGCCCGCACCCGTCTCGATCACAATCTCCCCGCACGCCAGCCCCGCGTCGCACAAAAACGCCGCCGCGCACCGCGTGCCGTTGCCCGAAATCTCGGCCTCGCCGCCATCGGGATTGAACAGCCGGATCGATGCCGGCTTTCCACTTACCGGCCCTGTCACCAGCATCCATCCATCGGCGCCTGCCCCCGCGTTGCGGTCGCAGATCGCCACTGCCGCCTCTGCCAGCATCGCCTCGGCCGGAGCTTCGTGCGACCAGGTCAGTAGAAAGTCGTTTCGCGCGCCGTGCGCTTTCGTGAAGGGGATTCTCATCATGGTTTGCCTATTGGATGTGCCGCCAGATTTCGACCACGGGCGAACCCTTGACCGCATACATTCTCACACACTCAAACCGCCTCGGTCCCCGGCTGAGCCGGTGCATCGCCTTCGACACCTTATCGCCCGAATACGCAATCGCCCAATCTTCCTTGAGCAGCGTCTCCGGCCTCATCGCCGCAGCCAGCCACGGCGGCCGCTCGACTTCATGAAACCCTTCGCGCAACGGAATCCGCGCTGTCCTTAAGATGCCCGACAGGTCGCCAAAGCTCGTAAAGATGCCCTCGCCCGCCTTGTAACGCGGCGCCAGGTATTCGGCGGCTTCCTTCGTCCATGCCCTGCGGCCCTCGGAGTTCACCTTCGACTCCTTCCAGCAGATCCAACTCTCCGGCCCAGGCTGGATCAACCAAGGCGAGATCACCACCGCCGCCAGCACCCCCGCCGCCCAACCGCGCCATCTCGCCGGCACAGCAGCGGCCAGCGCCGCCAGAGCCAGAGCGGCCAGCGGCATCGCCGCCATTCCGTAGCGCGTGTTGTAATGCGTGTTCGGCCATAGGTGCGGCACGAAGATCGGCGTGCCCGACGAATACAGGCTCATCACATAGAACGCCGGCAGCGCCGCGCAAACCGCTAGCGCCACCCACGCCCGCTTCCAGATCGCCGCCGCCGCGCCCGCAATGCTGAGAAGAGCCAGCGGCCAGCCCAGACACAGCCGCGCCGCCGCCAGAACATATTCGAGCGCCACCGCCCAGTCATGCTCGCCCGGATACGGCGCCATCCCGCCGTCCCGCGCCCGCTGGTAGATCGCCTTCGCCGACCAGTAGCCGTTGTAAAACTCCAGCGGATTCGAAAACAGAATCCAGTTGTGCGCCAGCCAATAGAGCGGACCCGCCGACGCAATCGCCCCAACAATCAACGCGTCCCTCAGCCGCCTCTTCGACACCCACAATACCGCCGCCGTCACAACCGGAATCAGGAACCAGAACTCATACCGCGTCAGCGTCCCCATCAGCGTAAACACGCCCGCCGCCGCCGCCCACCGCGATCCGCCGTCTTTCACATTCGCCAGCGCCCACACCATGCCTGCGAACGCGCAGAGTGCAATCGGCTCAGTCATCGGTGCGCTTTGCAGGTACAGCAGGTTTGGATTCAACGCCCACGCCGCCAGCGCCGCCCACCCTGCAGCTTCGCACTCAAAAATTCTGCGCATCCCGAGAAACGTCAGCAATCCGCCCAGCACGTAACACACCGCCACCGGAATCACGCCGCCCATCCCGCTGTGCCACATAGCATCGTCGCGCACCCACGGCGCCATCAGCACATGCGGCAGCGGTAGCCAAACGGTGCCGATCTGTTCGTAACCCGGTTCGCGCGCGTCAAGCAGCCGGCGTGCAATGTTCAGATGCGCTTCAGCGTCGCCGTACCACAGAGTCCACCCCTGCGATGCCGTGACAAACACCGCCGCCGCGCTCAATCCGGCGAGCAGCGCCACGGCCAGCCACGCCGTCCAGCGCCGTCTAGAACGCGGTGAATCGCCTGAACTCGTCAAAGCGTGTGTCAATCTCCTCGCGCGTCAGCGTGCGGAAACGGTCCACGCTGAACTCCTCGCAGCAGAAGCTGCCCATCACGGATCCATACACCACGGCCCGCGCAAGGTCCTCCTGCGTCGCCGTGCCGTCCAGCGGTGAAACGCCGCGCGAGGCCAGGTACCCGATAAACCCGCCGGCGAAACAATCGCCCGCGCCCGTCGGGTCTTTGAGCGTTTCGAGGATGTAGCCCGGCAGGCTGAAATGCCCGCCCTCGTGGAATAGCACCGCCCCGTACTCGCCCCGCTTGATCACAATGATCTTCGGACCCATCGCCCGGATCGCCGACGCCGCCCGCTTCAAGTTCGTCTCGCCCGACAGCAGCTTTGCTTCGCTGTCGTTGATCAGCAGGAAGTCCCAATCCTTGATGGTCTCCAGCAACTCGCCGCGAAAATCGTTGATCCAGAAATTCATCGTGTCGCCGCCGGCCAGCCGCGGCCTCGCCATCTGCCCCAGCACGCTGCGCTGCAACCCCGGCTGGATGTTGCCCAGCATCAGGTAAGGCGCGCTGCGGTAGCTCTCCGGCAGCTTCGGATCGAAACCTGCAAAGACATTCAATTCCGTCGCCAGCGTCGTGCGATCGTTCATGTCGTCGCTGTAGACGCCGGCCCAGAAGAACGTCTTGCCCGGAACCCGTTCCAGCCCTTCCAGGCCAATCTGCCGTGATGCCAGGAAATCCACATCCTGCTGGTCGAAATCCTCGCCGACAATTGCGACTATGCTCGCCGGCGTGAAATACCGCGCCGACAAGGCGATGTAGGTGGCTGCGCCGCCAAGGGCGCGGGCCCGCTCTCCGGCGGGCGTCTTGAGGCCGTCATAGGCGACCGAACCGACAACAACAAGGGACATTCTTTCAATTGTACCGTCTCCGCCACGCCCCTTCCCCGCATCCAATAGCAGGACGAGCGTCCGCGCACACTAAAATGGAAAGACGCCTTGAACGAAATCCTCCGACGCAATCTCCCGAATATCCTCATCGCGCTGGCCGCCGCCCTGGTTCAGTGGCAACTCGCCGCGCGCCTGGCCCGCGCCGCCGATAGCGCCGGCCGCCACGGCAAGGCCCGCACCTGGCGCGCTCTCGGCTTCGTCCTCATCGCCTGGACCCTGCTCATGCCCGTCGTCTTCGGCACCGGGCTCCAACTCCAACTGCCCGGCAACGGCGCCCAATGGGCCATGGCCGCCACCTTGCTCTATCTCGCAACCGCTTTCGCCGGCGGCGCCGCCTACTTCCTCACCAGCCGCAACGTCGTCAACCCATCACGCCGCCAGGCGCTCAAAGCCATCAGCGGCGCCATCGTCGCCCTGCCTGCCGGATTCGCCGCCGCCGGCATCATCCGCGCCTGGTCTCGGCCCGAACTGCGCGAGATCAGCATCGCCATCCCAGGCCTTCCCAAAGATCTCCAAGGCCTCCGCATCGCCCAACTCACCGACATCCACTACGGACCCTTTTTCTCCATGCGCGACCTCGAATGGGCCGTCGCCATGGCCAATGAAGCCAAACCCAACCTCACCGTCGTCACCGGCGACCTCATCACCCGCCGTTCCGACAACCTCGAAGAGTGCGTCTGGATCCTCCGCGGCCTCAAGGCCGACGCCGGCGTCTATGGCTGCCATGGCAACCACGAGGTCTATGCCAGGGCCGTCAACGCCGCCACGGCGCTGGGCCGGGCCGCCGGCATCCAATTCCTCCGCTCCAAATCCGCCACCCTCAACTTCGGCTCCGCTAAACTCGCCCTCACCGGCGTCGACTATCAACCCCAGGCATCGCGCTACCTTCGCACCGTCCGCCCTCAGCCCGGCGCCGTCAATATCCTGCTGTCGCACAACCCCGACGTCTTCGGCCGCGCCGCCTTGCTCGGCTTCGACCTCACTCTCGCCGGCCACACCCACGGCGGCCAGATCAACGTCGAGATCCTCCATGAACACTTGAACGTCGCCCGCTTCTTTACCCCCTGGGTCTATGGCCTCTACCGCCAGGGCGGCAGGTCCATCTATGTCAGCGGCGGCCTCGGCACTGTCGGCGCCCCCGTCCGCCTTGGAGCCCCGCCAGAGGTTACAGTAGTGAGGTTATGCGCCGGTTGATCGTCAGCGACATCCACGCCAACCTCGAAGCCCTCGAAGCCGTGCTTGCCGACGCCAAGGGCCTCTATGACGAAATCGTCTGCTGCGGCGACCTTGTCGGCTACGGCGCTTCGCCGGCCGAAATTGTCGAATGGGCGCGCAAAGACGTCAGCCTCATCGTCCGCGGCAACCACGACCGGGTCTGCGCCGGCCTCGACGACCACGACTGGTTCAACTCCAAGGCCCAAGCCGCCGTCCGCTGGACTGTCAACGAGTTGACCGAAGATCAACTCGCCTGGCTCGCCGCGCTGCCCGCCGGCCCCCTCTTCGTCGACGGCTTCATGCTCGCCCACGGTTCGCCCGCCGACGAAGACGCCTACCTGATGGAGTACGAAGAGGTCTACACGCTCGTCGAAATGCTGGTCCGCCCGATCTGCTTCATCGGCCATACCCATTTCCAGGGCGCCTGGACCTGGTACCGCGACGACCTCTACGCCCTGCAAGGCCCCGTGGCAGGCCGCAGCGAAACCGTTCATCAGCTCAGCCCGCAGAACCATTACCTGATCAATTCCGGCTCGGTCGGCCAACCCCGCGACCGCGACCCCCGCGCCGCCTATGCCATCTGGGACAGCGCTACCAGGGAACTGCATTTACGCCGCATCGCCTACGACATCGCCTCGGCCCAACGCAGAATCCTCGATGCCGGCCTGCCTCAGTTCCTCGCCGAACGCCTCGCCACCGGCCACTGACCCGGCCACTCACCCGCGCCAGCCACCCCTCGTAGGGCAGGCCCCTGGCCTGCTGCCGGCGCCCTCGCCGGCAACACAACTCAACTGGTCTTCTGCCTCGACTGAAACTGGAAATGGGTGGCCTGACGGTTTATTCGTGCATCGTCGGTTCGACTCACCCGATGCGCCTGGATCGCCAATCGCTTCGCTCGACGGGCGTTTTTTGGTGCAGTTCAGATGAAGCAGATCCGGAAAGACAGGAGGTTCGACGTTGTCTCCTTGCTCAACGCTTGCCATGATGCTCTTGCTGTCACCCCAGGGTTCATCTTCCCGCGAAGACCTCTTCAGGCAGTACGCCGTGCGTCCGGTGCATGACTCTCAGTCTGCTTCCGGGGAGTCTCTGAGAAGTCACCTGATCATCATCGCCCGGACTGGCGTCTATGTCGCCGACGAGAGCCGGGATGAGTTCTTCGCCAGGGTTCGAAGCGCCGCAAAAGGAAAGAGGACATTCGCTGGGGATTATGCCATCGTCGGGTGGAGTTGCGGTGCGAGTTGTGTCGGCTCAGAGATCGTGAATGCACGGGACGGCCGCGTCACCTTGCTGCCCTTCAATGCCGCTATGTGCAGAGGACAGGAGGTTGGCCAACTTGAATTCCACACCCGCAGCCGGTTGCTTGTTGTCCACGGCGCCCTGGAATGGCACTCAAGTCCCAGCGAGGCGCCTGTCGGCCGGGAGTGCGGCGAGCACTTCTTTGAATGGGATGGAAATAGCCTCAGAAAAGTCGAGTCAGGCGAAGGCCGCTAACCAATCGAATCTGGGCTCCCCTCGCCCTGATAGACTGAAAGTCGAAAAGTCCGCCTATGGAACGCGCTTCCGTCATCGTCAGCAACCCTGAGATTCTCGGCGGCACACCCTGCTTTCGCGGGACCCGCGTGCCCGTCGAATCGCTGATCGACTACCTCGAAGCCGGCGACTCGCTCGACGAGTTCCTCGACAACTTCCCCTCGGTCACCCGCGATGCCGCCGTCGCCGCGCTCGAAGAGGCGAAAGCTCTACTCATCAGCCGGCGATGAAGAGCCTGCTCGACGAGAATCTGCCCCGCAAACTCGCAGCCCTTCTGCCCGGTCACCATTGCAGCACTGTCGTCGAGTGCGACTGGTCAGGCAAGAAGAACGGGGAGTTGCTTGAACTGGCGGATTCGGCATTCGACGTCCTGCTCACCCTCGACAAGAACCTCCCCTACCAGCAGGACCTGAACTCAGGGCGCATCGCGGTACTGATCATCCGCGCTTGGTCAAACCGTATTCAGGATCTAGTTCCAGTGGTGCCCGAATGTCTCTCCGCCCTGGCCCGCATCCGGCCCCGGCAGGTGATTCGCGTCGGCGCTCTCCCTTAGCACTGGCATTCCCCTAACTTCTGGGAAAAACCCCAACCCGACTCCCGCCCTGCGCGCCCGCCCTAATCCAGAGCCGCCAGCTCCCCTGGCAAGATCTTTCGCGTCCGCGGCAGATGCCCCCGATAGCTCAGATACCCCGCCAACCCCAGCAACCCCACAAACACCACAAGCTCGATCACGTCGGTTGTCCGGTTCCGCGGCAGCAGCAGGTAAAGGAACCATACCGCCGGCTGCGCGATGCACATCGCCCATACCGTCCCATAGAAATACCGCCTCTCGGTCCCCTCGCCCTCGGTCGACGCCTTCACCCTCGGCAACTTTCCCAACGCCCCCAGGATCCACACCGGAATCACCACCGGGAAGTAGCCGTAATAATAGATCTGCTTCATCATCCACTTGCCCGTGACGATGGCCACCACCAACCCCGTCAGGTTCAGCAATCCATAGCTGATCGCCGCCCCCCACGCAAACGTGTAGCAGACACGCCTGTACAGCGGATTCGGCCTGTCCTCGGTGAACCGGATGATGTAGGGCGCCGGCTCGCAGCCCGGCAGCTTCCCGCGCAGTCCGGCCATGGCCGTGCCCAGCAGCACCGCCGCCAGCCACCACGTCATGATGCCGCCAAACCCCTCGGCAAACAGGTGAAACGTCATCGGACCCGGGATCAGGAAAAACACGAAGATCCAGATCGGCCAGTGGTTTACCCGGTAGTAGGTCTTGTTCCGTGTGCGGATCTTCCGCTCGGTATCGTATTCGATCTTGACTGGTGAGCTCATGCGATGAGGTGCAAAACTCTCAGTCTCTCATATGACAGGGTAGAATCGTCTCCATGCACGTCGAGCTGTTCGGCAAAACCGCCCTGGTCACTGGCGGCGCCAATGGAATCGGGCGCGCCGCCGCCCTGCTGCTGCGCGACTGCGGAGCTTCGGTCACCATCGGCGACCTGCCGGCCGAAAACCCCGCCGCCGCCGCCCGCGACATGGGCTTCGCGGGCGTCCCGCTCGACGTCACATCCGTCGAATCCATCGAATCCGCTCTCGACGCCGCCCTCGACCCCGAAATCGTCATCATCAACGCCGGCGTCGCCCGCTTCGCCCGCCTCCTCGACACCACCGACGCCGATTGGGACCTCACCCTCCGCGTCAACCTCACCGGCGCCTTCCACACCCTCCGCGCCGCCGCCCGCCGCATGGCCGCCCGCTCCGGCGGATCTATCGTCCTCACCGCCTCCACAAACTCCTTCGACGGCGAATCCGACCTCACCGCCTACAACTCCACCAAGGCCGGCCTCATGGGCCTGCTCCATACCGCCGCCAACGAACTCGGCCCCTACGGCATCCGTGTCAACGCCGTCTGCCCCGGCCTCATCCGCACCCGCCTAACCCAGTTCGGATTCGACGATCCCAACTTCCTGAAACCCTACTTCCAGAACATCCCCCTCGGCCGCGGCGGCTCGCCCGACGAGGTCGCCAAGGCCATCGTCTTCCTAGCCTCCGACGCCGCCTCGTTCATCACCGGCGCCCACCTGTTCGTCGACGGCGGTCAAATGGCCGCAAAATTCGGCGTCTGGAACGACAACATGGGCGAGTTCGACGGCCAGCGCTGGATTCGCAAACCTGTCTGACCCCAGCCCCTCGCGACAAGGCCTGAAGCCGAGGGCTAAACGAGTTCGATTCTCAAATCCCGTCCGATCGCCCTCGCCGCCTTCGACAGCGTTTGCAGCGTCACCGACGTGTTCGCCGGATCGAGGAACCGGTCCAGAGCCGCCCGGCTCGTCTTCATCCGCCGCGCCATTTCAATCTTTGTGATGTGATCGCGTTCCATCACCTGCTGCACCTGCCACGCAATCACTTCCTTCAACGCCGTGGCCCGCGCCTCTTCAAGAATCCCCTCTTCCCTCAGGAAATCGTCCAGCGACGATCCGACATGCTTGTTCTTCCCGCTCATCCCTTCACCTCAACCGGCGGTCCGATCATGACGCAGTATGTACCATTCTTGGTACATAGTCAAACGGTTTCAAATCGCCCCCGCCACCGCCTCGATCGTCCCCGGCGCATTGCCCTCCAGCCGGTTGTTCACAAACAGAAACGCCATCTGCCCCTCGGTCCGCGCCCGCTCGGCCAGCTTCCGCAACGCATCGCGCGCCCCCGGATTCTCAAGCTGCACCCGGTCATACGGCTGAAACCGCTCGACGGCCTGTTCATACGTCCGCCCATGCGAGAGCAGCGCCCGCGACACCACGAAATCCGCCGTGTACGCATCGCCCATCGCCGCTTGGTCGCCCAACTCCGGCATCCGCGTCCACGAATTGAACACATGCGCCGTGTTGCGCCGCCGCAGCGCGTCGAAATAACCCGGTTCAAGAAACTCCTTGTTCCGGATCTCCACCGAATACCGCCACCCGCCCGGCAACCGGTCCAAGAACCCGCCCAGATCCTCCGCAAACGCCGCGCCGGCGTCATAGTGCTTCTTCGAGAACGTGCCAAACTCGAAAATCAGCGCCCCCACCCGCTCCCGGTAAGGCTCCAACGGCCGCAGGAACAGTTCACCAAACAGCCCGACGTCAAGAAATCCCTCGTTCTCCTTCCCTGCCCTCTGCCCGTAACGCGCGTGTGCCGGCCACGTCCGCACGGTGATCTCTTCCGGCACTTTGAAGGCGAACTTCAGCCCCGCCGGCACGCCCGTAAACAGCCGCTCCCAGTACGCCGCCGACGGAAACTGGTAGAACGAAAAATCCCCGCACACCGCCGGGAACGTCTCGGCGTATTCGGCCAGGCACTCGGCCTCGAACTTCTTGCGAGAAAACCGCCCCCGCGTCGCATACCGTTCCGCCGAGTAGATCTGCCCCAGCCAGCCTTCGTACTTCCACGAACTCGTGCCCAAGTAGATCCCCTGCCCGGCCAGTTCAGCCAGTTTTGCCGCCAGCGCCGATCGCGGCGCGCTCTCCTGGCCAAATAAACTCAGGTTCTCGAAGCCGCCCATTGACATCCTCGCAGAATGTGTAAATACTTATACTATGATTCTCACTTCACGGCAACGTGAGATTCTCGACTTCATCGTCACATACCGCCAGGAGAACGGCTGCTCGCCGTCCATCCCGGAGATCCAGCGGCGATTCCAGATCCGCAGCCCCAACGGCGTCGCAGGCCATCTCCACGCCCTGGAAACCAAGGGCGCCATCCGCCGCGCCGACCGCGGCTCACGCCAGATCGACCTCGCCGGTCCCGACGCCGCGCGCGCCAACCTTCATGCCCTTCCGGTCTTCGGCCAGATCCCGGCCGGCCCGCCGCAGATGTTCTCGCCGTCCGAGGCCGAGTCCACCACGACGATGGACGAACTCACGCTCGGCTTCAAACCCAAGCCCGGCTGCTTCGCCCTGAAAGTCCGTGGCGACTCCATGCGCGACGCCGGCATCCTCAACGGCGACACCGTCATCATTGAGCCCAACCCGGAACCCCGCGCCGGCCAGATTGTCGCTGCCCTCATCGACGGCGAAAGCACCCTCAAGCGCCTGGTCAAGGTCCAGGGCCGCTGGTTCCTCAAAGCCGAGAACCCGGCCTACCCCGAACTCCACCCCCGCGCCGACCTCGTCATCCAAGGCGTCGTCCGCACCGTCATCCGCAAACTCGACTGATCCGCCTCCTTCCCCTCGCCGAAGCCTTCGCCCACCCCGGCGATTGTCGTCTCCGCGTGTCGGCTAGACTGGAGATTCGGCACAGCGCCGGCAATCCCATGAGCGAAATCAAAGACCTTCTCGAACGTTTCCGCCGCGGCGCCGAACTTGTGGCCGTCGTCAGCACCGGCTCGGCCGGCGCCGAATGGGACTTCGTCCCCGGGCCCGGCAAATGGACCCTCCGCCAGATCATCTGCCACCTCGCCGACTCTGAAATGATCGGCCGCTACCGCCTGGCCAGCGTTATCGCCGAGGACAACCCCACTCTCATGTGGTACGACCAGGATGCCTGGGCCACGAACCTCGACCACTCGCGGCGCAAATTCTCCCAGGCCCTGGAAACTTTCAGACGCGTCCGCGGCGAAAACTACGAACTGCTCAAAGACCTCCCGGAAGAGACTTTCCTCCGCACCGGCACCCATTCGAAAAACGGCGTCATGTCGCTCAAAGACCTGCTGCTCATGTACGCCGAACACGCCGAAGGCCACGCCCGTCAGATCAAGGCGGCCCGCGACGCCTACAAAGCGGCACGCGCCGCCAGAAGTGCCTAAGCAGTCTGCCGCAACTGATTTGCCGGACGGGAAGAACTATGTACCGGCTTAACTGGTATCATTGGCACAGGCTGATCGCATCTTGACGGTTCCATCATTGGTATCTGGATCTGCGGCGCCGGCCTAGAGAGTGGAGGTGTCGTAGATTGAGAATTCACATCATCAACCCCAGCGATGACGCGTTTGGCGTCGGAGTCATCACGCCACGCTGGGTCTATGTGCTTGCCGCGGCCACCCCGCGCAAGTACGGCGACCCCATCATCACAGACGAAACCCTGGAGAAGATCAATCCCGAGATCATCCAGAAGGGCGACGTCGTCGGCATCGGCATCCATACCGCCAACGCCTACCGCGGTTACCAAATCGGCAAGATCGCCCGGGAGCGCGGCGCCTGGGTTGTTTACGGCGGCATCCATTCCACGCTGTTCCCGGAAGAAGCCCACGAACTCGGCGCCGCCCACGCCGTCGTCAAAGGCGACGGCGACATCGCCTGGGGCGAGGCAATCGAAGGTTGCGAACAGGGCGCCCCGGAGCGTATTTACGACGGCGGCCGTGTCGCCTCGGAAAACTTCCTCCGAGCCCGCTGGGACCTGCTGCCCCCCAAGAGCTACATGTGGGCCTCGGTCCAGACCGTCCGCGGCTGCCCCAAGCACTGCTCGTTCTGTTCTGTCTGGCGCACAGACGGCCAGAAACCTCGCCAGCGCGCAGCCCATCCCATCGTCCAGGAAGTCGTCGAACTCCGCCGCCTCGGCTACCGCTTCATCGCCCTGGCCGACGACAACTTCTACCCCGTCACCCTCACCGACATCGAACTCGCCGAAAAACAGGGCAACGCCCAGCGCGTGGCAGAACTCAAGGCCATGCGCGCCGAGCGCTTCGAACTCATGGAGCAGCTCTCGAAACTGCCCAAGGATATGGTGTTCTTCACCCAGATCACCATGGAAGCCGCCGAGGATCCGCTGTTCCTCGCCGCAATGAGCAAGGCCCGCATTAAGGGCGCCCTGGTCGGCGTCGAAGCCGTCACCGAAGAAGGACTCAAGGCCGTCTTCAAGGACTTCAACTATTCCGGCGAAAACCTCGTCGAAAAGCTCAAGACCTTCCGCAAGCACGACGTCCACGTCCTCGGCTCCTTCATCTTCGGCCTGCCCACCGACCGCGAAGACACCTTCCGCGCCACCGCCGAACTGGCCAAGAAGTCCGACATGACCTTCGCCCAGTTCGTCGTCATGACGCCGTTCCCCGGCACCGTCGATTTCAACAAATGGGAAAAGGATCTCGGCGACAAAGCCGAACGTTTCCATGGCGTGCCCGTCACTCGCTACTGGCAACTTCCTTCCGAGATCCGGCCCAAGCGCTACTCGCCCCACCCCACGATGACGGTGGACGAAATCCGCGCCAATACCCAGAAGGTCTGGGACAGCTTCTATGAGTTCAAGGCCGTCTGGCAACGCGCCAAATGCGTCAAGTCGCTCAAAGCGCGCCTCGCCTTCGTGCTCATCTCGAAGCTCTACCGCCAGATGTACGCCAACACCGGCATCACCACCGACAGCGCCCGCCGTAAGAGCGCCACCCAGTGGTCGCGCTGGATCGCCAAGCCTTGCCTGAAGCTGTTCCGCGCCAAACCCATGCCGGAACTGCCCATGCCGGCGGCCTCGCCCACGGCATTCCCGATTATGGGCGACTAGGCCCATCGGCTAATCTGAAAGCATGATCGCCAGCAGCCGGCGCAGGTCGGTCGCCTTCTTCATCGCGCTCGGCGTTGCCCTCATCGCCGTCACGGTGCTGCTCTACGTCGGCTGGGTTTTGCTCAGCTGGCGTACCGGCATCCTGCTGGCCCTCGGCGTCGTCCTGCTGGCCCTCATCATCAGCGGCGTCGTATTGAACACCACTTTTCTGGTTCGCGAGATCCAGCGCAACGAACAGCACGACGCCTTCATCAACGCCATGACCCACGAGTTGAAGACGCCGGTCACCTCCATCCGCCTCTATCTGGAAACCCTCCAGACGCGCACCGTCGAAGAGCCCAAGCGCCAGGAGTTCTACCGCATCATGCTCACCGACAGCGAACGCCTGCTGTCCACCATCGAGCAGGTGCTGCGCACCGGCCGCGTGGCATCGTCGCGCGCCAAGCCCGTCAAGGCGCCTCTAGATCTGAACGCCCTGGTCGAGGAGTCGATCGCCCGCGCCCGCACCCTCCACGCCGTCGCGCCTGAAGCCCTCAAGTACGCCTCCACCTCGCCCATCACCGTCATGGGCGACGCCGAAGAGATCCGCACCGCCATCTCCAACCTGATCGACAACGCCGTGAAGTATTCGGGCCGCGATGTGGACGTCACCGTCGAAACATCGCCCCTCACGGGCGGCTTCGCCGAAATCCGTGTCACCGACCGCGGCCCCGGCATCCCCAAGCAGGAGTTGAAACAGGTCTTCAAACGTTTCTATCGCGTCCCCGGACCCATCGCCGCCCGCGTCAAAGGCACCGGCCTCGGCCTCTATATCGTCCGCTCTGTCGCCAAACGCCACGGCGGCCGCGTCTGGGCCGAGAGCCAGGGTCCAGGCCGGGGATCCACCTTCGTGCTGGAGTTGCCGCTGGCATCATGACACGCGTACTCATCGTCGAGGACGAACAGCATATCGCCGACGGACTGCGCTTTAACCTCGAAGCCGAAGGCTATCGCGTCGAGGTTGTCGATACCGGCGAGGCAGCGCTCGATCTGCTGCTGGGACAGCAGGCCGAACCCTTCGACGCTGTGGTGCTCGACGTCATGCTGCCAGGCAAGGATGGCTTCACAGTCATCTCCGAACTCCGCCAAGCCGGCCAGTTCGTCCCCACCCTCATGCTCACCGCGCGCGGCCGTCCCGAGGACGTCCTCAAGGGCTTCGAAGCCGGCGCCGACGACTATCTCGCTAAACCCTTCGACCTCGGCATCCTCATCGCCCGCCTGCAAGGCCTGCTGCTGCGCCGCGAATGGCTCCGTTCATCGCTCAACGGCAGCGCCCCGCGCGCCGCCGCTGACACCTCCACTTACACATTCAATGGCCGCACGGTGGATTTTGACCGTCTGGAACTGGCTGTTGGCGAAAAGGTCTTCCGCCTCACGCTCATGGAAGCCAACCTGCTCCGCTTCCTCGTCAAACACGAAGGCTCGCCCGTCTCCCGCAAAGCGATGCTCGATTCGGTCTGGGGGCTGCGCGAAGACACCGATACCCGCGCCATCGACAACTTCATCGTCCGCCTCCGCCGCTATATCGAGGACGCCCCCTCGCGTCCCCACCACCTGCGCACCGTACGCGGCGTCGGCTATTGCTTCGTCGCCACCCCGCCCGAACCGCTGATCAAGTCGATTACCCGACCTCGACTCCGACGTCAGAAACCGTCTGAGCCCTAGCCTCGAACTCGGTCCCCTCCAGCCCGCTCAACAGGATCCGGATCACGTCGGCGGCATGATACTCCGTTCCTTCCTCAGGCAGGAACCGTCTGAGTTTCAACAGGTCGTCGCCGCTGGTGATGATGCCGGCTTCGATCAACTTGCCACCAGCACGGCCCTGCGGGTGGCCCATGGAAGCCATCAGCGCATTGCAGATGCACTTGCGGCCCACGGTGTCTTCGATCGTCCCGCCCTTGGACAGAAACACGCTCACCGGCTCCGAGGCGCATCGGAAACTCACCTTGCCTTCATCGGTCCGGTAGGCTTCACGCAGATAGCCCAGATCGCAGATGCGCGGCCTCGATGCATAATACTCCGGATCCGATGACGAACCCTGGATTTGAACCACCTTGAACGGGAATCCCGATGGCGACGCCAGCGGATCGGTGAACACGTCCACCGTCCCGTCCTTCACCTTCTGCAACACTTCCTGCTTGTAGTCGTCCCTCATCCCCGATTCGGCCGAATACGCAAACGCCGTGCCCACCTGAATCCCCGCCGCGCCTTCGCTCAGCGCGTAGCGCAGTTGCTCAGGCTGCCCATATCCCCCGGCCAGCCAGAACGGCAGGCCCAGTTCGCGCATCTTCGCCAGATCGACAACGTCGCGCTCGCCATAGATCGGCTCGCCCCGCTCGTTCAACTGCAACTTGCCGCGCGGCGGCGCGTTATGGCCGCCCGCCGTCGGGCCCTCGATCACAAACCCGTCCACCCGCCCGTTGGCCTTCTTTACCAGCGTCTGCGCCAGCACGTTCGAGGCGATAATCGGCAAAAACATCGGCCGCTTCAGCGGCGGCAGGTCGCATTCCATGTAGTCGCGCGGGTTCATCACCATCGTCGTGTCGTCGCCTTCCTTGGCGCCGGCGACTGTCAGTGGATACGTGGCCGTCTCATGGTTGACGAACTTATCGATTGCTCCCGGAATCCTCATCGGGATACCCGCGCCCATGACTATATAGTCCACATCGGCAAGCATCGCCCCGTAAATCGACACCAGGTGAGGCGGCTGGATCTTCTCCAGATAATTGATGCCGACCGGGTTGCCGTGCCCTTCCTTGGCCAGCCACACCTCGACGAAGTTCGAGATGATGCACAGCTCGCCCAACTCGCGCGGCGTGTCCTTGTCGTGCACCGCCGGGTTCAGGTAGGTCGCGCCCCACGCAATGCCGCCTTCCACGTAATACTTCGCATACGCCCGTTCGGCCATGTCGCGGAACGGAAAATGGTCCAGCGCCCGGCGGATATGGCCGCCTGGGTCGCCGCCCTGCAGCCGGCGCACCATCACCCGGTCCAATGCCGTGCCCGATACCAGGCCAAGCTGGCCCAGCCGGGCGACTGTGTTTGCCAGCCTGAAGCCAGAGACGGCTACGCCCATGCCGCCTTGAATGATGAGGGGAAGTCTTGTGGACAGTCGATCAGTCATCTTCTTCGATCATCTCAGATCGCGCCGTCCGGTTTTGTCAAAGTTGTGTAATAGCCGCAGTTTAGCGGCTGAGTTTCCCTAGGACGGCACCCCGTCGCGCCCCCGTCGCCGACGCCAGGTTGTTCGGTCTGGTGTGCCACGTCTCATGCGCCAGGATCGCAAACGCGATCGCCTCCTTGGCATCCGGATCCAGGCCCAGTTCCGAAGCGTCCACTACCTCCATATCGGCCAGTTCCGCCCTCAACATCCGCATCAGCGCCGGGTTGTGCACCCCTCCGCCCGACACAATCACTTCACCAATGCCGCCCTCTTCCGCGTCGCTGAACTGATAAACCCCGTCAGCCACCGTCGCCGCCGTCAGCATCGTGGCCGTGGCCATGGTATCGGTCTCGGAAAGCCCCTTCGCGATCAGGCGATCGACGAACTGCGCCCCATATTGCTCGCGCCCCGCAGTCTTTGGCGGCTTCCGCGTATAGTATTCATCTTCAAGCAGTTCGGCCAGCAGCTCGCCGTCCACCTCGCCGGCTAAAGCCAGTTCCCCGCCCTCGTCGCAGCGCTTCTTCCCTCCCGAATACTTCGCCGCCAACTGATCCATCACCATATTCCCCGGCCCGGTGTCGAACGCCACTACGCCATCCGTAGTACACCCGGCCGGCAGAATCGTCACATTCGAAATCCCGCCGATGTTCAGCGCCACCCGCCCAAATTCGTCCGACCGGAACAGCAGGTAATCCACAAACGGCACCAGCGGCGCGCCTTTCCCTCCTGCCGCCATATCCCGCGGCCGGAAATCGCTCACCACCGGCACACCCGTCCGCTCCGCCAGCACACACCCGTCGCCGATCTGCAGCGTCGATGCCACTTTGCGCCCTAGAACCTCCACCGGTTCCGATTCGTGAAAAATCGTCTGCCCGTGGCACCCGATCAAATCCACCGACTTCGGATCGATCCCGGCCACCTTGCACGCATCGAAAAACGCCTCCGCGTAGATCTCTGGCAGCAGGAAATTGAGCCGCGAAATCTCCCGCGTATGCGTCTCGCAGTTGCTCACCGCCAGTAGCGCCGCCCTGAGTGGCTCCGGATACGCAACGGTATGAAATCCTACGGTGTCAAAACCGTCGTCGTCGATATCCACCAATGCGACGTCCACCCCATCCAGCGACGTCCCGCTCATGATCCCTGCGACTCTCATTGGCCCTTCAACTCCTCTTTGATCTCGTGCAGCAACTGTAGCGCCTCGATCGGTTTCAGGTTGTCGATGTCCAACCCCCTGATCCGCTCGGCGATCTGATACCCCACCGGCTCAAACAGCCGGATCTGCATCGCCGGCACGGCGCGGCCCCGCTTGGGCGGGTTCAACTCTTCGCTGACCGTATGCTCGCTCTTTTCGTGCAGCGCCAAAATCTCCCGCGCCCGCTCGATCACCCCCATCGGCAACCCGGCCAGCCGCGCCACTTCAATGCCGTAGCTGCGGTCGGCCGCCCCCGGTTCGACGCGGCGCAAAAAGATGATCTGCTCGCCCGACTCCCTCACCGAAACGTGCAAATTCCTCAGCCCGTCCAGCTTATCCGCAAGCTCCGTCAGCTCGTGATAATGCGTTGCGAACAGCGTATATGCCCCAGACCGCTCGTGGATATGCTCGATTACGCTCCACGCCAGCGCCAGCCCGTCGTAGGTCGCCGTGCCGCGCCCGATCTCGTCCAGCACGATCAGGCTCCGCTCGGTCGCCGTGTTCAGGATCACCGCCGTCTCGGTCATCTCCACCATAAACGTCGACCGGCCCCGCGCCAGGTTGTCCGAAGCCCCGATGCGCGTGAACACCCGGTCCACGATTGGCAGCACGGCCTCCTCCGCCGGCACATACGAGCCCATCTGAGCCATCACCGCAATCAGCGCCGCCTGCCTCAGGTACGTGGACTTGCCGCCCATGTTCGGACCCGTAATCAACGCAATTCGGCACGTCGTCCGGTCCAGATAGAGGTCGTTCGGGATGAACCTCTGCGCCTCGCGCTCGGTCAGCCGCTCGATCACCGGGTGGCGTCCGGCGGCAATCTTCATGACGCCGTCGGGTGAGAACTTCGGCCTGCAATAGCGGTTCGTAACCGCCGTCTCCGCCAGCGCCGCCTGCACGTCCAACTCCGCAATCGCCGCCGCCGTCTGCCTGATCCGCACCGCCTCGGCCGCGGCATCCGACCTCACCTGCGCAAACAAATCCCGCTCCAGCGCCGTCATCCGGTCCTCTGCGTCCAGGACCTTCGCTTCCAGTTCCTTCAACTCCGGCGTAGTGAACCGCTCGGCGTTCACCAGCGTCTGCTTGCGTTCATAATCCGCCGGCGCCAGGTGCTGGTTCGCCTTCGAGATCTCGATATAAAACCCGAACACGTTATTGAACCGGACCTTCAGCGATCCGATCCCCGTCCGCTCGCGCTCCCGCGCCTCCACGGCCGCAATCACCGACCGCGAATCCTTGCTCAACACCCGCAGCTCATCCAACTCCGCGTTGTAGCCCGCCCGGATCACGCCTCCGTCGGCGATGTTGATCGGCGGCTCATCGGCTATGGCGGTCAGAATCCGGTCCCGCAGTCCGGCAAGTTCATCCAAACCCGCGTGAACCTCGCCGAGCCGCGCTGGTGCGCCCTCCCCAATCTGAGCCTTCAACGTCGGCACAAGCGCCAGCGTCCGCCCCAGCCCCAGCACATCCCTCGGATTCGCCGTCCCCAGCGTCACCTTCGCCAGCAGTCGCTCGATGTCCATCATCTTCGAGAGCGTTTCGCGAATCCTCGACCGCTCAATGGTCGCCCTCGCCAGGTGCTCCACGCCGTCCAGTCTGGCTTCGATCTCCGCCTGATCCAGCGACGGCCTCAGAATCCGCTTCCGCAGCAGCCGCCCGCCCATCCCCGTCTTCGTGATGTCCAGCACCGACACCAGCGTCGAATCCCGACGCCCGTCCAAATCGGCTGAAAACAGCGGCTCGATGAGTTCAAGATTCCTCACCGTCACCGCGTCGAGCATCATCGAGTCCGACCGGTCCAGCCACGCCGGCCGCTCCACGTGATCCAGCGCCGATCGCTGCGTGTCTTTGAGGTACCCCAGCAACGCCCCCGCCGACGAAACCGCCAGCCTCCGGTCGGCCAGCCCGCACCCCTCCAGCGTCAGCAGCCCGAAATGATCCATCAACGACCGCGCCGCGTGGTCGTGCGTGAACGTCCACGCCTCCACCGGTGTCACGATCCACCGCCCCGCCGGAGCCTCATCCCGCGCGGCGTCGGCATAAAGCAATTCCCTGACGTTCAGATGCTCGAGCACCGGCTGCAGCTCGGCCAGCGACGCCTCGGTCGCCCGGAACTCGCCCGTCGACAGATCTACAAACGCAATCCCGGCCCGCGCCTCTTTCACATACGCCGCGGCCAGGTAGTTGTTCTCATGCGAACGCAGCAGCGCCGGATCGGTCACCGTGCCCGGTGTCACGATCCGCGTGATCTCGCGCCGCACCAGCTTCTTGGCCTGCTTCGGATCCTCCACCTGGTCGCAGATCGCCACCCGGTAGCCCTTCTGGATCAGCCGCGCGATATAGCCCTCGACCGAATGCGCCGGCACGCCGCACATCGGCACCGGCTCGCCCTTCTCCTTGTTGCGCGAGGTGAGCGTGATCTCAAGCTCGCGCGAAGCCGTCACCGCATCGTCGAAAAACAGCTCGTAAAAATCGCCGAGGCGAAACAGCAGCAGCGCGTTCGGCGCCTGCTGTTTCGCCGCGGTGTACTGCCGCATCAGCGGCGTCGATGGGTTAGGCGTAGATTCCACGCAACTTGATGGCGAACGCCACCCGGTCCAGCGCAAGCATATAGGCCGCCGTGCGGTTGTCCACATGGTGGCGCTCCGCGTATTCAACGACGTCCTTGAAGGAGTTCACCATGATCTCTTCTAGACGGCCGTTCACCAACTGCTCGTTCCAGAAATACCCTTGGCGGTCCTGGACCCACTCAAAGTACGACACCGTCACGCCCCCGGCATTCGCCAGGATGTCCGGAATAACGAAGACCCCCTTTTCGGCCAGGATCTTATCGGCCACGGCCGTCGTCGGCCCGTTGGCGCCCTCGGTCATGATCTTCGCCTTGATCTTCGCCGCATTCTGCGAATGAACGACATTTTCCTTCGCCGCCGGCACCAGCACGTCGCAATCCAGGAACATCGCTTCGTGGCGGTCAATCGCCTCGCCGCCCTCGAATCCATTGATCGACCCGGTCTTCTGTCGGTGCGCCATCAGCGCTTCGATGTCAAGGCCGTGCTCGTTGTACAGCGCCCCGTCCCATTCGATTATCGAGATCACCTTCATGCCCGCCTTGCGCATCAGCTTCGCGCCCAGCCCGCCTACGTTGCCGAAGCCCTGCACCACCACCCGCGCCTCCGACGGGTCAATGTGGAACCGCCTCAACGCCTGCAGCGTCACGAACAGGCATCCGCGCCCGGTCGCCTCCGGCCGCCCCTTTGAACCGCCCAGGTTCAGCGGCTTGCCCGTGACCACCGCCGTCACCGTCGTCCGCTTGTGCATCGAGTACGTATCCATGATCCAGGCCATGGTCTGTTCGTTGGTGTTCATGTCCGGCGCCGGCACATCGCGTTCCGGCCCGATCACGTCGATCAACTCGGCCGTATACCGCCGGGTGATCCTTTCAACTTCGTTGCGAGAGAGTATCGACGGGTCGCAGATCACTCCACCCTTGCCGCCGCCAAACGGAATGTTGACGACCGAGCACTTCCAGGTCATCCATGAGGCCAGTGCCCGCACTTCGTCAAGCGTCACGTCAGGCGAAAACCGGATGCCGCCCTTCGCCGGGCCGCGCGCAATGGAATGCTGCACCCTGTAGCCGGTGAACACCTCCAACCGGCCGTCATCCATCATCACCGGGATATTGACGGTCACTTCCATCCCCGGCGTCTTCAGCAGCTTCCTCAAGCCGTCGTCGAGCCCTAGCAGCTCTGCGGCCCGATCGAAGCGCACTTCCGCAGCCAGCCAGGGATTGAATTCCCGGCTCATATCCGGCTGCGCGGAGGAACCCGTGGTAGGAGTCCCGTGTGGAGTTATTGTTTCGATGGTCATCGTGGACCTCCGGCTCCATTATCCCTACAGCCATCTCCGGCGGCAAGCTATCCAATCGCCCTATACTGGCGGTTTCATGGCGATACTCCGCTTAAACCGCCGCGCTTTCCTCGCCGCCGCAGCATTCCCCTTCCCCGCACCGGCGAAGCCCGACCGCAAAACCATCTCCGGCATCCCGTTCCTCCGTATCCGCAACGGCCATTCCAACCGCCGACTCCTCCTCATCCACGGCGACGAATCCACCGCCCGCGACACCCTCATCGAACACATGAAATCCGCCCCCGGCGTCGCCTATCTCATCGACAGCCGCACCCGCACCGTCCGCCCCCACCTGCTCGAAATCGACCCCAACCGCATGTTCTCCAGCCCCGGCGCCGCAGCCAGTCTTGCAAAACTCAACGCCTCGGCCTCGCCCGCCGCCATCCAGCGCGAAACCCGCTGGCTCGACGCCCGCCGCCATCAACTCCTCGAAGCCATCCTGCCCCCGCCCGGAGGACTCCTCATCGCGCTGCACAACAACGCCCGCGGATACGCCATCCAATCCGAAGCCCCCATCAGCAATCGCGTCCACCTGCCCTCCCCCGCTACCCCGCACGAGTTCTTCCTGGCAACCTCTGAATCCGACTTCAACCTCATCGATCGAGGCCCCTACAACGCCGTCCTCCAAAGTGACGCCGGCGGCCCTGACGACGGATCGCTCTCCCGCCTCTGCGCCGCCCGCGCCATCCGCTACGTCAATTTGGAATGCGCTCTCGGCAACCGCGCGGCTCAGTCGGAAATGCTCAAGTGGCTTGACGGCCTTTTGCCGTGATAACATCCCCATACTAAATGCAGCCGCCGTCGTTGTTGGCCAAACTCATCGCCGAATTCATCGGCACCATGATCATCATCCTGTTCGGCGCCGGCGTCTGCGCCATGACCGTACTGTTCGCCACCGGCGTCCCCGGCGAAATCGTCAAAGGCGGCTACACCAACATCACCTTCGGCTGGGGTCTCGGCGTCACCTTCGGCGTCTGGGCCACCGCCCGTATCAGCGGCGCGCATCTGAACCCGGCGGTCACCGTCGCCCTCGCTGTTTTCCGTGGCTTCCGCTGGACCCACGTCCTGCCGTTCATCGCCGCCCAGACCGCCGGCGCCTTCGCCGGCGCCGCCCTGGTCTTCACCAACTACCGCGCCGCCTTCCAGCAATTCGACCCCATGCTCGAAAAGACCGCCGGCATTTTTACCACCTTCCCCGCCTTCCCCGCCCAACCCGCCGCCGGCTTCATCGATCAGGTCGTCGGCACGGCCCTGCTGCTGTTTCTCGTCCTGGTCGTCACCGACGACCGCAACGAACCCGGCCCCTCCTGGTTTGCCCCCGTCGCCATCGGCGCCATCGTCGTCGCCATCGGCATCAGCTTCGGAGCCCTCCACGGCTATGCGATCAACCCGGCGCGCGACCTCGGCCCCCGCCTGTTCACCGTCCTGGCCGGCTTCCGCAACAACGGCCTCACAGACTCCACCGGCGTCTGGTGGGTCCCCATCGTCGCCCCCCTTCTCGGCGGCCTGCTCGGCGCCGGCATCTACGACCTCGGCATCCGCCGCTTCCTCCCCCAACGCTAACACCCGAGGCCCCGACCACCTGAGGCCGCGACCGGAGGGAGCGGGTAGACCATCCCAACACCATCGCCCGAGGCCGCGCGCGCAGCAAGCGGGTGACGGCCGCGATCTTCGCCCGTCCTCCCCGATTTCGTATCATTGAATCAGCCGAGCCCTGAAGCGCCCTGGAGTGCCCCTGTGATCTTTACACTCACCGAACTCGAACACCACCCCATCCTCTTCGAGGTCTCCTATCCGCCCGGCGAACTCACCTTCTCCGACGAACTCACCCAGACCACAGATCTTGTCGCCACCGGCTCGGCCACCCTCCTCCACAACACTCTGGGCGAGATCCGCGTCCGCGGGAACGTCAAGGTGGGCCTGAGCACCGTCTGCGTCCGCTGTCTTGAGGTCGCCCCGCTCGCCTTCGACTCCGAATTCGACTTCTTCTACCGCCCGGCCATCAAGAAAGGCGCGCATGGCGAGATCCATCTGGAAGAGGGCGAGATCGACATCTCGTTCTATGAAGGCGACGGCGTCAAACTCGAAGACGTCCTGCGCGAGTACGTGCTTCTCGCGCTACCCATGCGCGCGCTGTGCCAGGAGGACTGCAAAGGCCTCTGCACACAGTGCGGCGTCAACCTGAACCGCACCTCCTGCGGTTGCGCCCCGGAACCGATACCCTCCCCCTGGGCGGCGCTCAAAGACCTCTGAGCAGCGGTGGGTCAGGGTTGGCGAAGCGAAATCGGGGCTGCGCGGCCAAAGAGTAACTTCCGAAACTCCTCTGCAAGTGACTGATTCCACGTTGGACCGAGTAGACTGGACGGTCCCGGCCCCCTACCCGGATGTTACACGAGGCGTCCATCCAAGAGCCGCGATCTCGGGTCTCAGGATCGGTGCCGTCACAGCGTGCGGCAGATCCTGTCCCAACGCACCTACGGATTGGCGCTCGTCTGCGAGGCTCTGAGCGACCTCGACCAACTGAGCCCTGATCTGCTGCCGACGATGCCGCGAAGCCGCCGGACTGATACCACCTGTTCGCGAATTGATCGAAACCAGTTGACAACTCTCCCCTATCGACAGCTTTTGCATCCCCAATTGACTCTCCGGCCCTCAGTTCCGCGCCGCCAGCGCCCAGGATTGCCGCCACCGATCGCCAGTCCTGGGCATCAAAAAGGGGAACCCGGCCCTCACGCCCATCGCGCTAAACTATTGGCTAGACTGGGTACGCACCCAGGCCGGTGCGACTACACACTTACTATGCCTACGGAATCAGACCAGCGAATCAGCATCAATAGTTGGCTCGAAGAAGAGCTCTACCAGCAGTATGTAAACAACCGCTCCGGCGTCGATGAAAGCTGGAAGCAGATCTTCGATTCTGCCCCTGAAACCCCGGCGAAACCAGCCCAGGATGCAGCCCCAGAGACCGCCGTTGTCCCGCCGCCGGTCGCCCCTTCGCCGAAGACCCCGGCCGCGCCCATCGCCTTGAGCCCCGCCGAGTCGCTCGTTCCGCTCAAGGGTGCGCCCCTGCGCATCGCCGAGAACATGAACTTGTCGCTGTCGGTGCCCACGGCCACATCACAGCGCACCATCCCCGTGAAGGTGATCGACGAAAACCGCCGCATGCTCAACCAGTGGCGCGAGCTCCACGGCAAAGGCAAGATCAGCTATACCCACCTCATCTCCTGGGCCATCGTCCGCGCCACCGCCGCCATGCCTGGCATGAACGACGCCTACGCCGAGGTAGACGGCCTCGCCCACCGCATCGTCCGACCCGAAGTCAACATCGGCATCGCCGTCGATGTCGCCGGCCGCGACGGCCGCCGCTCCCTCCTTGTCCCCTCCATCAAGAACGCCGCCAAAATGAACTTCTACGAGTTCCTCACCGCCTTTGAGGATCTCGTCCAGCGCGCCCGCTCCAGCAAACTCGTTGTCGAGGACTTCCACGGCACCACCATCTCCCTCACCAACCCCGGCACCGTCGGCACCAAGGCCTCCGTCCCCCGCCTCATGCCCGGCCAGGGCGCCATCGTCGCCACCGGCTCCATCGACTTCCCGCCCGAGTTCCAGGGCGTCAGCGAAGAGACGCGCGCCCTGCTCGGTATCTGCAAGGTCATGACCGTGACCTGCACTTACGACCACCGTATCATCCAGGGCGCCGAGTCCGGCATGTTCCTCGACAAGATCCAGTCCCTGCTCGAAGGTGAGGACGCCTTCTACGACGAAATCTTCACCGCCACCGGCATGCCCTACCAGCCCGTGCGCTGGCAGACCGACCGCCGCTCTTCCCTGCCCGGATTCCGTGACGAAAAACGCATGGAGGAAATCGCCAAACAGGCCGCTGTCCTTCAGCTCATCAACGCCTACCGCGTCCGCGGCCACCTCATCGCCGACTTGAACCCCCTCGGCGTCTCCCTCGGCTACCACCCCGAGCTCGACCCCGCCACCTACGGCCTCACCATCTGGGACCTCGAACGCGACTTCATCACCGGCAACCTCGCCCAGTCGGGCAAAGCCCGCGCCGTCGCCACCCTGCGCGAAATCCTCGAAACCCTCCGCAATACCTACTGCGGACGCCTCGGCTGCGAGTACATGCACATCCAGCACCCCGAGGAAAAACGCTGGCTCCAGGAACGCATGGAACCCGAAGCCAACGCCTGGACCCTCGAACCCGAACTCCGCCGCCGCGTCCTGCTCCGCCTTATCGAAGCCGAAGGATTTGAAAACTTCCTCCACACCCGCTTCGTCGGCCAGAAACGCTTCTCGCTCGAAGGCGGCGAATCCGCCATGGTTATCCTCGACGAACTGCTCGAACGCGCCGCCGATGCCGGCGTCCAGGAGGCCGTCATCGGCATGGCCCACCGCGGCCGCCTCACCGTGCTCGCCAACCTGCTGTCGAAATCCATGGCCCAGATCTTCGGCGAATTCGAAGGCAACGTCGATCCCGAGATGGCCCAGGGCTCCGGCGACGTCAAATACCACCTCGGCGCCTCCGGCATCCAGCGCACCACGTCAGGCCGCGAAATCAAGGTCTCGCTCTCGCCCAACCCCTCGCACCTGGAAGCCGTCGACCCCGTCGTCGAAGGCATCGTCCGCGCCAAACAGACCCACATGGGCGACGCCCGGCGCCAGAAGGTCCTGCCCGTTCTCGTCCATGGTGATGCCGCGTTTGCCGGCCAGGGCGTGGTCGCCGAAACCCTCCAGCTCTCCCAATTGAAGGGCTACACCACCGGCGGCACCATCCACCTCATCATCAACAACCAGCTTGGCTTTACCTCCACCCCGGAAGAGGCCCGCTCGTCCACCTATTGCACCGACGTCGCCCGCACCGTCCAGGCCCCCATCCTCCACGTCAACGGCGACGACCCCGACGCCTGCGTCCGCGCCATCCAGATCGCCTTCGACTACCGCCAGCGCTTCAGCAAGGATGTCGTCATCGACATGATCTGCTACCGCAAATACGGCCACAACGAGGGCGACGACCCCTCCTACACCCAGCCGCTCATGTACAAGAAGATCAAGAACCACCCCTCCGTGGCCTCGATCTACACCGCCCGCCTCACCCGCGAAGGCGTCGCCGACAAAACCCTCGTCGAACGCGTCCGCAAGTCCATCCAGGAGCGCATGAACCAGGCCCACGAAGAGGCCACCGCCCGCGGCGAGAAATGGGAACTCCAGGAAGTCACCGAAATCGTCGGCGACGATCTCCCTCAATCCTGCCCCCGCACCGCCATCGACGAACCCGCCATCGAGAAGATCATCGACGGACTCACCCACTTCCCCGACTCCTTCAACCTCCATCCCAAACTCCGGTCCATCGTTGAAAAACGCAAGGATTTCCTCAAAGGCGCCACCGCCGACTGGGCCCTCGGCGAAGCCCTCGCCTTCGGCTCTCTCCTGCTCGAAGGCACCCCAGTCCGGCTCTCCGGCCAGGACAGCGGGCGCGGAACATTCTCCCACCGCCACCTCGAGTATTTCGACTACGAAACCGGCATCCCTTATGTCCCGGTCATGCACCTCGCCCCCAATCAGGCCGCCTTCGAAGTCCACGACAGCAGCTTGAGCGAATACGGCGTCATGGGCTTCGAGTTCGGCTACTCTCTCGGCGACCCCCTCGCCCTCACCCTCTGGGAAGCCCAGTTCGGCGACTTCGTTAACGGCGCCCAGATCATGATCGACCAGTTCATCTCCTCCTGCGAATCCAAATGGGGCCAGCCCTCCGGTCTCGTCCTCCTGCTCCCGCACGGCTTCGAAGGCCAAGGTCCCGAACACTCTTCCGGCCGCATCGAGCGCTTCCTCCAACTCTGCGCAGAGGACAACATGCAGGTCGCTAACGTCACGACTCCCGCCCAGTACTTCCACCTCCTCCGCCGCCAGATGTACGGCGGCCGCGACCGCCGCGGGATGCGCAAACCCCTCGTCGTCTTCACCCCCAAGAGCCTCCTGCGCCACCCCAAAGCCGTCTCTCCAGCCCACGACTTCACCCACGGCACCTTCGCCCCCCTTATCAGCGATGCCGGCGACTCCGCCCCCGACCGCATCTCCCGCATCCTCATCTGCTCCGGCAAGGTCTATTACGACCTCATCGCCGCCCGCGACGCCCACCAGGCCTCAAACACCGCCATCGTCCGCCTCGAACAGTTCTATCCCTGGCCCGAAACCGATCTCGAATCCACCCTGTTCCGTTACCCCTCCACCGCCGAGGTCGTCTGGGTCCAGGAAGAGCCGCGCAATCAGGGTGGCTTTATGTTTGTCCGCGACAAACTCCAACCCATGCTCGACGCCACCCGCCGCACCCTGCTCTACGCCGGCCGCCCCGAATCCGCCAGCCCCGCCGCCGGTTCCTATAAACGCCACAACCAGGAAGTCGCCGCTCTCATCGAGGACGCCTTCACCACCGGCACTATCCGCACCCGCCGCTACCGCGTCGTCGCCCGCGAACAGGTCCAGCAAAGTTGAAACGCTCGATCCCACCCAGCCCCTTGAATCCCGGAGCCGGACCCGCGCCGGCTCCCCCCTTTCCGGCGTCTCCACTCAATTGGACTTCGTCCCTCCGTTCGCTTTACCATAGTTCCCATCCACCCTGCCCCGGCCATCTCCGGGACTAGGTTTCTGGGCCTGTCATGTGACAGCCCCAGCGGCAGCTATGTCCACATCCGCCAAACTCGCCCCCTCGGCCGAACCGGATTGGTTCGCCCTCCGGGTGAAACCCAATACCGAGCGATCCCTCTTCGCCGCCCTTCGCGCCCACGGCGTCGAGACCATGCTCCCCCTCTACCCCGACCGCCGCCAGTGGTCCGACCGCATCAGGACCATCGACCGCCCTCTCTTCCCCGGCTACCTCTTCTGCCGCCTCCACTCCGCCACCCCTCTCAAACTCGTGACCCTCCCCGGCGCCATCGGCTTCGTCGGCTTCGGCTCCGGACCCGCTCCCATCCAAGCCATCGAAATCCAAGCCCTCGAACGCATCCTCGATTCCGGCCGCCGCCTACGCCCTCTCTCCCTGCTCCGCGAGGGCCAACGCATCCGTGTCGTCTCCGGCCCACTCGCCGGCCTCGACGGCCACGTTCTCCGAATCAAAGACGAGCATTGCCTCGTCGTCTCCATCAGCATCCTCCAGCGCTCCGTCGCCGTCACCCTCGATGGTGATGCCGTCATGCCTCGCCTCTGACCGCGCAAACCCCGGCCGTTCGAGTCACTTGAAAATGCCCAACGATAAACCCGACCTCCCCGACCTTACCCCCCAGTTGAACCGCATCACCCCGCTCGCCTCCTACCAGCAATCGCCTCTCTCCCCCGCCACAGTCATCCTGTCTGACGCCGGACCCGCCCAGGTCTCGCTCCCCCTCTCCCACTACCTCTGGATCCTCCGCCGCCACATGTGGGCCATCGCGGCGTTCGTCCTCATCGTCTGCTTCGCCACCGCCGTTGTCAGCTTCCGCCTCACCCCTGTCTACGAATCCACCGCCACCCTCTACGTCGACCGCCAGGAAGCCCGCGGCATCGTCGGCCAGGAATCGCAGGCCCAAACCTACTCCAACCTCGACGCCGAGTCCTTCCTCGCCTCCCAGATCCGCCTCCTCCAGTCCGACTCCGTCGTCCGCCCCGTCGCCCAGCGCTACAACCTCCTCGAGCGTGAACAACAGTTCAACCGCGCCGAAGACTCCTCCGACCGCGTCACCCGCGCCAAGGACGCGCCCATCGTCCTCAAACAGCTCCGCATCGCCCGCCCGCCCAATACCTACCTCCTCCAGGTCTCCTACCGCTCCACTGACCCCCAACTCGCCGCCGACGTCGCCAATCAAATTGCCCAGTCCTACATCGAACACACCTACAACATCCGCATCCGCTCCTCCCAGTCGCTCTCCAAATTCATGGAGAAACAGATCGAGGAACTCCGCGCCAAAATGGAGTCCTCCTCCTCCCGCCTCGCCTCGCTTGAACGCGAACTCAACGTCATCAACCCCGAAGAGAAGACCAACATCCTCTCCGCCCGCCTGCTCCAGCTCAATACCGAATACACACGCGCCCAGGCCGACCGCGTCACCGCCGAGGCCCAGCTCAATCAGGCCGCCTCCGGCTCGCTCGAAGTCGCCCAGGTCTCCAGTCAGGGCGATGCCATCAAGCGCCTCATCGAACGCCGCGACGAAGTCTCCGAACGCTTCGCCGAAGCCAAGTCCCACTACGGCGTCAACCATCCCGAATACCGTAAACTCCAGGCCCAGTTCCGCGAACTCGAACGCCAGGTCGACGCCACCCGTCTGAACGCCCTCAAGCGCGTCGAAGTGCAGTTCAACGAGGCCCGCGCCCGTGAACAGATGCTCGAAAAGAGCGTTGCCGAAACCAAGGCCGAATACGACAAACTCAACCTCCGCTCATTCGAATACCAGCGGGCCAAACGCGAAGCCGACGCCGACAAGAACCTCTACGACGAACTCAACCGCAAGATCCGCGAAGCCGGCATCAACGCCGGATTCCAGAACAACATGGTGCGCATCGCCGACACCGCCCGCCCCGGCTGGAAACCCGTCTTCCCCAAGATCCCCCTCAATCTCGCCCTCGCATTCCTGTTCTCCACCCTGCTTGCCTTCGGTGTCGCCATCCTCACAGACACCATGGACAACACCATACGCGACCCCGAGCAGGTCTCCCGCACCCTCCGCACACACATCGTCGGCACACTCCCCTCGGTCAAAAACCCCAAGGAACTCACCCTCTCCAACTCCATCCCCCTGCCCGCTCCGCCCGACTCCGCCGCTAGCGCCGTCCTGGTCACCAAGCCCCGCGAACGCCAGCTCTCCACCTACGACGAAGCCATACGCACCATCCGCAATTCAATCCTGCTGACCGACTTCGACCGCCGCCTTCGTACCCTTCTGTTCACCTCCGCCACCGCCAGCGAAGGCAAATCCACCACCGCCGGCCACCTCGCCTCCGCCCACGCCGAACAGAAAAAGCGGACCCTCCTCATCGACTGCGACCTCCGCCGCCCCTCTCAACACAAACTCTTCGGACTCCCCCTCTCCACAGGCCTCTCCAACGTCCTCAACGGTGAAACCAACTGGCGCGCCGCCATCATCGAATCTGAAGCCAACCCCAACCTCCATATCATCACCGCCGGCCCGCCCTCGCGCCGCGCCGCCGATCTCATCGGCACACTCCTCGGACCCATCATGGAAGAGATGGCCCGAGACTATGACCTCGTCATCCTCGACGCCCCCCCGCTCCTAGGCTTCGCCGAATCCCTCCAAATGGCCAGCGCCGCCGACGGGGTGGTAGTCGTAACTAGAGCCGGAGAAACCTCAAGAAAAGCCGTAGCCGCCGCCATATCAACCCTGGGGCACCTAAGAGCCAACGTCCTCGGCCTAGTCCTAAACCAAGTCAAAAAGAGCCACTCCGATCACTACTACTACTACGGCTACTACGGCAAATACTACAAGAAGTACCTCTCGGAGCAGGCTTGAGGGCGCAAGTGCGGCATGATCAATCGGTCGGGAGTGTGCCACATTGCGACCGCTAGCAAGCGTAGCCCCGCACTGGCTCCGAATTCGCACTGAACTGGCTCCATCACTTTTCGAAGCCGCTTCAATCCAAGCGGTTGTCGCTGCAGCCGCAAGTCAATTATTGATTCTGGCCGGCTATGTCGTTGCGGGACACGCTTTGGGGGTGAGGAGTTTCGGTGAACTGAACATCCTGAGTGCCTCGGTGAACATGCTGGGCACTTTCGCCGGGCTTGGCCTCGGGCTTACTGCGACGCGCTTCGTTGCGGCACTTCGTGTGAGTGATCCTATCCAGACCGGCGAGATCATTGGGGCTTGCCAGTTGTTGTCCATCCTCTCCAGCGGTGCTGTCGCCCTCTGCCTCGCCCTCGGCTCGGAATATTTTGCCGGGCGAGTGCTCTCTGCTCCAGGTCTGTCTATCCCGCTTCGGATTTCCTCTCTCCTGCTCCTCACAAGCACGCTCGGTGGAGTCCAGATCGGGATTGTCAACGGGTTGGAACGGTTTTCCACACTTGCGTTTCTGCACATGGCGAAGGGTCTGCTGACGTTCGTCGCCCTTTGGGCCGGAAGCACTCTGGCGGGACTCAACGGCGTATTGTGGGGTCTGGTCGCCGCTGGACTCGCGCACAGCGCATTACTGCACTGGAAGATCAGGTCCCTTGCTGCGCACGCCGGGCTACGAATCCGGATTGGTGTGAGTCTGAAAGTCTATGCAGTGTTCAGCAGATTCGCCTTGCCGACCTTGCTTTCCAGCCTCCTACTCAGTCCCGTTACCTGGCTTACGAATGTGCTGCTCGCCTCGCAACCGGGAGGCTATCGCGAACTGGGGATCTTTGGAGCTGCTTTCCAATGGCGGCAGGCTCTGCTCTTCTTGCCCTCGCAGTTCAGTCAGATCACAATTCCGCGGTTGACGTCATTGCATGTCTCGGGAGGTGGCTCAAGCTTTCGACAACTGCTCCGGTGGACAGTTGTAGGAATAGCGCTGCTTGCCATCGGGTTCGGTGTCCCTGTTGCGTTATTTTCTGGACCGATCATGGGTTTGTATGGGGAAGATTTCTCCGGGGGAGCGCTGGTGCTCGTCGCGCTGGTTGTCGCCACGGCGCTCAATCTCGTTTCAAACGTCCTCGGCCAAGCCCTTGTGGCGGCCGGCCGGATGTGGCTGGGCTTTGGGTTGAATCTGGTATGGGCTGCAGCACTCGTTCTCCTGACAGTTCTCCTGCTGCCGCGGTCGGGCTCTATCGGCCTTGCGGTTGCCTACTGCGGTGCCTATGCCGTCCATCTCGGATTGAGCGCCATCGTGGCGAGGAGAATTAGTGCGTGAGTAGCCACACTCAGGTTGTCAGACCGGAACTCCCCACCAGTCCTGCCTTAAGGGGAGGGGGAGGGCAGTCCAAACTGGTCCTGGTCGCTTTCTGGGTTCCTCTGGTTCTCTGGAGCATGATTCCCTCGCGGTTTTTCCCATTCATGCAGGTCGGTGAGGTCCCCATGGATCCCCGCGATGTTCTGCTGGTCTTGCTCGCATGCCTGTTCGGCATCTCTTTTGTTCGCGCGGTTCATCCTTCCGGCCTCGCGCGCATCCTCCTGGTCTGCGCCCTTTTCTGCGGTTACGCTTTCACATCCTTGGCATGGTCGGCAATCCAACTGGAAGACAAATGGTGCATGGCGTATTCCATGGGGCTCTTCTTAGCGAGCATTGTTTATGCCTACGGGCTGATCATCTGGACCCCAATCGAACGTCTGTATCCGTTCGTCTATCAATCTACTCTCGCTTTGGCCGCGATTTCCGCTATTTACACCAGTGATAGCCTATTCACCTTGGGGTTCAGGAGTGCCGAGTATGCCCGCTTGGATACGGACATGCGATTCATGCGTGTCGGCGGCCCGCTCTTCACGGGGAGCACCGGCTACTTCATCCTCGCGCCGGCATTTGTCTATCTGGTCGGTTACGTGGTCGCCCACAAACTGAGCATCGCATCGTTCGCCGCACTCACGTCATTGCTCGCCGCGCTGATCGGACTCGGTTCACGCGGTACGGTCGCTCTCGGCGTTGTTCTCCTCTTCCTGGCAATCGTGAAAGGAAAAGTCAAAGGACGGCTCCTGGTAGCCATGCTCGCAGTCTGCGCACTCTCTGCCCTTCTCCTGGCCGTTGCGTTCAGTAACGCCGACCTGGGTCGAACCGTCCGCATGGTCGATGACGCGCGATCCTCGATCCATGCCTATTCGTTCGACATCATCTACAGCCGTGATCCGTCGGTCACTCTCTTCGGATCCGGATATGGCTCAGTCTGGCCTTGGTACCGCATGGACTACTTCGTCAGTTCCAAACTCCGGTCCGCGACCATCGACACTGCCTATCAGGCCATTCAGGGATCGACCCAGCTCTATCACCCTCATTCGCTCCCGCTCCTGTTCGCGGTTGAACTCGGATTGGTCGGAGCGGCTTTTACTGTGCTCTTGGGATATTGGGTCTTTCGCAACTTGCGCTGGAGTGAGGTCTCCTCCGAGCACCAACTGTGGGCACTCGGGCTAGCGGCGTCCACGGCTGCGCTTTTCTTTGACCTCTTTCTGCTCTACCGGCCCAGGCAGTCCGTGCTGTGGTGGATGTGGCTGTTCGTCCTCATCCGCTTGCGGAAGTCTCCGCTCCGGACTCGTTTTGTTTCAATCGTCAAGCCCGGGCTCATCAGTCCGAACGAGGTCCATCGGTGAGTGCTTCCGCCCAACGCCGGCAAGTTGCGGTCCTGTTTACCAGCTCGTTCCTCGAAGATGGGACCTCGTCTCTCCGTCGGGGTGGCAGCGTTCGGGTCACCCTGGATTTCGCTGGCCTGCTTCAGGATTCTGGCTTTGCAGTCATGGTGGTCCAAAAGGCCGCTTCCACCGGCAGAATCATGTTGGACAACGGCATTGAGGTCGTGAGCATTGCTTGCCCTACGCGCAGTTGGAGCGATTTCTTGTTCGCCCTGAAATCTCGCAGAATCGCTGCTACCGCCGATCTTTGTGGCTACCTCACACCGGAACTGGGGTTCCCCTTTTACGCCCAAAACAGCTTCGCCGTTCAGCACGGAATCTGGTGGGACGGACCCGGCTACCGGTCCATCAGGGGCTTCATGGTCCGAAGCATTCAGTCCTTGCGTAATTGGTGGTTGGTCCACCGGGTCGGTGCGGTTGTCTGCGTAGACACCAATTTCATAAACTACCTCAGGGCGAACGGAATTGCCGGTCCGCAAGATCTTCGGAAATGCTCCTACGTCCCAAACTACGCTGATATCGGGCTCTCGCGGGAGCCCTCCATCGAGAAAATCCACCAGCGATGGGGCCGTCGGTCCCTCCTATTCCTTCGGCGCTTCGAGCCGCAGCGGGGTGTCGATCTCTTTATTCGGATGTGCCAACTTCTCCATCTGCGCGGGATCGCCTTCCAGGCCCGCATGATTGGCGATGGATCGCTCAAGGAGCACGCTCGCGGCCGGATCTCCGCTCTTGGCCTGGATCGGATCGTCTCCATCGGAGCCTGCGCGTTTGATGAAGTCTACTGCGAGCTCGACGAGGCGTCGATCTCCATTGTGCCAACCGAATGGTCCGAGGGGACGAGCCTAAGCGCCGCGGAGTCGATTGTATCTGGAGTCCCGGTCATAGCCACCAACGTTGGTGGCCTCGCAAATCTCATCGTGCCGGAATTCAACGGCCTCCTCGTGGCTCCCGCTGCCGAAGAATTGGCCGATGCTGCTGCACTCCTGCTCGGCGATCGAGACAAATACACGGACTATGCACTCGCATGTCTCTCCATGAGGCACGCTCTGAGCCGTGACCGCTGGCGGCGCGAGATCACCTGCCTCCTGACTCGCTTGGGCCTCATTCAATCGCCTGAGACGCTGGCATGAAGCTCGTCGTCACTTGCGAACATCGCTTCTCCCGTACACCAGACGGCGTCGTCTGGACGAATGCGGCTTTTTGCCATAGCTTCTGGCAGCGCTATCTCTCTGTTTTTGAAGAGGTTTCCATACTAGCGAGAGTGTGCGAAGCCACGGCCGCTTCGCCTGACTGGGCTAGAGTTACCGGCCCGGGGGTTTCGGTCTTCCCGCTGCCAGGTTACAGCGGGATTTGGGCCTTTCTGACGCGCTATCGAGAGATGGAGAGGTTAGCGCGCGAGGCAGTTGGACCAGCCGATGCCGTGCTCCTCAAGACACCCTCCCATTTTGCGCACTTGATCTCGAATCGGATGATCAGGGAGCGCCGTCCATTTGGTTTGGAGGTTTGCGGAGACCCGGATGGCGTGTTCGCCCCACACGTAACCGCTCACCCACTCCGCCCGATCATCAGATACTGGTCCATACGAACCCTGCGCCGCCAGTGCGAATCTGCCGCAGCGGTTGCGTACGTCACCGAACATTTCCTCCAGAACAAGTACCCGGCGTTTTCTTACACTGCCGACATCTCAGATGTCGAAGCGCCCGGCTTTGGAGAGGAGGATCAATCTCGGAATGGGTGGTCCATTAGTGCACCCAGCGTTGAGATTCCCGATGTTTCAACTTGTCTTCTCCACACCCCTCGTCCACTCGACGGCCGGCGCGCCGTTGTTGTGTCGGTAGGCTCGATGGAACAGCTCTATAAGGGCTTCGACGTTCTGATTGAAGCTCTCGCAATCTGCCGCCGCGAAGGCGCCGACGTCTGTCTCGAATTGGTGGGCGATGGGCGCTTCCGGGTCAATCTGGAATCGCTGGCAGCAAAGTGTGGAGTCAGCTCTTTTGTCAGGTTCCATGGCGCGTTAAGCGGTCCCGACAAGATCCTCCCACTGCTCCAACAGGCGGACCTATTCGTCCTTGCGTCCCGCACGGAAGGTCTTCCGCGCGCTATGGTCGAAGCCATGGCGATCGGATTGCCCTGCATTGGCACTTCGGTTGGCGGTATCCCCGAACTCCTTACGCCGCCCAACCTCGTCCCATCGGGAGACCCCGTCCTCCTCGCTCAGGCCATCTCTTCCGCGCTCTCCGATCCCACGCGTCGTAAGGCCATGGGTGCCGCCAACCGCGAGCAATCGCAACGATTTTCGCCGGTTCTCCTCCGCGGTAAGCGCGAGATGTTCTACCGGCAACTCCTCCACTCAACCGAACGATATCTTCAATCGAAGCACGGTGTTTTCGTTGAGAGTCAGTTCCAATAGCGTCCTCGTTGTTTCCGCGGTCGATGTGATGCCGTGGATTCTCCTGCGTTCGAAGCTGGTCGCCCTACGCGCCGCCGGATTCGACGTTCACATCGCGTGCGCTTGTGGCCAGCATGCGCAGCTTCTCACCAAGGCTGGCTTCACCGTTCACCCCATCCCTTTTCGGCGCCGCCTTAACCCACTCGCTCACATCGGTGCTCTCTTCCGCCTTACCCGCCTCATGCAGCAGCACCGGTTCTTCCTCGTGAATACAAATGGCCCTGTCGCGGCTGCGGTTGGGCGCGTGGCCGCCGCAATCAGTCACATCCCTGTCGTCAACACGGTCCACGGTTTCTACTTCCATGAAGGTACCAAGCCCTTCCTGCGTTGGCTGACCATCCTTATCGAACGCATGCTCGGACGGTTGACTGACGCATTCCTTTTCGTTTCCGGCGAAGATCGACAACTCGCGCTTCGACTGGGAATCGCACATCGCGCCGATCGCGCCTCCACCATCTGGAATGGGGTCGACCTGGACAGGTTCTGCCCCGGTCCACGCCAGCAAGGGTCCCTGGCTGCCCCTTTCACTATTGGAATCGTCGCGCGCGTCGTCCGCGAGAAGGGGTATAGGGAGTTTCTGGAAATGGCTTCTGGGCTTGTCCAACAAGGGCTCCCGGCAAGATTCTTGGTCGTCGGCGATAGCCTGCCATCTGACCGTGACCAGTTTGCCGGGCAATTCAAACAGGAAGTGCGTGATGCCGGACTTGAATCCAGATTCGATTTCCGCGGGTTCACTGAGGAGGTCGCGAGTTGCTATCGCGAAATGGACGTGTTCGTACTCCCCTCGTACAGGGAAGGGTTCCCGGTCTCACTTCTTGAGGCTATGGCTACCGGTTTGCCCGTTGTGGCGACAAACATTCGCGGCTGCCGGGAGGCTGTTACAGATGGTGTAACCGGGTTGCTCGTACCGCCCATGGACGCTCCCTCGCTATGCCGGGCCGTAGCCCGAATCCTTAACGATCCTGAACTCGCAAAAAGCCTTGGACTGGCAGCCCGGCTGGCCGCCGAGACCAGATTCGATGATCGGATGATATGCCGAGATTTCATCAATCGGCTGCGTTCCTTTGACCTCCTCCCTCTGAGCACTTCATGAACTACGAACCGTTTAAGAGGATGTTGGACCTCGCTGCCGCGGTGCTCTCACTCGCTCTCCTTTCTCCTGTCCTGTTGCTGGTTTTCGTGCTTGTGCGGCTCACGATGGGGTCTCCGGTACTCTTCCACCAATCCCGCGCCGGATTTGGCGGACGGCCCTTCATCCTGCACAAGTTCCGTACAATGACTATGGACCAGGACATTCACGGTCACGACCTTCCCGACGGCGCCCGCCTGACCCGAACCGGCGCTTTCCTTCGGGCAACCAGCCTCGATGAACTGCCGCAATTGTGGAATGTGCTCAGAGGCGAAATGTCCCTGGTGGGTCCCCGGCCGCTCTACGTTCACTACATCGATCGCTACTCGACTCGCCAGCGGCGCCGCCAGGAGGTCCTCCCAGGCATCACGGGTTGGGCTCAGGTCAACGGGCGGAACGCACTCACATGGCAGGACCGGCTTGAATTGGATGTCTGGTATGTCGAACATCGCTCGTTGCTTCTCGATCTCAGAATCCTCATGCTGACCGTAGTGCAAGTTATCAAACGCGACGGGATTAGCGCGGAAGGACAAGCCACAATGCAGGAGTTCCAGGGCCGATGAAACGCTTAATCATTGTCGGTGCCGGAGGCATGGGGCGTGAAATCGCGGACTATCTCCTCACCCTGCCCGGCAAAGGGGCGGAGTGGCAACTGGCTGGCTTCCTTGACCGCGATCCGGACGCCCTCGCGGGTCTGGATTTCGATATCCCCATACTCGGAGACCCCGCCGATTACCAGCCTTCATCAATCGACGTCTTCGTCTGCGGCCTTGGCCTCCCTTCCCCGAAACGCCGCGTCGTCGAAACCCTCTTGGCACGTGGTGCTCACTTTTACAAGCTCATCCATCCCACTGCGGTTGTCAGTTCGCGGTGTCAGATCGGCGTTGGGTCGGTTATCTGCCCGTATGCCGTTGTCAGCACGCAGGCAGTGGTAGGCCGTTTCGTCCTTCTCAATACCGCCGCAAGCGTTTGCCACGACGCCCGGATTGGCGACTTTAGCTCCGTCTGCTGCCATGCTGACATCACCGGCCAGGTCGAACTTGGTGAAGAGGTCTTCATTGGTAGCCATGGCAGCATCATCCCGGGTGTTCATGTCGGTGATCAGGCCACCGTCGGCGCAGGGTCTGCCGTCATCGCAAATGTCTCGAGCGGATGCACTGTCGTCGGTGTCCCAGCCCGCGTTCTCAAAACCAAGTCCTGAGATTATGACCAAGCGCATCCTCCTCTCTGTTCCTCACATGGGCGGTTCTGAATTGCCCTACGTGCAGGATGCCTTCTCGTCCAACTGGCTATCCACCATCGGCCCTAACCTCGATCGCTTTGAGCGAAGACTTGAGGAAGTGACCGGCCTTCCGGCGCTCGCCCTCTCCAGTGGCACGGCCGCAATCCATCTCGGACTGCTGGCGCTCGGCGTCCGGCCCGGGGACGAAGTCGTGTGTCCTTCCCTGACGTTCGTTGCCAGCGCCAACCCCATCCGGTATGTGGGTGCCACCCCCATCTTCATTGACAGTGAGAGCACAACATGGAACCTCGACCCAGAAATATTGAGCGCGTTCCTCCGCGCCAGAGCCGCCGCCAACCGTCTGCCTCGTGCGGTTGAAGTTGTTCACCTGTTTGGCCAGTGTGCCCAGATGAATCCCATCCTCGAAGTCTGCAGCCAGTTCGAAATCCCCGTGGTCGAAGACGCCGCCGAGGCCCTCGGCGCCACTTATGACAATCGCCCCGCAGGCACCCTGGGAACGGTCGGAACTCTATCATTTAATGGCAACAAGATCATTACCACCACTGGTGGCGGAGCTCTCCTCGCCTCCCAGTCTTGCCTCCTGGAGAACGCCCGCAAGCGGTCTCAACAGGCCCGAGATCCAGGGTTGGCGTATGAGCATTCCGAACTCGGGTTCAACTACAGAATGAGCAACGTGCTCGCCGGAATTGGTCTGGGCCAACTAGATGTCCTGAATCTCCGTGTGCGCCAGCGCCGCGCAAACGCTTTTCGCTACCGTGCCGCTTTCCAGGATATTCATGGTGTTAGTCTGATGCCGCAAGCCTCTTCCGGCCTTCACACCAACTGGTTGAGTGTGTTTCTGATTGACGAGCGCAGCTTCGGTTGCAGCCGTGACCGATTGATCCAACGCTTGGATGCCGCCGGGGTGGAGAGCCGTCCCGTCTGGAAACCGATGCACATGCAGCCGCTGTTCTCCTCTTGCGAAATGATCGGTGGCTCAGTCGCCGCTGATCTATTCCGCCGCGGCATCTGCCTGCCCAGTTCCTCCAGCCTGACTCTGGAGGAACAACTGGTTGTTATCAACGCAGTCAGGAATTCCGTGAGTGCTCCTCCCCTCAAGGAAATTCCTCCGCTTCCCGAGGATCTGGGATTGGACGAATACACATGCGCTTACTCAAATTAGCCATTCGCTCCCACCGGGCCATAGAAGCCGCCATCCTTCTTGCTGCAGTCGCCTTGGCCCCGCTGGGTGCCTTCCTGCTTCGCTTCGACTTCAGCATCCCCACCTACTACCGTCCGCACCTCCTCCTTGGCGTCGTCTGCCTTGTCCTCGGCAAGAGTGTCACCTTCGTTCTCTTCGGCCTGCACCGGGAATCCTGGCGGTATGTCTCCAGCAACGATCTCCTGCGACTCGCCATGGCTAACTTCGCCGGATCTGTGCTGTGCGGGATCACCATCTTCATTCTTTCTCCCCCCGGCTTCCCTAGGTCAATCTATGTCCTCGATTACATACTCTGCTTCGGTCTCACCGCGTGGGTCCGTGTCGCTGCCCAACTTGCGCTTGAGATAGTCCGACTGCGGGGCGCGCGGAACGGCAAAACGCCCGCACTCATCTATGGCGCTGGCGACGCCGGCGTCATGCTCGCAAGGGAGATTCAGCAGAGCCGCAACCTGCCCTTCGCCTTCGTCGGCTTCGTAGACGATGATCCACGCAAGAAGGGTAGTCTGATTCACGGCGTACGAGTGCTGGGAACGGGACAGGACCTATCTCCTCTCGTAGCCAGGCATGCGGTTGGAATGGTCCTCATAGCCATGCCGTCCGCTTCAGGCCAGCAGATCGCTACCATCCTGAAACACTGCGCCCTGGCTCGGGTGAAGTACAAGACGATGCCCCCACTTGGGGAGATCATTGACGGTGGGCCTATCTTCAGCCAAGTTCGAGACGTCGCGGTAGAGGATCTCCTTGGAAGGTCCCCGGTCCAGCTTGATACCCGGAGCATCGAAGCTGCTATCGCCGACCAGACAGTACTTGTGACTGGCGCCGCCGGCTCGATCGGTTCCGAGATGTGCCGTCAGATCGCGCGATTCCAGCCAGCCACTTTGGTTGGGCTAGACATAGGCGAGACCCCGCTCTTTTATCTCGAAATGGAGTTGAGGGACAAATTCCCTAATCTCCACTTCATCCCCGAGATTGGCGACATCCAGAATCAGCAGCGTGTCGAGGAGGTTCTGGCACTTCACCGGCCTCAGATCGTGTTTCACGCGGCTGCCTATAAGCACGTGCCCATGATGGAATTGCACCCCTTCGAAGCCGTCGAGAACAACGTGTTCGGTACTCGGACGCTGGCTGCTTGTGCCGCTCAGTTCGGGGTAGGCGCTTTCGTGATGATCTCAACGGACAAGGCCGTTCGGCCCACCAACATCATGGGAGCCACCAAGCGCCTCGCTGAACTGACGATCAACTCCCTTCAGAATGGGGGTACCCGTTTCCTTTCAGTCCGCTTCGGCAACGTTCTCGGTAGCAATGGCAGTGTGATTCCTATCTTCAAGAAACAGATCGCCGAAGGCGGCCCGGTCACCGTAACCCACCCCGAGATGCAGCGCTATTTCATGACCATCCCGGAAGCCGCTCAACTCGTTCTGCAAGCATCCACGCTCGGCCGCGGTGGCGAGATCTTCGTGCTGGACATGGGCGCTCCTGTGAAGATCGCTGATCTTGCCCGGAACCTGATTCTGCTCTCTGGATTGCAGCCTGATGTCGATATTGCCGTCGAGTTCACTGGAATTCGCCCTGGGGAGAAACTGTATGAGGAGATCCACCTTCACGAAGAGAGCATTCTCCCTACGTTTCACGAGAAGATAAAGGTCTTCTCAAGTACACCCGCCAGCTATCGTGAAATCGAGATCATTCTGCGCCGACTCGAATCCGCCTGCCGGTCAAGGAATCTCGGCCAACTCGTCCTGCAACTAAAGGAATCCGTTCCGGACTATTCCCCGAGCAGCCACATCCTCGGACGTTCTCTCGCTAGCCAGTCTTCCCCCTCCATTCACTCCCTCTCCGTTCACTCACGCGATCGCCTGAACTCCGGAAATGAACCTGCGGCCTCTCCCATCTGACGCGCGGTCCGCGCACCTGTCACCCGATCATGGAACGCCGATCGTCCGCGAATCGGTCCCCATCGCCCCGGCCCAGATTGCCAGCGCCGTTCGAGGTTGTCCGGCAGCCTCCTTTTCCAGCTTGGGAATGACGAGACGAGTCCAGCGCACTTAGGCGTCTCCAAGTCCTCGTTCTGCTTCCACATTGGTGAGCATCGAAGGGGTTCCTTCGAAAACGCGCGCTGCAGTCCGCACACAACAAAGGACTTCGTTGTTTCGCCGCAAGAATTTTTCGGGCAACATCGCAGCCCTTCCTCGCGGGCGTTTTCATCCCTCGTTGTGCGGTCCCGCAGGGGGCGCATGAGCGATTCACAGCATTAGTAGATAATTCTCACTTCTTCTCGACCTCTTCCCAATCAACC
>JACZJQ010000035.1 GCA_014860455.1 Bryobacteraceae bacterium | reverse complement strand
GATGAGGCTGGAGAGTCCGCGGCCGAGAGCCTTGCGGTTGGAATCAGCTGAGTTGGTCACGGGAGATGATTTCCTTGGCGAGTTTGATATAGCTTTCGGAGCCTTTGGACCGGACATCATAGGCGAGGATGGGTTTGCCGTAGCTGGGCGCTTCGGCCAGACGGATGCTGCGGGGAATGATGGTTTTGAAGACCTCGTCCTGGAAGAACTCCTGAAGATCGTTGGCGACCTGGCGGGCGAGATTGGTTCGGTCGTCAAACATTGTGAGAAGGATGCCCTCGATTCTGAGGTTGGGGTGGATGGAGGATTTGAGGCGATCGATGGTATCGACGAGTTGGGAGATGCCTTCGAGGGCGAAGAACTCGCATTGGATGGGGATGAGAATGGACTCGGCGGCGACCATGGCGTTGAGGGTGAGGAGGTCGAGGGCGGGGGGGCAATCAATGAGGATGTATTGGAATTTCTGAGCGAGGGGTTGAAGGGCCGTGCGGAGAAGGAATTCGCGGTTTCGGACGTCGACGATTTCAAGATTGGCGGCAACGAGGTTCTTGTCGGCGGGGATGAGGTGGAGGCCGTCGAACTCGGTGGGTCTGATGACGGATTCGGCAGAGGCTGAGCCGGAGAGGACGTCATAGACGGTGGGCATGCCGGGTTCCTTCTGAACACCGACGCCGGTGGTGGAGTTGCCTTGTGGATCCATGTCGACAAGGAGGACTTGGATTTCGTTGGCGGCGAGGGAAGCGGCGAGGTTGATGGCGGTGGTGGTCTTGCCGACACCGCCTTTCTGGTTGGCTATGGCAATGATTCTGCCCATTCTGGCTACTCCGGGCGAGGGGACTTGGGGAGCAAACGACCATGCTAACACGATGTCCGCGCCCGACGTTCCACGTGAAACCTACTACGCGGACTGTTCCACGTGAAACATCCCCCACAGGACGGAACTGGAGGGTAGCCACGGTAGAAGGGAGGAAACTGCATCGAGGAGGGACGGATGCTGCCGTAAGGAAAGACAATCCGAGGTAGAACCGAGGAAGCCAAAGTGGCGGGCATGGTCTGCCCCCCAGGACACGACAACGCGGGGATCGACGGCACGAGTGATGACAGCATCGATGCGGCTATCGACTTCATCGAGCCTCCTGCAAAGCACGGTGACGTTGGAGAGTGTGCAACTTTCCCGCAGGAATGCGGCTTTACGGCGGTCAGATTCGACCAAGGTGACGCGAACATCAGGACGAAGTACCGCCAAGGGGAACCCTGGGAACCCAGCGCCCGAACCCACATCGAGCACGGCTTCCATCCCATCCGGCAGAAGGGATGCCAGATAGAGCGACTCCGCGTAGTGCTTCACCGCAGCGGTTTCAAGCGTTGAGGCGCCGACCAGGTTGATCTTCGGATTCCATTTCCGGAGCAGGGAATAGTGCGCATGGAGGGCGGCGACCTGCTCACCAGTCAATGCCGGCAACTCAGGCCACGCCCCTCTGACCGACCGGTAAAGCTGATCCACCACCGTGTCAGACATCGCTATCAGCGCCCTCGCGGATGGTCAAGTACACATCCAACACGGAGATCGCCGCGGGCGTTACGCCGGGGATTCTCGCCGCCTGCCCCAATGTCGCCGGACCCACCCGCTTCAACTTGTCCCTGACTTCCCTGCTCAAGCCCGGCACGCCATCATAAACGAATCCCCTGGGAATCCGCCGTTCCTCCGAGTCCTTCATTCGCCTCACCATCCGATCCTGCTGGTCGAGGTACCCGGCATACTTGAACTCGGTCTCGACCGTCTGCAGTGCACCAAGTTGCGGCATATGCCCAAGCGCCTCAATCATCACCCCCGACAGCGCTCCTATCCGTGCTCCCGGCCTCCTCAACCACTCCGACAACAATGGCCGGTCGTCCGTAGACAAACCCAACTCCGGATGCCTCTTGGAATCCGCCCTCGTGGATTCCAACATCCGCCTCAGCGCCTCTTTCTCCTGCTGTTTCGCCTGGAACCTCTCCCATCTTTCCCCAGAAACCAATCCCGCCACGTGGCCGACCTTCGTTAAGCGCTCATCCGCATTGTCTATCCGCAAATGAAGCCTGTACTCCGCCCTCGATGTGAACATCCGATACGGCTCGTCCGCGCCCTTGGTGACCAGGTCGTCAACCAGAATCCCCGCATACCCGTCGGTGCGCTTCAACAGCAACGGATCCTTCCCTGCAATGCGATGGGCCGCGTTGATCCCAGCCAGCAGACCCTGGCATCCCGCCTCCTCATACCCTGACGTGCCATTGATCTGCCCAGCCAGGAACAGCCCGTCTATGCTCTTCACCTCCAGCGCGTGGCTCAACTCCCGCGGATCGATCGCATCGTACTCAATCGCATAGCCGGGCCTGATCATCTCGGCCTCAGCCAACCCCGGAATCGTTGACAGCATTCCTTCCTGAACGTCGACCGGCATGCTGGTGGACATCCCGTTTACATACACTTCGTAGGTGTCCAACCCCTCCGGCTCAAGAAACAGCTGGTGCCTCGGCTTGTCAGGGAACTTGACGATCTTGTCCTCTATTGATGGACAGTATCGCGGCCCAATCCCCTCAATCTGGCCGCTATACAAGGGTGATCGCGCCAGGCTCTCGTGGATCACCCTCCGCGTGTCCTCATTGGTATAGGCGATATGGCAGGCCACCTGCGGTCGCTCGATGCGGCCGGTCATGAAGGAAAACGGGACCGGGTCGGCATCGCCCAGTTGCGGCTCGAAACACTCCCATCGGATGGTCCGCCCATCGAGCCTCGGCGGAGTGCCTGTCTTCAGCCGTGTCCATTGCAGGCCAAGCGATCGCAGAAAGGTGCCAAGCAGATTCGCGGGGGCCTCACCGCTACGGCCGCAGTTGTACTTCGATTCGCCGATATGCGCCATCCCGTTCAGGAAGGTGCCCGTGGTGACCACAGCCGCGCCGCAACCCAGCGTCCGCCCATCCCGCAACAGCACCCCGGTGATCCTTCTATGCCCGTTGACGGCCGAAGCCAATACCAGTTCGGCGGCTTCAGCCTGCACGAACCTCAAATTGGGTTCAGCCTCCAGCACCTGCCGCATTCTGACCCGGTATTGCTTTTTGTCCATCTGCGCCCGCGGACTCCAGACAGCCGGCCCGCGGCTCGTGTTCAGCAACCGGAACTGGATTCCAACGTCGTCGGCCACCTCGCCCATCACCCCGCCCAGCGCGTCGATCTCCCTCACCAAATGCCCCTTCGCAATTCCTCCGATCGCCGGGTTGCAGGACATCTGCGCCACCAGATCGATGTTCATGGTGACGATCGCCGTCTTCAGGCCCATCCTGGCGCACGCGCGTGCGGCCTCGCATCCTGCGTGGCCGGCGCCCACCACCACCACATCGTAGCTATGCTGTCTCATTGGCCGGAGGGGAAAACCCAGGTATCCTAATTTATTGTAGCTATAGGAGATATTTCCGTGAAAGTTCTGGTCATCGGCGGCGGAGGCCGCGAACACGCCATTTGCTGGCGCCTCGCTCAGAGCCCCTCGGTGAAAGAGGTGTACGCCACTCCCGGCAACCCAGGCTGCGCCCGCGTGGCCCATATCGCCGTACCCTCTTCATATACCCCCCTAGGGTATCTTGACCTCGCCCAGTCCCTCGCCGTCGATCTCACCGTCGTAGGCCCCGAGGCCCCCCTGGTCGACGGCGAGGGACTGGGCGAGGTCAAGATACCCTAGGGGGGTATATGAAGAGGGTACGGCGATATGGGCCACGCGGGCGCAGCCTGGGTTGC
>JACZJQ010000004.1 GCA_014860455.1 Bryobacteraceae bacterium | reverse complement strand
CCCCTCAGGCATCATCGCCCTTTTGGGACTTTTTGTAGGGGCGGCCTCGAGTTTCTCTCCCGCCACAGCGACCCTGGCCGCGGCAGCCCGCAATCCCATCATTCACGCCGACGTGCCGGACATGGCGATGATCCGGGTGGGGGACACCTACTACATGAGCAGCACGACCATGCACCTGAGTCCGGGACTCCCCATCATGAAGTCAAGGGACCTCGTGAATTGGGAGCTCGTCAGTTATGCCTACGACACCCTGGACGACGTCGATGCCCTGAACCTTGATAAGGGCAAGAACGCTTACGGTGCCGGGTCCTGGGCCAGCAGCATCCGACACCACCACGGGACGTACTACGTCACCACCTTCTCCAGCACCACCGGCAAAACCTACGTCTACACCACGAAAGACCTCGAACACGGTCCGTGGGAGGTGAAGTCGTTCCGGCCGTCCCTGCATGATCATTCCCTGTTTTTCGAGGACGACGGGCGGGTCTTCATGCTCTACGGCGTGAACAACCTGCGCTTGGTGGAGCTGAACGCCGATCTCTCGGGAATCAAACCGGGAGGCTTCGACCAGGTCGTCATCACCAACGCCAGCGCCGTGGCCGGCCGGAATATCATGCTTGGCGCGGAGGGCAGCCAGTTGTTCAAGGTGCACGGCCGGTATTACCTGTTCAACATCACCTGGCCCCGGGGCGGCATGCGCACCGTGCTCGTCCATCGCGCGGACAGCATCACAGGTCCGTACGAAGGCCGAGTCGCGCTGCAGGATCAGGGTGTGGCCCAGGGTGGGCTCATCGACACCCCGGCCGGCGACTGGTATGCCTACCTCTTTCAGGACCACGGAGCCGTCGGGCGCATCCCCTACCTCGTGCCGGTGAAATGGGAGGACGGATGGCCGGTGCTGGGCTCGGACGGAAAGGTCCCCTCGATCTTGGACCTTCCCGTCAGCCAGGGGCTCATTCCCGGCATCGTCAACTCGGACGAATTTGATCGAGTTCCTGGCGAACCTTTGCTCCCACTGGTCTGGCAGTGGAATCACCATCCCGACCACGCGCTCTGGTCGCTCACCGCGCGACCGGGTTTTCTGCGGCTCACCACGGGCCGCGTCGATGCGACCGTTCTCTCCGCCCGGAACACCCTCACGCAACGTACCTTTGGCCCGGCATGTTCCGGCTCAGCGGCCCTCGACGTTTCGCACCTCAAAGACGGCGATTTCGCCGGGCTGTTGCTGCTGCAAAAGAACTACGGACTCGTCGGCGTCCGCGCCGAGGGCAACACTTGGTCGATCGTGATGGTCCATGCCGGGTCGGGCCAGCGGACCGAGTCGGCGAGCGTGCCGCTCACCCAACCCACGGTCCATCTGAAGGTGGCATGTGACTTCAGGAACCGCGCGGACACGGCCCGCTTCTTTTACAGTCTGGATGGCAAAGCGTGGACGCCGATCGGCGACACCTTGAAGATGAGCTATACACTGCCGCATTTCATGGGCTACCGGTTTGGCCTCTTTAATTTCGCCACCAAGACACCGGGTGGCCAGGTGGACTTCGATTACTTCCGCATCCGCAACGAGATTGCCGCGGACGAATGAAAGGCGGAACCCCAACGCCATGATCAACCATTCCTGCCCATGAAAAACCCGCACGCCGTGCCGGAGGCCGGCGCTCGTGCGGATGGTCGATGGAACGCCGCGTTCACGGTGGTGTCGTCCTTAACCAGGCCGCCAGGACGCGCACTTCAGCGCCGGCGGTGTCCGGTGGTGGACCCACCGGCCCGTCGTAGGCGCGGGCGGCCCAGGCAGCAAGGACGTTCGCCGACTCGCGGGCACACCAATCGTCCAGAAGTTGACTTCCCTCCGTCACGCGGCCCAACTGCCTCAGGGCGAGGGCGTGGAGGAGCCTGCCGACTTCGCCTCCGCGAGCACCGGAGGTTGTGAGCGGCTCGAGCAGCTTGCTCGCAGTGGCGCTGTCGCCCTGGCGTGAAAGAGCCTGGGCGGCTAGGAAGTCCTCGAGGCGCTCGTCCACGTCTTCCGGGTACGGTTTCCCGGCGCCGAGGTTTTCGGGCCAGAGCCGCGCGGCGTCGATCGAGCGGAGCGCAGCGGTGGTGTCGCCTTTATGGAGGTTCTCGACTGCCAGCATGAGCAGCGCCTCGCGATAGAGCCGGCGTCCCTCGGTCGCGCCCTCGTAGGGGAGGACCTGGAGCCGGGTCAAGCGTTCGGCCGCTTGCTGGTGATGACCTTCCGCCAGGAGCGCCTTGGCGTGGAGCATGCCGAGGATGTAGTTCTCAGGGGACTCGGCACAGTAGCGCCGGGCGGTTTCCAGCGCGATGGCCGGCGTCCCCTGGCGGAGCTGACGCTCGATCAGCATTTTCCCGAACCGCCACTGGGAAGGATCACGGCGAGCCGCCTCGCGCAGATCCGCCAGCGATCGGTCCAGGGAGACGTCCTCAAAAACAAGGGCGCGCGCGGCGTAGAAAGGCGCGTAATCCGGTTGTTCCCCGCACTCGTCGAACAGGCGACGGGCTTCGTCGAGGTTGCCGGCACCCCAGTGGACAAGTGCCAGGTAATAGCGCGGGCGCCAGCTCGAGGTGCGGGACGTAGCCCACTGCAACACCTCGGCCGATTCCGCCCGGAAGGGGAAGACGCGCTCGGGAGACGCTGCTTCAGCTTGCCGGAGGAGCGCCGTGGCGGCGGCGTGGTTGGAGGCCAGACGGGCGCGCCAATAGAGAACCTCCGCCGTCTGCGGCGCGAGCTCGAGCACCTGCGCGGCCTCGGCCGTCCGGCCGAGGCCGTGGTACCACGCCGCCAGTTCGAGGAAGATCTCCTGGGGCATCTCATTGCGGACGCTCGCGGCGAACGTGCCCCGGGCGGTTTCGCTGCCCTCGGCCAGCGCCTTTTCGAAGCCGGCGAAGGCATTGAGGGGATCGAGGGCGAGCAGGGCGTCGAGGGCTTTGCCGGCCTCGTCGTGGCGCTCCTGCAAACGGAGGACCAGGGCGAGGAGTTGGTGCGCCTCGAGGTTGCGCTGATTGAATTCGAGACTCCGCCCCGCATCGACTCCGGCCCGCGCGAAGTCCCCGGCGTGGAGAGCCAATTTCGCTAGCTCACTCCACGCGGCAACGCGCAGTTCGACCGATTGCGCTGCCAGCTCGAAGCCGTCGCGGGCGTCGTCGAATCGGCCGAGCCTCCGCGCGGCGAGGCCGTAGTAGTAGTTCGCGGTCGGGTCGTAGGTGTCAATGGCCAGGGCTCGACGCGCCAGGTCGAAGGCACCCCGGGCGTCCATGGCGAAGAGACGGAGAAGGGCGAGGTCGGCGAGGGCGGGCACGTAGTGAGGGTCCTGGCGCAGGCAGGCCTCGAGCGCCTCTCGAGCGTGGGCATAGGAGCGCTGCCGGAGGAGTTCCTTGCCCTTGAGCCAAAGGCCATACACCGAGTTCCAGTCGAAATCAGCGGGCGACTGCAGTGGACGCGAGAGTTCTCCCGCGCTCGGGTCACCGTTCCACTCGAGCCGGTTGCCGCCGATCCGGACGCGCAGGCGCTCAGCCGGTATGGCCACGGAGACGGTCGCGGTCCAGGGCTCGAGCGGTTTCGCGGAGACGGCCGTGGTGAAGACGATGCGCTCGCCGTCGAGCACCTCGAGCGTCTCTTCGACGGTCTCCAGCGGCGAGAAAAGGACCTCGATCCCGCCGTCACGGAGGCGCACGTTGAGGCCTCCGAGCGGCGATACGGCCACGAGACCCTTGGTGCCTTTGACGGGGAACCAGTACTCGGTCCAGGTGTCCGTGCCGTAAGGCGGGAAGCCGCGGTGTTTGAAAGGCGTCTTCGAGCTGTTCCGGTCGGCTTGGTTGAAGGAACGTCCGGACTGCACTTCGACGTACTGGCCGTCGGCATCGGTGAGCAGCTGCTCCCAGATCATCCCCTCGCGCGAGAGTCCCCAGATCCAGATCTTCTTGCCCAGCTTGTCATCGCGGCAGGAAAAGCGCCCCATGCCGAAGTCCTCATCGTGCCAGAAGGCGGCGAAGAAGTCGGCGCCGCGGCCGAGAACATGGTAGGACTTGTAGGAGCCGAAGTTGTTGTTTTCATAGAAGGAGAGGGCCCGACCTGTCTTCGGTTCGATTGGCCACGGGTTTGCCCGGCCGTCGTGGTCGATATGATGGGTGCCCGGGAAAACGAACTGCAGGTTGCCGGCGGCCTTGATGCCGGTGTTCATCCACGTGTAGTAGGGCTGCTCGAGCGGCGTCGCGTTGTGCCAGAGCGACGAGGTGGTGAAATACGCCTTATCCGCCGGCACCGTAACCTCGAGCCGCCAGGGCGTGCGGGTCAGGAGATCGAGGACACCGATGACGACGGTGGCGCTCCCGTCGGGATTCTGCCGTGTCCGGTAATCGACCGGCGTCGCGCAGTTCGGGGTATGGCCGATGATGCCGTAGTTGGCCTCGATCCCCCCGCTCGTCCACGGGCCGCGCAGGGCGATGTCACGGAACTTCACCACCTGGTTCCCGTAGAGGAATCCCATTCCGGTGGACTTCTCGACGGCCGACCAGATTTTGCCGCCGATTTCGGGGAGCACGGTGACGCGGATCCATGGGTTCTCGAGTTCGATCACGGTCCACTCCCTGTCCTCGGCCTGGTCGGTGAAACCGTCGTAGCGGAAGTAGGGGTAGATCCGGCCGCCACGCGGGATCGGATCCGGGTCCGAGAAGGGGTAGGTTCGAAAGGTCTTCCGATACTCGCGGATGGTGGCGCCGCCTGCGCCCGCGAGCAGAGGCAGAGACGCCACGAGGGCGAGCCCGAGCACGGCGAGGTTAAGGAATGCATGGCGCGTCGCGTTCGGCGCGCATGGGGAAGCACCCGTGGTGGAGCGTAAGGGATCAAGCGTTGCTGGTGTGTTCAGGTGTGGGGAAGGCATAAGCAGTCTACTGGATTCTCTTCTTGGGCTGCGGTCTTCGACCGACGTTGCATGTCTGGGCACCGGTGTCAATGGTGGCCATTCGGGTCAGTCCGATAATTGAAGAATTCACGCCGTCGGAAGGGTGGCGGAGGGCCCGGCGCGGATGCCTCGCAAACCTCGGTGCGGTTGGGTTGGGGCAGAAGCTGCGCAGCTATCGGTGGAGCAGTTAACCGGCGCCCTTGACGAGAACCACCAGGCAGGCGGCCAGAACCATCAGCATCGCAAATGAACCCGGCACGGTGCCGACCCAGGCAAGCTAGCCTTCCTTCGCCGTCTTGGTCTTCGTGTCCGCGCGCCAGGCGCGCCAGCGGACCTCGACGCCTTCCGGCACGTACACCACCAGCGGCAGGCGGCTGTTGTAGCGCAGCAGCCTCGGCTCACCCGCGAGCGTCACGAACCGTTCCACCGCCTTCGCGCCGGGCGGCGGCGCCATCAGCGTGCCGGCCATCGGCCCAAGTTGGCGCAGGATGTGCCGGTCAAAGCCCCAGCCTTCGATGGTTTCCGTCTCGAGTTGCCCGCCGAAGAAATGCCGGTTGACGCCATCCGTCGGCACGGTCTTCCCCACCAGGAGTTGCACGCGAAAGTCCTCCTCCACCTTCTTCGGCGGCACGAAAATGACCAGGCGTTTCATCCCAGGCTCGGCCGGAGGGAAGGCCTTCAGGTTGCGAACGGCCTCGTCCGTGGCGGCGGCGGCGTTCAGGACACTGACCAGGAAGATTAAGGCGAACAGGGCTTTCATGAGGTTATTCTGAATTCAGTTATCGCTCGTCAAACCGCGCGCATAGCACGCGGCTCGAAAAACACGCAATCATTCCTCGTCCGCCGTGGCGGCCGCGGCCGCGACGACGACCGTCGTCCGGTC
>JACZJQ010000034.1 GCA_014860455.1 Bryobacteraceae bacterium | reverse complement strand
GGGGAAGACTATTGGCCAATGCTGTCACCGGCTTGGGATGCGGTGGGGGTTCTGCGAGGGCGCAGCTGAACGGAGGAGTCAGACGGGTTCTGCATCACTAGCGTCCGGCTATAAGTCCCATAGATTGAGCTGGTTAGAAATTGCCTCTGATTTTTCTTGGGACCCGATGCGTTCGAAGGCCTGTAAAACGGGCACTTGCTCGAACAGCGTGACGCTGAGCACCTGTAGGATTTCGTGAAGACTGGCCTCCAGAGCCAGGCGCTTCTTCAGGATCGCCACCAGCACGTAGATCGACACCGCAATCCAGATCTGAGTTTTGACGGCATTCTCTCTATATCCGTAAAAGGCCTTGATCCGAAGGTGCTGCTTGATCCACTTGAAGAAGAGTTCCACCTGCCAGCGCGACTTGTACAGCAGGCAGATGGTGAGGGCGGGCAGATCGAAGTTGTTGGAAAGGAAGCGAAGGCTGCGGTCTTGGGTGGCGTCGTGAAAATGGATTCGTCAGAGCGGATCGGGGTAGTGCTTGCGCGAGAGCGGCGATGCAAGGACGACGGTGTGATCGGAGCGGAGGCCAGTGTTGGCGTCGACGGTGCGCGAGTAGCGGCGACGGAGCCGGAGGCCTCTCTTGGCGCGAGTGACGAAGAAGGCGCCGGCGTCATGAAGGACATGGAGACGCTCGAAGTCCAGGTAGGCGCGATCCATCACGTAGAAGGAACCGGGCTCGGGCACGATCAAATCCAGAAGCGTGACGTCGGCCAGTTTTCCATCGGAAACCTCAATAAAAGTGGGGATCGGACCGCGTAGGTCGAGCAGAGTGTGCAGTTTGACGGCGGTCTTGGTGGCGCGAAAGCGAGCCCACGGAAACACCGACAGGCAGAGGTCGACTGTGGTGGAGTCCAGGGCGTAGACCGTGTTGTCGAGATCGAAGCCAAGCGATTCGCCAGCGTACATCGGCCGGGCGATGTGAATGAGCACCTGCGCGAAGTCGGCGTAGATGCGCCAGTCGTGAGCTTCATTGGCGTCGGCCAGCGTGGAACGCGAGATCTTGCCACGGAAGCCCATGTGATACAGCTTGCTCTGGACCGACCGCAGGCAGGCTTCGATGTCGCGGAGGCTCTCGCGGTAGGTGAGTTGTGCGAAAGCGAGACAAAGGAACTGGTCAAGACAGGAAAAGCCGCGGAATTTGTAATTGCCGGCGTAGCGAGCCACGCATTTCTGGAACTCGTGAGGCGGTAGGTGCTCGATCACCTGTGCGAAGACGGTCCGTCCTGCGAACATGCCCCATTGTCGGTAGCGTGGTCAGGCCGGCAGGTGTGGCGCGAAATTGGGCTGGCGACAGGCCATATCGAAAAAGCGTCGAGCAGGGTCTATACTACTGATAGGAAATCGCTTAGATGGCACCCTCGAAACGATAGCCGGACAGCAGTGAGCGCATCACCACATCCACTCCGATATCTTTCGGGTCACGAAGCCGACGCAAGAACATGGAAAATGCGCTTAGACCGAGATAGGCTTCCGTCTTTCGTCCGCCAGTTGGAAACCAGATGAGCTCGACGATATCCCGGTCCGGGCTGCCATACTCGGCGGTGGATTCAAGCGCCATCACGATGAACGCGATCTGGAAGGGGCGCCACGTTCCGCGTCCAGGAGGCGGGTCCAGTGGGTCTGGGAATTGAAGAGGCTGCGAATGGACCAGCCTGCGCGTGGCTGCATTGTACGAAAGAGTTCGTGAATCCCTTCTGCTGTGGATCTGCCGCAGGAGTATTGCGTGATTAGCGAGTCGGAATGCCGCCAACGACTTCGGCTGTGCTGGGGACAGCCTCAGCCACGAGCGGCCTCTTCTGATGCTGTCCGGTTGCGCCTTGGTCCTCGCGGGACGCTTCAGCCCAAGCTGGGCGATGACTGCTTCTGTGCAGACCTGTTGGATGGAACTGTGCCGCTTGGCCGCCTCGATGCGGACGGCCTCGTAAAACCAGTCCTCACAACGAAATGCGATACGGGACTTGAGTACTTGTGGTAATGTCTTCATAAGAAGTGACTGCCTGAAATCATTCTTGCGCAACTGTAGGCAAGCCGTCAATGGCAAAGTTAGGCGCACATGTGCGCCGAAGGTCTAACTCACTGAAATGGCACAAGAAATAGTTACGATCGGGTTCCGGGGCACCGAGGAGTATCGAAAGATGCTCCAGCAGGAGGCGCTCAACCGCGGATTGAAGGTTCAGCGGATGCTGGAGGAGGCGATTGCTCTTTACGTGGGCAAGGAGCAGGCGCCGGAAACCACTGTAGACAAAGCAGATAAGCCGGACTCACCATTCGGTGAACTCGACCCCGACGAGCAGCGTTGGCTGGAAGCTCTGCTCAATTACCTGCGCGATGACAGCAAGCCGTTCAAGGAAAACATCCTCGGCATCATGGCGAGCGCGTTAGGCTTGACGCCTGAAGAAGTTAGAGGGAAGCCGAAACGAAAGACGGGCTGATTGTTTCGGCCCAGACCGCAAGATGTTGTGCTGCGGTCTGGGTCTGGGCACCAGGAATGGCCGCTTGCGATCGGCCTGCCGGTCGCATAATATAAGCTTTTACACCATCCCTGGAGCTGGTCAGTGATTCTCAAATTCCCCAAGCGCGATGTCATCACCCAAGCTGAACTGGCCGTAATCGCCGCCATTGAACGCAACCTCGACATGGTCCTCGAACTCCTCTACAAGCGCTTCCGCGCTGGCGCCCGCATTGAACCGGGTCCTCTGACGGTCAACATGCGGCGCCGGCCCATTCCGGTCGTCGGCGAACAGGATCGGCGTGCGGGGTAGGGGAAGTATTCATAGCGAAACAAAAGTGGTGTATCCTTTCGTTAGCTGCGAGCTAACGAAGGGATGGCGCTGAGCGTGGACGCAAGCGAGAATCCGCGACTGGGGCGTTACGTCGTCAAGGCGTTCGAGCAAGAGTCCTTTAGCGCGTTCGTGCCGCCTCCGCTGCCGCCGGACCCGCCCGTCCGCCTCGATTCGCTCCAACTACTTCTGGAACAGGCCAACCATGCCCTCGGTCGGTTGGACGGGCTGGCATCCCTGCTGCCCGATCTACCACTCTTCATTTACGCCTACGTGAGGAAGGAGGCGGTGCTCTCTTCGCAGATTGAAGGGACGCAGTCGTCACTGTCGGATCTGCTGCTATTCGAGAACGATGAAGTGCCCGGTGTCCCGCTCCACGACGTGCAGGAGGTCTCGAATTACGTGGCCGCGATGATGCACGGGCTGGAGCGTATGCGTGGCGGCTTCCCGCTTTCTCTTCGGCTCATCCGGGAGATCCACGACATCCTGCTCTCCAAAGGTCGCGGGAGTGACACACAACCCGGCGAATTCCGGCGCAGCCAGAACTGGATCGGCGGCAGCCGCCCTGGCAACGCCGTATTCGTGCCCCCACCGCCGGAGCTGGTGCTGGAGTGCATGGGCGCGCTGGAATTGTTTCTGCACGATAATCGGCCGGACGTCCCGCTTCTCATCAAAGCCGGCCTGGCTCACGTGCAGTTCGAGGCGATCCATCCGTTCCTTGACGGTAACGGTCGGCTTGGCCGACTCCTGATCGTGTTCCTGCTCTGCGCGGCGAACGTGATCCGCGAGCCCATCCTCTACTTGAGCCTATACTTCAAGACGCACCGGGCCGCCCACTACGATCTGCTCGACCGCGTCCGCACCAAAGGCGACTGGGAGGCTTGGCTCGACTTCTTCCTCACCGGCGTCCGCGAGACCGCCGACCAGGCCGCCGGCGCCGCGCGCCGCATCGTGGCGCTGTTCGATGAGCACCGACGCCAGATTGAGACACTAGGCCGGCCGGCCACATCAGTACTGCGCGTCTTCCAGCACATGCAGCGTAACCCGATCGTGTCGATACCGGCGACCGCACGAAAGATCGGCCTCTCCGCCCCCACCGTGGCAAAGTCGCTGGGGCACATGCGCCGCCTCGGCATATTGCGGGAGATCACCGGGCGCCAGCGGCACCGGTTGTTTGTCTATGAGGCGTACTTGGCGATCCTTAACGAGGGAACGGAGCCGATTCGCTGAACTCACGAGCGTCGCGGGCGAGGTGCCCCGATATTTCACACTGATCAGACGCCCCGGTGACCTGTGTTCATCGGCTGAAGTCCCGCCAGCTGCCGCTCGATCTGAACTCGGAAAAACGAAGGCACGTCGACATGCTCGGCCAACAATCGGTCGAGGGCGTTCTTCGCGTCCGCCTCCACGTCCAGGCGTCGAGCGGCAGCGAGGAAATGGTCTCTGGCGCCGGCGAGGTCCAGAGCAGTTATCTCGTAACCGTAACCAGCAAGGATGCGGTCGACTGCCATGCGGCCGATCCGGAGCGCGAACACGGGGTCGAACTCCAGGAAATCCCTTAACGCGCGGCTGAGGGTCTTCGGATCGGTCCGGCCAGTCTTCGCGAAGCGGAGAGCCAGGTCGAGGTGACCGGCATCCTTGGCGGCGGCGAACCATCGTCGGAGGTCGCCGCTGGCGTCGGCCAGATTTGCCAGGATCCGATGGGGATCGACCTCCGGATACTTCTTGGCGATCTGCCGGAAGTTTGTCAGGCCTTTGTTGGCTTGGTTGTCCACTCGCCGCTTTGTCTGAACTCGACATCAGAGCGTTATGCAGACGAACGCTCCGGTCGCGAGAATGGCCCTTCAATTGCTAGGGATGGACCAAGTTACTCCATCGTGTCGGGCTTCCCCACTGGGTCCTCGCAGCGCGTGGTTTCGGGAAGGCCGATGGGGGGAGTTTCACTGGGTTGGGGTCCCCCATCCGGCTGGGCCTATCGACGGAGGACGTTTTCCACGATCTCCTAGTTGACAGAGCCCGCGCTGGCAGGGGGGATCTGCGTCGGAGTGGGCCTGATCGAGGCAAAGTCGTAAGCCAAGACTGCCACGAAAACGATGGGGATGACGCGCTGGGATGCAGGCCGGGCTGGTGAGCAAGACGGTGATGATCTTCCTATATGAGTAGTCGCACGGTCGGAGTCGCGGTCGCCGTAATCGCAGTGGCCGCTGTGTCCTCAAACGCCCAGATGTCCCCCGGCCCTCTGTCGCAGGCCCACAAGGGCTTGGACACGCCGCTTCAGTGTGCCACCTGTCACGTAGTAGGTGCGGGATCCCCTCAATTCAGGTGTCTGGAGTGTCACGAAGAAATCCGGCGTCGCCTGTCGGAAAAGCGTGGTTACCATGCACGGATCGTTAAAGGCGCTGGAATGCAGGCGGCTGGAGATTGCGCCCGCTGCCACGCGGAACACAATGGGCGGCAGAATCAACTGGTGCGCTGGAGGACCCCGAGAAGCCGTTTCGATCACCGACAGACCGGCTGGACTCTCGAAGGCAAGCACGCTGCTTTGTCGTGCCAGAAGTGTCACAACACGACGAAGATGACACCCGAACACATTGCCAGCATGAAGCCGCCTGGTCCCGGTAAGTTTTACCTGACTTCCGGTAAGTCTTACCTTGGACTTTCGCCGCTGTGCGGAAGTTGCCATGATGACAAGCACCATGGAGATCTGGGGCCGGCCTGCACGCGCTGCCACAATCAGGAGAACTGGAAGGACCTTCGGGGATTCACGCACGAGAAGTCCGAATTCCCGCTGACCGGTCTCCATGGCAAGGTCGCCTGCGCGCAGTGTCACAAGCGATTTCCTCCCGAAACGGGGAGGGTGCAGTACAAAAATTTCGTCATCTTCGAGAGCTGCAGGGCCTGCCACAACGATGCCCACGGCGGCTCCTTCGCCGGCGATTGTCAGAAGTGCCATACGACATCCGGGTGGAAACCGGCCCGGCTCAGCGAAAGCGGTTTTGACCACTCAAGAACCGAATTCCCCCTCAATGGCAAGCACCGGCCATTGGAATGTGCGAAGTGTCACCGCACGGCGAAATTCAGTGTGGAGATCCCTCATGCGCGTTGCCTCGATTGCCATAGGGACACGCATCAGGGGCAATTCGCAGCTCGCAATGGCGGCGAGTGCGCCGGCTGTCACAACGAGTCCGGTTGGAAGCCAGCGGGGTTCACGCCAAAGGACCACTCTTCCACGCGGTATCCGCTGCTCGGCATGCACGAGCAGGTCGCGTGCGCGAAGTGCCACGCCGGGACGGGCGCCACGGCGGACTACCATCCGGATGCTTCCTCATGCCGCAACTGCCATAAGGATCGTCACTACGGCCAGTTCGCGATGCCACGCCACGAGAACCGCTGCGAGAACTGCCACGAGGTTTCGGGCTGGAAGCCGGCAAGATTCACTCTTGTGGAGCACGCCAAGACCCGAATGACGCTGGCTGGCGCCCACGCGGCTGTCGCCTGTGCGGAGTGCCACCGACCGGCGCCGGCTACAGAGGGGACCAGATTCCGCTTCGAAAGCGTTCGCTGCCTCGAATGTCACCAGACCCCACATGGTCCCCTTGGAACGCTGCAGGCCGAATGTGAGTCCTGCCACACGGTTCGGAACTGGAAAGAGACCGGTCCGTTTGACCACGGTTCGACGGGATACCCTCTGACTGGCAAGCACCGGGCTGCTGTCTGCACGGGTTGTCACAAACCGGAGATCCCCGGGGGAAAGCGCTTGATCACTTTCCAAGGAACGGCTCGCGCCTGTGGGGCCTGTCATGCCGATGTCCACGATGGCCAGTTTCAGACCGCCCTTGAGACCAATCCGGATTGTGGTCGTTGCCACACCACCACCAACTGGCAGCCTACCGGCTTCGACCACCAGAAACACTCGACATTCTCGCTCAGAGGGGCGCATGAACGGGTGCCTTGCAGGATGTGCCACGAGAACCGCCGGCTGGCTGGCCTCCGACAGGTGGTGATTTACCGAGGGACCCCAAGACTATGCGAGGTGTGCCACCGATGACCATATCCGGATCGATCGTGAATCGACTGCTCGTGATGGCCGTCTGCATGGTTGCGTCAACCTTCGCACAGGATCGCCCCGTCGAGCGGCGGACCACCAATCCGCATGGCCCCCTGAGAGTCGCATGCGGGAGTTGCCACACCGCATCATCCTGGAAGCCGGTTCGCCCCGTACCGGAATTTGACCACAACACACAGACTGGCTGGCCTTTGCTGGGCATGCACCAAGGGGTGGCCTGCACATCCTGTCACGTCGACCGGTTCTTCAACAATGTCAGCAAGCAGTGCTCCTCGTGTCACGCTGATATCCATCGCCGGAAATTCGGCGGCGATTGCCAGCAGTGCCACACGGTGAAAGGTTGGCGCGTGGCGGTGCAGCAAACACGCGAGCACGCCAACAGGTTTCCACTGATCGGCGCACATGCCGCTGCGCCCTGCGAGAGTTGCCACAAAAGCGCCGCGGCGGGAACGTTCGTCGGGCTCAGCACGGAGTGTGCCGCGTGCCATGTGGCCGACTTCAACAAAGCCGCGAACCCGCCGCATCAATCCACGCGCATCCCACTTCAGTGTGACCAGTGCCATAGCATGGATTCCTGGCAGGGGGCGAAGTTCAACCATGAAACCATTACCGGCTTCGCCCTGGCCGGCGGACATGCCCGTCTCGAATGCAATGCCTGCCATGTTGGCGGCCAGTACACCGGCATCGCCACCCAGTGCGCAGGTTGCCACACCAAGGACTTCAACGCCGCTCAGAATCCCAACCATGTCCAAGCAGGTTTCCCGCGCGACTGTTCTGTCTGTCACACCACCGCCCAGTGGAAGGGAGCCGTGTTCGATCACGCCGCCCTCACCAAATTTCCACTGGCCGGTGCGCACACACAGGTGGAGTGCAACGCTTGCCACGTTGCGGGCCGGTTTGCTGGAACTCCGCAGGCCTGTGAAGGGTGCCATCTGGAAGACTTCAGGAAGACCACGAATCCGGCACACTTGGCGTCGAACTTCCCACGCGATTGCGCACAATGCCACGGCACCGTTCAGTGGAAGGGCGCAAATTTCGACCACAACCTGAGCCGGTTCCGGCTCACCGGCGCCCACGTTCAGACCGACTGCGCTGCCTGCCATGTCAGCGGGCGCTTTACCGGGACGGCCCAGACCTGCGAGGGCTGTCATCTTCCTGCGTTCGAGAAGACCACAAGCCCTAGCCACGCGGCCTCCGGCTTCCCCAGGGATTGCACCGTTTGCCATTCAACTGCCCAATGGACGGGCGCGGCGTTCGACCATTCGAGCCAAACAAGATTCCCGCTGACTGGCAGCCACGTCGACACGCAATGCAACCAGTGCCATGTCGGCGGCGCCTTCCAGGGGACACCCCAGAGCTGTGAGGGCTGCCACCTGGATTCTTTCAACAGGACTACCGAGCCGAATCATGTCGGCGCCGGGTTCCCGAAAGACTGTACACAGTGCCACACGACAATTCAATGGAAGGGAGTTCAATTCGACCACACCGTCCGGACGAAGTTCCCCCTCACCGGCTCGCACACCTCAGCGCAGTGCGCCCAGTGCCACAAGAACAATGTGTATGCGGGTACACCGGCAACTTGCGAAGGATGCCACTTGACCAGCTACAACAGCACTACGGACCCCAACCATGTGACTGCGGGCTTCTCCAAGGACTGCACCGTGTGCCACACAACCGTGCAGTGGAAGGGCGCCAAGTTCGACCACGCCAAAACCCGGTTCCCGCTCACCGGAGCCCATAGCAGCAGCCTCTGCACGTCTTGTCACGTCGGCGGCCAGTACGCTGGCACGCCGGCAACTTGTGAAGGCTGCCACCTGACCAATTACAACACCACCACGAATCCCAACCACGTGACGGCGGGTTTCCCCAAGGACTGTACGGTGTGTCACACGACCACCCAATGGAAGGGCGCCAGGTTCGATCACACAGCGGCCACAAGGTTCCCCCTCACCGGCTCGCACGCCGCTGTCCAGTGCGCCCAGTGCCATAAGAACAACGCCTACAAGGGCACGCCGGCAACTTGTGAAGGTTGCCATTTGACGAACTACAACACCACCACGAACCCCAACCACGTGACGGCGGCCTTCCCCAAGGACTGTACGGTGTGTCACACGACCACCCAATGGAAGGGCGCCAAGTTCGACCACGCTACCGCCACGCAGTTCCCCCTCACCGGCTCGCACGCCGCTGTCCAGTGCGCCCAGTGCCACAAGAACAACGTCTACAAGGGCACGCCTGCCACCTGCGAAGGCTGCCACCTGTCGAACTACAACACCGCCACGAATCCCAACCACGTGACGGCAGCCTTCCCCAAGGACTGTACGGTGTGTCACACGACCACCCAATGGAAGGGCGCCAAGTTCGATCACACAGCGGCCACAAGGTTCCCGCTGACTGGGTCTCACACGTCGGTACAGTGCGCCCAGTGCCACAAGAACAATGTCTACAAGGGCACGCCTGCCACCTGCGAAGGCTGCCACCTGACCAATTACAACACCACCACGAATCCCAACCACGTGACGGCGGGTTTCCCCAAGGACTGTGCGGTGTGTCACACGACCAACCAATGGAAGGGCGCCAGGTTCGATCACACAGCGGCCACAAGGTTCCCGCTGACTGGGTCTCACACGTCGGTACAGTGCGCCCAGTGCCACAAGAACAACGTCTACAAGGGCACCCCAGCCACCTGCGAAGGCTGCCATCTGGCGAGCTACAACAGCACCACGAATCCCAACCACGTGACGGCAGGCTTCCCGAGAGACTGCTCCGTCTGCCATACGACCACCCAATGGAAGGGCGCGGTCTTTGATCACAGCAAAACCCGGTTCCCACTCACGGGCGCTCATCCTGCCGTCTCTTGCGCAAGCTGCCACGTGGGTG
>JACZJQ010000329.1 GCA_014860455.1 Bryobacteraceae bacterium | reverse complement strand
ACCAGATCAGCTAAGAGGCATCCGCACATGACGCGCCCAGTCCGCCACGCCCGCAACTACGCCTACACCCAGCCCGGAGTCGCCTTCCGGATCCATCCCTCGCGGACGGATCGGTTCCCAGGCGCTCTGGGCACCGTGGTGAATAAGGTCATCCGCACCAAGTCCGACATCTTCCAGGAACTGCGTCGCCGGGATCTCGAAGATGAAGCCATCGACGAGGCTTACCTCTGGCTCTCGGACGCCTTCCCCGGCTGCTACTTCGGCTTCATCGGACCCGATGACGACGGCTGGCTCCAGTACGGCTGGATCCCCGACGGCCAACCCCAACACGACTGCGGATGACAATCCGCATCCTTCATCACCGCCGGCCGCCTCAGCCGGCGGCTCCCATCGTTCACCGCGCTGCTCAGGGGCAAGTGACCCGGCGAGCCACAAAGCGGAGTTGGCCGCGGCTGGCACGATCCCGGTGGCAGCGGACTACCCCAGGAGGCGGTCACGCCGGGAGCGAGGTCCCATCCACTGCCACGGCGGATGACGGTAACGTTGCAGGAAGCGCCGGGCAGCGTTTCGGTGATGTAGTCCTCTGTATCCCCGCCAGACTCCAAGCCCACCACCTGCTGGTCGATCGCGTGGAACATGGCCGATTGTGCCGATTCCATCAGCGACTTCAGTGCAGCCGGCCCCGGGTGGATGGCGCGCCGCTTCAACCGATTCAGTCCTTCGGCGAGCTTCAATTCTCCGATTTGCATCAGGTCTTCCAGGTCGACCGAGCCGTTCGGTCGGTACATACGCCGAGCCAGTTCCGGAAGCAACCTGTGGCAGTCCTGCTCCGTCTTCGGCTTCTCGACACGCAGTGCGCTCCGGTAACTGCGCTTGCGCCAGCGCCCGGCCCGGTGGGAGAACTGGTATCGCTGAAACCGCAGCGACGGTGGCGGTTCATCCATCAGTGCGCCTGCCCTGTATCGCTTACAAGGTTCTGCCCCAACAGTCGCTCGCGAGCCTGAGCGCAATCGCGGGCGAAGTTCTGCTCCCGTTTGTAGGCCCAGCGCCGGTGCTGTCTGTTCCATTCGGCCATCAGTTCCTTCCACGTGGTGGTCTGGGCATGAGTGGACCAGAACTTCGCCAACTCGACATGCTTGGGCGTCATCGAGCGGTGGCGGCGGCCGAAGTGCTGGAAGCGGATCTGGCGGTAGAGGTTCGCCACCTCGCGCGGACTCATGGTGGGATCGATCGTCATCATCACGCGGGTGAGCGCGGGAAAGGCGCGCCGGCTATCGACCTCGTAGTGGGTCTCGGGAATCGGCGGCGCCTCGTCCGTGAGGATGAACGTGGTGGCGTGGGCGGATTCCCACCGGTACTGCTGACAGAGCCATGCCGAAAGCCACCGTAGCCACCCTAAGATGCCTTTTGTCGAGACCAGAATGTGGTGGACACGGTCCGAGCCCGGCACGAGATAGTCGAGTGTGTCGAAGCCGCGCTCGACCAGGTTGCTGACGCCAATGGGAACAACGCCCACCTCGGCCTCCTCGGCAGACACGTAAACCTTCGCCCATGGCTTTGCCTCCTGGCGGCGCGCGAGGACGCCAAGCCAGCGCTCGACCTGCTCTGGCTGCAGAAGCTTGCCGCGGAGGATGCGGGTGCGGAATTCGATCACCGGATCGGTCTTGCGGGCCTCGACCGCGACGAGGTGGGCGACAGCCTCGGCCCGCAAGGATGCAGGCAGGCTGTGGTCGCGCGCACGGCGGACGGGCCCGGCGACTGCCTCGCGCCACTGCTCGACCATCACGGCGGCCTGTCCCGGAGTGCGGCGGTGGTTCCGGATATCGGCCTTCCAGCCCTGGGTCTCCAGCAGGTTCCACTCGCCTTCCGAGAGCGGGACGTCCAGACAGGCGTTGATGGCAACGCGTGTCAGGTCGGGTGGCGTGACATCGCAGGGCGGCTGCCAGGCCAGATCGGCAGCGGTGCGGTCGGCAAAACGGCGTCTGGACATCTGGAAATATTATACTGCGTGGACGGGATGGAATCCAGGGTAGATGACGATATTGTACCGTTCTCATCTTATGAACTCTTATCAGGTGAGTCGCGCTATAGGGCATGGAGACCCCGAAAGACAAGCTGCTGTTGAGTGCCCCTGAGGTTGCTGCCATCCTGAACATCTCCCGCGCCCTGGCCTACCGCTGGATGCAGGACGGCACCCTCCCCTCGCTGCGTGCGCCCGCAGGCCGGGTGGTCCGTGTGCCACGCGGGGCCTTGGAGCAATGGATCGAGACGCATACCCGCCCGGCTGGCTCCGCAGTACCTGAAGGAGAACTGCCGTGTACGATCCGCTGACCTCCTGCGAAGTCGCGCAGTACTACGCAGTCCGCTTTCCAAACTTGAAGCAGCGTGGGCCGGAGTGGCGCTATGCTTGTCCCCTCCATAGCGGGAAAGACCCGAACTTCTCCGTCAAGGCCGACACCGGCGAGTGGTACTGCCACAGCCAGTGCAACCAAGGCGGGTCTGTTTACGACCTGGAAATGGAGATCAGCGGCGCCGAATTCCGCGCGGCTCGCGACGCCGTGTTCGGGATTGTCGGGCGGCCGCTGCCCGTCAAGGCTCCTCGTAGCACGCCCCCCAAGCCGTCCGCCCAGTGGCAAGAGATTGCCCGCTACCCTTATGAGACCGCCGAGGGCGTCCTGCTATTTGAAGTGATCCGGTATCTGAAGCCCGACGGGAAGAAGACTTTTGTGCAGTGCCGGCCCAGCGGTGTTGAAGAAGCGGGCACAACCGATCCGGGCTATCTGGATGGCGTACCGACAGACGGCATTGTTCTCGGCCTCGATGCGGGCATGTACCTTCCCGATAGGAAGAAGTCCGAACGTGCAGGCAGAACCGTCTTCGTGCCCACCCGGCACTCTCTCGACGGATATCATTTTGAATTCCGCGATTGCCCGCGGGTTCCTTACCGGTTGCCAAAGGTCCTGACGGCCGGCGAAGTGTTTCTCGTCGAGGGTGAGAAGGACGTCCACACGCTGGAGAGTTGGTGCCTGACGGCATCCTGTAATCCAGGTGGCGCCGGCGCGGGATGGCGGCCTGAGTACACGCCGCACTTCCGCGCGCGCCACTGCATCATCCTCCCCGACAACGACAAGCCAGGGCATCGCCATGCCTTACGCGTGGCGGAGGCATTGCTGCCAGTCGCGGCCTCGGTTCGCGTGGTGGAACTGTCAGTCGCCGAGAAGGGCGACATCACCGACTGGGTGGAGGCAGGCGGCACACCGGCGCAGTTGGAGCGGATGCTCGAAGAAACGGCAGCGCTCACGCCAGAGCTTCTCGAGTCGCTCCGCCAGCGATGGGGCGTGTCAGATGGCAGCAGTGTCGAAGCCGGTGATGACTGGCCAGAGCCCGAACCGATCCTCGGTTCGCTGCCCGAGGTCGACCGCTTCGATCCGGAGTTGTTGCCCGAGGCGCTGCGAGCCTGGGTAAGCGACATCGCGGAGCGCCTCCAGATCCCGGTCGACTTCCCCGCTGCCACCGCCATCGTGGAATTGGCGGGCGTCATCGGACGGCGTGCCCGCATCCGGCCCAAGCGATTTGACGATTGGGAGGTGGTGCCGAACCTGTGGGGCGGGATCGTGGGGCGCCCGGGGTTGATGAAGAGCCCGTGCATCCGGACGGTGCTGCGGCCTTTGCGCAAAATGGAAGCCGCAGCCATCGAGCTTCACAAAGCTGCGATGGAGGAGTACGAGCGGGATGTGGCCGCGCACGAAATCCGCAAGAGTGCGTGGAAGGCGCGGGCCACGCAGTCGGCCAAGAAAGGCGGATCATTCGACCGTTTCGAGGAAGAGTCGCCCGAGCGCCCGCCTCAAGAGCGCTTCATCATCAACGACGCCACCATCGAGAAACTGCACGCCATTCTGGAAGAGAACCCGCAGGGCATCCTCTATCTGCGTGATGAGTTGGTGGGCTGGCTCGCAACGCTTGATTCCGAGGGGCGGGAGCGCGAGCGGCCCTTTTTCCTGGAAGCCTGGAACGGAGATGGCGGATACACCATCGACCGCATCGGCCGCGGTTCGGTGCGCGTGGAAAACCTCTGCATCTCGCTGTTTGGTGGACTGCAACCGGCGAAACTACAGGCGTATCTGCTCGACGCCGTATCCGGCGGCGCCAACGATGATGGCCTCGCGCAACGGCTCCAGGTGCTGGTATGGCCGGACACCTCGCCGGCTTGGGAGGACATCGACCGCGTGCCCGACATTCGCGCCGAGCAGTCGGTGGATGCCGTAATGGAATCCATCGTGAATATCTCCCCGGCTGACCCGCTGCGGTTCCGGTTCTCAGCCGAGGGGCAAGAGTTATTCAGCGCCTGGCGGAAGGAACTCGAGGTGCGGCTTCGCGCCGGCAGTCTGTCGCCGGCGATGGAATCGCACCTGGCTAAGTATCGGAGTCTGATGCCCTCGCTGGCGGTGATCCTGCACCTGGCCGACGGCGACACCCGACCGGAGATCCCGCTGCTCCAGGCGCAACGCGCCGCGGATTGGTGCACTTATCTGGAGTCGCACGCGCGGCGCGCCTACGCCTGTGTGGCGAGCCACTCCCGGATGGCCGTGGCCAGCCTCGGTGAAAAGATCCGCGCCGGGGCGCTCGGCGTGCAGTTCACGGTGCGTGACGTCTACCGCAACGGCTGGGAGGGCCTCGACACCCCAGAGTCGGCGCGAACTGCCATCGGGCAGTTGGAGGACGCCGGGTGGGTGCGGAGGGCGACGGGCGCGTCTCGGGGGAAAGGTGGGCGCCCCGCGGAACGATTCGACGTCAATCCGGCGGTGTGTCGTGAGTGACGCGGCTCAGCGGGTGATGTGGATGCCAGCCGGGGCACCGACAAATCCGGCAGATGCGCCCATGCGGGAGGTTTTGTCAGTTTTGTCAGTTGGCACTGACAAGACCTCGAGCGAGTGCGCGAACTTGATGGCTGTCTGGTACCCCAATGAAAACAAAAGGCTGGATGCACATCACGACCCTGCCCGAAACCAGGCTGCAGAGGTTTTGTCAGTTTTGTCGGTTTTGTCAGTAGGGGCGCATCCGGAAGTGCGTGCGGTGCCCCTTGGGCGGAAGACCACGTGTGGGAGAGAGGAGAACAATTGTCATAATAAGATCTTCTTCAGACTTATCTTCGCCTTTTCTTCTTGTCTTCTCATTGTTCTTTCGCCTCCCTTGGCCCGAGCACGACACGCGCCCCGCTGACAAAACCGACAAAACTGACAAAATCCCCGGCGCCACGAACACAGACCAATAGAATCTATCACTTCCGGGCAGAGTCACGGTCGTGAGATTTCGTCACCGCTAACTGACAAAACCGCCAAAACCCTGCCGACACCTCCTGGCCGGCTTCGATACAAGGAAACACGATGAATACGAGAAGCTCTCCTGCTACGAGCGCCACCATCGGGCCGTCCAGCCCCGCAAAGCGCGGCCGGTGGCGCGACTGGCAACCCGCAGTTCAGCCTGCGGCGGATTCCGCGGCAAGCATCCCAGCCGCGGCAGCCCCTGCTGCTGGGGGTTTTGTCAGCGCCACTGCGGACGAACCTCCAACTACCCCCGTCGAGCCGGATCCGGCCGACGTGGCCCACGCCTCCGCCGTGCTCAACCAGGCCGGCGTCCGCATGATTCACTTCGATGACGTTCGCGCCATCGGCATTTGGAGCGACCTGGACGGCCCGGTGATCCGGAAGGCCCTGCAAACGCTCGGCAAGCACGGGCCTCCGGTGCGCTACTTGGACGGCGCCGATGTGCCTGCACGCTACAAACTGCGGCTCGTCGAGGGCGAAGCCGTTCCCACGCATGTGTTGGCGGAAATGCAACGGGAGCCGAAGGAGCCGTGGAAGGTCCGGGACCGCATGCTCCAGGAGATGGGGTGGGGCGCCGAGACCTCTTCATGGGCGCAGTGGAAGGCGGCCGAGTTGAACCGGCTCTTTCACCAGCAAGGGGTCACTGGGCAGCCAGGACGGATTACAGCAGCAACGGTTCTACAAGGTGAGCGGCAGCAGCAGCGCCAGGATTCAATTCTGGCGGTAAGCGCCAAACCCGAACCGACAAAACCCACAAAACCACCATTGGAGCAAGGATCACTATGAGCAGACGACACTTAACCATCATGACCATCGACGACCACCGCGCCGCCGCGCGCGAGTGGACCGCGGTTCACCGTTCGGTAGCCGAGTTTGACAACATCACGCGCAGCGCCCTGGGGGTGCCCGATAGGCTTCACACCAACGTGAAGCGCATCCACAAGGCGATCGAGAGGATCCTGGTCGGGATGCGAGAAGTGGAAGCCCGCACTCTCCCCAGCGATGCCGGACGTGGCTCCGAGTGGCTGGCAGCAATTCCGGTCCAGCCGGCCACTCCTGCTCGCGGCCCCTTCCGACTACTGACGATCGACGACCACATCACCTGCGCACGGCTACTGGGTCCGTCCCAACCTGCCATCCACCGTTTCTTGGACATCACTAGCCTGCGCAGGTATCTGCCGGTTCGCATCCTGGATGACGCAATCCGCATCGACCACCTGGTCCAGGTCGTGCGCTGTGAGATGGAGGATGTTCAGTTCTACACCTAGCGGGGGCGTGGCCTCGCGTGGGTGAACTGCTGGCTCGGTCGGAACAACTATTTTGACGGCGGCGCGGCGGGCGACAACGATTTGGAGGTGAACTGAGTATGGATTACTACGCGATCTACAAGGCGAGCGGGCAGCGCGATGAATTGGCGGAGATGGATTGGGCTGCCAATGATCCCGCGGCTTTCCAACGGCTTACGCCTCAGGAACAGTCCGCCTTGGTCGATTGGATTCGCGCTGTGCTCGCGCCGGCGAAGACGGTGTTCCGGCGCACCAGCTACGGCATGAAGCACGACTTCGAGAGGGAGCCGGATGGCTTCTACATCTACAACGGCGCGTTCAAGGGCGCCATGTTGGCGGCAGGGTTTGATCCGGTGGATGCGAGCGAACTGAACTGGTGTTTCCGTGTAAAGCCCTCCCATCCTCTGTGCCGTTGGGAACAGGTGCAACGACGGCAGCTCGGCCGAAAGTGGTTGGTCCGGGACCGCTGGCGAGAAAAGGGATACGCAGTGATCGAGACCACGGCGCGACAGCGGATCATGGTGCACAGCCGCGAGTGCTGGGCCGAGCGGCGGCCAAAAGTGGTAGTGCTACGTGCACGCTCCACAGCCCAGGTGATCCTGGACATGGGGCCGGCCGGATGCCGCCTGACCCGGGTGGCAGTGGCAGCGTTGCTTGCCGTGTTTGAGGAGTACGATCCCGAGGGTCGGCGTTCGGTCGTCATGAACGGGCAGTCTGCGGTGATCCGGCGCGTGCCCGTCTGGAAGGCTGAGGAGGTCGCGGTTGCCTTGGTGAAGATTGCCGACGGCTGCCGCAGCCGAACGATTACCGCAGCTGATGCGCCCCATGACAGCGTCCCAGTGGTTGATTGGCCCAGGGCAGGACTTGAAGTGGCCGATGATCGAAGCCAAGATGCTTGTCCGGCCAACACAGTGACGGGCGAATGACCGCGTGCCGCCCATCGTTTGGAAGGATCGGCCAGCCTGGCAGGCATACCAGGAGTCGCTGTGACGACCATCGGATCACATATCGGTCGCGAACTTCGGAAAACTTTTGCCGAAGTCCTCCCCGGAGCATCCGGACTGCAGGCCGAGGGACTTGGCGCAGAATGGCCAGTCCCTCACGTAGGCTCCAAAGTCCAAACCGTGACGGCCGATCGGGCGGCAGTGGCAGCGGTGTTTGCCGTGTTTGCGGAGTTCGATCCTCAGGGCCGCCGTTCAGTCGTAATCAACGAGCAGTCGGCCGTGATCCGGCGCGTGCCCGCCTGGAAGGCTGAGGAGGTCGCGGTTGCCTTGGTGAAGATTGCCTGCGACTGTCGCCCAGAGGCGGACTCGGTTGCAGCAACATGCGAATCCCTCAAGTGAGCCCGCTGTGGAAGAAAATGGGTCCTTCCTGGCCCTTTTTGATCGAGGGTCTCCCCACCCCACGATTTCGCTACAGATAGACCAGCAACAAGGTGGTCACCAAGAAACCGCGTGAGGCTTAGTCCTTTCCATGCAATGCTTTCCATGGAAACTCCATGGGTAGTCACCCCGACAACCTACCAGCGACTCTCCAGGTCGTCGGTTCGGTGGTCACCGCCGCTCCGGCCGATGCGCCACGCATGAATTCCTGTTGTGCAACAATCCTCCTCTGGCCCGGGGTGGGCACACACTGCCGGATTGGCAGCGGCAGCCTGATTCACAACAGCAGATTAACCATGGCGGTGTTGAACCTAGGCCAAGACCATACAGTTGCTGCTGGTCGTATTCCCGGACCCGGACCCGAAAGGCGTGGCGGAGCGGATGGTCCGGATCCAGGCCCTGCAGGCTGAGATCCAGGAGATGAAGCGGCATGCTTTCGTGCTGCCGGTGTCGGTGGTTGCGCCGGAAGGCGGAGTCTGATCCATGGAATTGGAACACTTCAAATCGGCGGAACTCCGCTGCCGGCACTGCGGCCGCGAGGGTGTCCGACGGGAACTGCTCGATGTGCTGGAGGCGCTGCGCGCGAAGGCCGGCCCGCTCAAGGTGAACTCGGCCTACCGCTGTCCGCAGCATCCGGTCGAAGCGCGCAAAACGAAGCCCGGCTATCACGCACAGGGCCCCGCGGCGGACCTGGTCCCGATAGCGATGCCACTGCGCGCCTTCTATGAAGTCGTCCGGGCAGCGCCGCGGATCAAAGGCATCGGAGTGGACCACGCCGCCGGCTACATCCACGTCGACGTGCGGGAGGCGGCTGCACCGGTGCGCTGGATATACCTCAACGGCCGTGCGGCGGTCGCGGCGGACCCGTTTCAGGAGGGGGAGAATGGCTGATCGAATGAAGTTTGCCGTGCCGCCAGCCCAGATTGGAGTTGCACGGGCGAGACTCGCCGAGGCTGCATTCAACCTGGCTGGGGACACTGGAGTCCTGCAGAAGGACGGCTACAGGGTCGGTTGTGCCGTGGAGCAGGGAAGGCTCATTCTGGATCTGCTCGCCAAGCCGAGGTTCGTTCCGGTGATTGCCGTGAAGGCGAAGATCCGTTCGATGCTGGCTGGCGAGGGGGTCACGGAGTTGCGGTGAGTAACCGTGATTCTATCGCGTCGGCGGGCGACCTCATCCTGGCCTTAACCTTCGAGCTGACTGCCTCGTATGCTGTTGGTTCTCAAGTCCGATGCGATTATTGCGGATCGCAACGTCCCACTGGCGCTCCGATCCGGCGGATTCGGAGTCGCTGATCACTGGGTGTCTCTCCTTTAAGTGAATCCCCGCCCGGCAGGGATTGCTCCCTTTGCTAACGCCTCGAAGCCGGCGATCACATCGAACAACTCCTCGTCGATGCCACTCTGGCGCAGACGATGGTATGTCCCGTTGAGATCCTCCAGGAGTTCGTCGATGTTCTTGTCGGCGCGCTGCATCGCCGCCAAGCGGCTCACGTTCTCACTCGCTAGGGACTCGGCGCACGCCCTGAAGAGCGAAACGAAGAGATACTCGCGGACGAGCGCCCGCGATGTTTCTGTGTCGCCGCCCATAACTTCGGGCAAGTTCTTCGCCGGCCAGGGAAGCGCGGCGATCTCGCGCCACCAGGTCTTGTCCAACGGCAGCAGTCGCTCACTCACGGGCTCATAAGCCGCTCCGGATCTTGAGCGGTTGTAGAAAAGATGAAGTTCGACAACCTCGCCTTGGCTGCGGTGCGCCTCGCTTTCCACTAGGATTTGGCCGACGAGCGGGGTGACGGCCTTTACAGAATTTGGCACAGTGAAGAGGCCGGCCAGCGGCAGGCCCGCGTCCTTCAAGCGCGCATGAACGCGTTCGCCAACCGCCCAGATGCGCGGTGTGTCAGTCAATTCTCCCAGGGCCTTAACCGCATGACCTGCCACTACATCATTAAACTGGCCCACCAATCCCTGGTCGGAACCAAATACGACCGCGCTGATCGCACCCGCATCTCTTTGCCCTATCTCACCAGTCATCAACGCCGCTGAACCGGGAACCCGGAAACAAACGCCCAACCCCAGTTGCACCGTGCCATAGTAGTCGCCCAGCGCGCGCACCGATTGCTCGTACTGGCCGATACTCGAAGCGGCCAGGGCCTTCATGGCGCCGACCACGGATTGAAGATTCCCAGCGCTGTCGATCTTGCGACGCAGGCCTGCGGTTGTGTTGCTCATGACGTGAACTCTTGGATCGCCTTGCGAGCGATCCCGATGATCGTTTCGCGGTCCTCATCGCTCAACCTGTCGGCGCTATCCAATCGCTCGCACACTTGCGCGGGGATGTCTGCCGCCGCCTTGCGGACGGCCTGCTCGGCATCCGTCATTCGGTCAATCGGCACGTCGCTGAAGAGTTCGGCGGTCAAGGCCAGAAGGACGGCGATTTGAGCAGACACGGGTACCGGGGAGAACTCCGGCTGTTTGAGGCAGGCCCGGATACGTAACCCATGCTCGATGACCTTGCGGTTATCCTCGTCCAGGCGGGCGCCGAACCTGGCAAATGTCTCAAGCTCTTCAAATTGCGAGTAGGCGAGTTTAAGGTCACCCGCGACAGACCGATAGGCTGCCCGCTGCGCTTTTCCGCCAACGCGCGACACTGACTTACCGACGTCGACCGCCGGCAGCACTCCCAACTGGAACAACGACGGCGAGAGGTAGACCTGGCCATCCGTAATGGAAATCAGGTTGGTCGGGATGTAGGCTGAGATGTTCTGTGCCTCAGTTTCAATGATGGGCAGCGCGGTGAGCGATCCGCCGCCGAGTTCCTTGCGTAAGTGTGTTGCGCGCTCCAGCAGCCGCGAGTGGATATAGAAAATATCGCCAGGGAACGCTTCGCGTCCGGGCGGCCGGCGCAACAACAGAGAAAGCTCGCGATAGGCGCGGGCATGATGAGTAAGATCGTCATAAACGATCAGCACATCACGGCCCTGCTCCATGAAATGCTCAGCAATGCTGGTGGCGGCGTATGGGGCAATGTAGGCGAGGCCCGGCGGGTCGTTGCCCTCGGTGACAACCACCACGGTGTAATCCATCGCGGCCTTCTCCCGGAGTGTGGCTACGGCCTTCGCGATGGCGGAGGCCCGCTGGCCAACTGCGCAATAGACGCACAGGACATCCCTGCCGCGTTGATTCAGGATGGTGTCGATCGCAATCGCGGTCTTGCCCGTCTGCCGGTCGCCGAGGATCAACTCGCGCTGGCCGCGTCCAATTGGAATGAGTGCGTCAATGACTTTAAGACCGGTTTGGAGCGGCACAGTGACCGGCGCGCGGTCCATGATGGGCGCGGCGGGGCGCTCGATGGGCAGGCGCCCGCTGGAGGCTACCGGCCCGTTGCCATCGAGGGGCCGGCCGAGCGGGTCGATCACCCGTCCCAGCAATCCGTCGCCCACTGCCACATCCATGACCCGGCCCGTGCGCTCGACTTCATCGCCCGCGTGCAAATGCCAGTATTCGCCGAGTAGCACGACGCCGATCTCGTCTTCGTCCACGTTGAATGCGATGCCGAAGACATCGCCGCGGAATTTCACCAGCTCGTCAGAACCGACGCCCGGAAGACCGGAGACCAGGGCGATGCCTGTGGAGACATTGGCAATCGTGCCCACCTCACGCGGCGTCAGTTGAGGCGTGAAGGCCTCGCGCCCCTGCCTAAGGCCAGCGAATGCACGATCAAGGGCATTTTGGGCGGAATTGGGCGGCGCGCTCACTTAGCCTCCGCTGGAGCGGCACGTTTGTTCCCGGACTGGGGCTCCGGCTTGGAGTGTTCTTCCAGTAGTTCGCCGATGCTCTCATTCAGGGACGCGAGATAATCCGCGATGCTCCAGGCGACCTTTCGCCCGTTCGCGGTCAGTTCGATGCCGCTGATCACGTCCGGCGCAGTCTCGAAACGGACTCGGACTTCATCCGTGAAGATCTCGTTGAGGGCATGTCGTATAGCGGTTTGTTGCGCCGGCGGCAGTTCGAAGGCGCTGCGGACGAGGGCTGCGTCCGGCGATGTGCTCAGGGCTTTGGTGAACTCCCCCTTCGCCTCCTCGTTCAGTTCTCGCAAGCGGCACGTGAATGCCTCGCTCATGCGTTCTTCCAGACTCGTCCCGGCGAGGTCAGTCAGCGTCTTTCGAGCGATGGCAAATACTTCCTCCCGGGTTCGGCGCCCGATCTCGTCATACAGGCTCATTTGTTCCCGCTTCAACGCGTCCTTTTGCCTGGCGCGCAGGTCGCCGGCCGCCCGCCGCGCTTCCTCAAGAATGCGCTGCCGTTCGGCTGCGGCCTCGTCCTTGGCCTTGTTCAGGAGCTTGTCGCGCTGCTTGTCGAACTCCTCGTTCTTTTTCTGGAATTCGTCGCGCTGTTCCCGGGCCTCGTTCTGTTTGGCCCCGGCGTCCGCGAGTTCTTCGGCGATCCGTTTCTCCCGCGCGTCAATGGCATCGAGGATGGGCTTGTAGAGAAAGCGCTTCAGCAACCACACCAGGATGAGGAAGTTGACCACCTGCGCACCGACGGTGAACCAGTCGATAAGCATGGGTTACTTTCCCGCGGTCTGGGCGATGACGTGGTTCCAGAACGGATTGGCGAAGATGAGAATCATCGAAACCACGAAACAGTAGATAGCCGTGGACTCGATCATTGCCAGGCCGACGAATAGAGTCCGGGTGATGGTGGCGGAGGCGTCGGGCTGCTGGGCTAAAGAAGTCAGTGCCGTCGCCACGGCCTTCCCTTCGCCCAGTGCCGGGGCCATCGTGCCAAAACCGGTGGTAATGCCGGCGGTGACAATCGATGCAACCGCGATGATCGTCATATTATCCATAGTGTCTTCCTTGGTTCCTCGTGTTGTTGTTTCACTCGTTGTACTCAGATTCCGACTCAGGTTTGCCGACACGCGTCGCGGCCGCAATGTACACCGTGGCCAGAATGAAGAAGATGTAGGCCTGCACCATGCCGGTGAGAAGCCCAAGCGCCGACATGATTACCGGGAAGAATAGGGGCGTGATGGTGAGCAAGATACCGATGATCATCGCTCCGCTCATCATGTTGCCAAACAGGCGGACGGCCAGGGCCAGCGTGCGGGAGACTTCGCTGATGATATTGAACGGCAACATGATGGGGGTCGGCTGCGCATAGGACTTCAGATAGTTGCCCAGGCCCCGTTCCTCGATGCCGAAGAACGTCACGGCCGCAAACACGCATAGCGCCAGCGCCGTCGTCGTCGAGAGGGAGCCAGTCGGAGGCTGGTAGCCGGGAATGACGGTGCAGATGGCGGCCGCCGCCAGGAAAAGGAAGAGCGTGGCAAGGAATCCGAGATATCTTCCGGGGTGACTGAGGCCGACCTCTTCGATTTGCTTCTCGATGGCGATGACGATGATTTCGAGAAGATTCTGCCAGCGTTCGCGTTCCAGGCCGATGGAAATGTTGCGGGTTATCAGTTTCGCGCCCAGTGCCAGCACGAGCATCAGAGCCCACGTGAAGACAATCGTGGCGTTGAGCTTGAAAAGGCCATACTGCCAGAAGATGATTTCGTCGGGGCTAAGGTGCATGAGACGGCTCCTTGACTGGAGAGTTGTGATGTCCGACCGGCGGGCTGGCAAGCCGCGTCACGATGAGGCGCGCGCTGAAGAACCCTGCAAGACACGCCAGCAGCCCATCCCAACGGCCGCCCGAGACTAGATAAATCCCGGCAACGACGATGCTGGTGCGCAGTAGCAGGCTACCTATAAACCAAAGCGCCGGCCTTTTCGAAGCAAGGCCCCTCCGCACCGTCCACCAAAGGCCGCCGAAAAAGAACAACCCAAGTAGAACACCCGCGCCGCCCAGCAGCACCAGAGTTACGTTTTCATTCATCCCCGTCCTCCTGTTCCTCCTGGATGGCCTTGTCCTCCTTCGAAACCCAATGCCATGCATTCCAACACCCGATCGCCAGGCCCGCGACCAGCAGGGCCAGCGTCCAGGAGCGGCCTCCCGGATAGTGCCGGTCCAGCCAGATACCCAGCGCCGCGCCGAGCACCGTGGGGATCGCCACTGACCAGCCAATCAGTCCCATCATGCCCAAGCCGAACCAGACGGTTCTCGTGACATGGCGCTGCGCGCGGAGTTTGCGCGCCGCCTTCGCGCCGACCTGCTGACCGAGAGCCGGTTTCCGTTTGGATGGCCCTTTTGGAAGATCGTCAGTCATGCTGAAAGTCCACCATGCGGCGGATGAGGCCGCTCTCCAATTTCGCTAGCGCCGAGCGCACACTCTGCTCCCGTTCGTCCAGCTGCCGGAATTCCTGCTCCACCAACTCGCGCAGGTGGCGGAGGTCCGTTCCGGCTATGGCGTTGCGCACGGAGACGAGCACATCCGGGCCGGTTTTGATCAGCACCCCTTCATCCACAGCGAGGTAAACCTCGCCTTCAGCTTCGTTCTCGTAGATGAGAATCCCCGGTGGAAGCGCGGCCACGCAATCAAGCCGCCGCGGTAACAGTCCGAACGACCCGTCACGCGTTTCCGCGACGATCCGGGTCACACCAGTCTTTTCGGCAAAGACCTGAAAAGGCAGGAGCACCCTAAGATTCATGCGTGTTGTTTGCACGTTGGGCCTCAGGTGTTGACTTCTGATCCGCCCCGGGCGCCGGCGCGGACCCGGCAGTGGGCATGGAATCCTTGGAATCGGAATCGGATGAATTCTCGCGTGCGCGCTTGCCGTATTTGGCTTTCGCTTTCGCCTCATCAACGTTCCCGATCATATAGAGCGAACTCTCCGGATAGTCTTTGAATTCATCATTTAAGATGCGCTCGCAGCCGTCCAGCGCATCTTCGCGGCTGACGAGCTTGCCTTTGAGCCCGGTAAACTGTTCGGTCGTATAGAAGGGCTGGGTGAGAAATCGCTCCAACCGGCGGGCGCGGGCCACCACGTTGCGATCCTCCGTCGACAGTTGTTCCAGGCCGAGCATGGCAATGATGTCCTTGAGCTCCGCGTACTTCGCGAGTGTCAGCCGGATCTCTTGCGCGACGCGATAATGGCGTTGACCGGCAATGCCTGGCGTTGCCATTTTGGAACTGGACTGCAGCGGGTCGATGGCAGGATAAAGCCCCTCGCTCGCCCGCTTGCGTGAAAGGACGATTGACGCGGAAAGGTGCGAGAAGGTATGCACTGCCGCCGGATCGGTGAAATCATCCGCCGGTACATATACGGCCTGGATGGATGTGATGGCCCCCGTATCGGTGTTGGCGATACGCTCCTCCAGCCGTGACAACTCGGTGCCCATCGTGGGCTGATAACCGAGGCGGGACGGCATCTGCCCCATCAGGCCGGATACCTCGGAACCGGCCTGAATGAACCGGAAAATGTTGTCGATGAGCAGTAGTACGTCGCGGCGCTCGTCGTCCCGGAAATATTCGGCCATCGTGAGCGCCGCGTGGCCCACACGGAAACGGCTGCCGGGGAGTTCGTTCATCTGGCCGAACACCATCACCATGTTCGGCAATACGCCGGCTTCCTTCATCTCGCGGTAAAGTTCCTCGCCTTCGCGGCAGCGTTCGCCGATGCCGCAAAACAGGCTCACGCCCTCGTGGTGGCCGACCATGTTGTGGATCATCTCGGTAAGTAGAACGGTTTTGCCTACGCCGGCCCCGCCGAACAGGCCCGCCTTGCCTCCGCGTTCCAGAGGTACGAGCACATCAATCGCCTTGATGCCCGTCTCGAAGACCTCGGACTTGGTGGAACGCCGGGCCAGCGGCGGCGGAGCGTTATGGACGGTACGCCACTCCACGCCCGAGACGTTTCCCTGTCGATCGATCGGGTTGCCGAACACGTCAAACATACGGGAGAGAATGCCCTTGCCGACGGGCGCCATTAAGGGCCCGCCGGTGTCCTCAACCGTCATGCCGCGCGCAAGTCCCTGCGTGGGCGTCAACGCGATACCCCGCACGCGATGCACATCGAGTTGCGCCAGTACCTCGATGGCAATGCGCCCGTCCTTCCCCGCACGCAGCAACGAATAGATCGCCGGCAAATCCCGCTCGAACCGGATATCCACAACACTGCCGCGCACCGAGACCACGGAGCCAAGGTTCGATAATCCGGTTGTGGTTCCCATAAGTGCTCCACTGCTCCCGTCTGGTCAGGACTCCGTGCGCAGTTTGCTCATCTGCGCTTCATTGAGACTCCACTTCCAGTTGCGAATCTCCGGCATATCCTCGCCGTGCTTGTCGATGTATTGCTTGTGTTCGACGAGCCGGTCGCGGACAAACTGATTGACGTATGCGGCCTGGGGCGTCAATTGCGGGAGGCGCGCGATCGCGTCGCCGAATAGGTGAAACCGGTCGAGGTCGTTCAGGACGGTCATGTCGAAGGGAGTCGTGGTAGTGCCCTCTTCCTTGTAGCCGCGCACGTGCAGATTGTCGTGATTCGTTCGACGGTACGTGAGCCGATGGATGAGCGTCGGATAGCCGTGGAAAGCGAAGATGATCGGTTTGTCCTTCGTGAAGAACGCGTCGAAGTCTCTGTCGCTCAGGCCATTTGGGTGTTCGCTGCGGGGTTGGAGCTTCATCAGATTGACTACGTTGATCACGCGAACTTTCAGTTCCGGAAAATGCTCGCGCAACAACTCGACTGCGGCCAGGGTTTCTATTGTAGGGACATCGCCGCAGCACGCCATGACAACATCCGGCTCACTGCCCCGATCGTTGCTGGCCCAAGGCCAGATGCCCAGTCCGGCGGCGCAGTGCTTGATGGCTGCATCCATGTCGAGCCACTGGGGCTGAGGTTGCTTGCTGGCGACAATGACATTCACATAATTGCGGCTGCGCAGGCAGTGGTTCGTGACGGAAAGCAGCGTGTTTGCATCGGGGGGCAGATAGACGCGGACGATCTCCGCTTTCTTGTTCACCACATGATCGATGAAGCCGGGATCCTGATGGCTGAAACCGTTATGGTCCTGCCGCCACACATGCGAGGACAACAGGTAGTTCAGAGACGCGATCGGCCGCCGCCATGGAATGCCGTTTGCCACCTTGAGCCATTTAGCATGCTGGTTGAACATCGAATCGACAATGTGAATGAAGGCTTCGTAGCAGGAGAAGAAGCCGTGCCGGCCCGTCAGCAGGTAGCCTTCGAGCCAGCCTTCGCATTGATGTTCGCTTAGGACCTCCATCACGCGGCCGTCGGGTGCGACGTGATCGTCGCCGGCGACGATTTCCGCGGTGGAGCACCGGTTTGTCACCTCGAACACGGCGTTCCAACGGTTCGAGTTTGTCTCGTCAGGGCTGAACACTCGAAAGCTGGCGGGATTCAGCTTGATCACATCGCGGATGAACTGACCCTGGACGCGGGTAGCCTCGCCGTTCACGGCGCCCGGCGATGGCACGTGCACCGCGTAGTCCCGGAAATCCGGCAGGCGCAATTCGCGCAGGAGCAGGCCCCCGTTGGCATGGGGATTGGCACTCATGCGGCGCTCGCCCTTCGGTGCAAGGGCGGCCAGTTCAGGGCGAAGTCTGCCCGATGGATCGAACAGCTCATGCGGACGGTAGCTTACCAACCAGTCTTCGAGAAGCTTCACATGCCCCGGATGACTCATGTCGCCCATCGGTACCTGGTGCGAGCGGTACGTGCCTTCGCTCGATTTGCCGTCGACCTGTTTCGGGCCCGTCCACCCCTTGGGCGAGCGCAAGATGATCATGGGCCAGTTCGGACGAGTCTTGAATCCGTTGGCGCGGGCTTCTGTTTGAATATGCCGAATCTCAGCCACCACTGTGTCGAGCGTCGCGGCCATCAGTTGGTGCATCTCCATCGGATCGTCGCCTTCGACGAAATGCGGCGTGTAACCGTAGCCGCGGAAGTGGGCTTCAAGTTCGCCACTTGGAATGCGCGCCAGCACAGTGGGGCCGGCGATCTTGTAGCCGTTCAGATGCAGAATCGGCAGCACCGCTCCGTCATGGACCGGATTGAGAAACTTGTTCGAGTGCCAACTGGCGCAGAGCGGACCGGTCTCCGCTTCACCGTCGCCGACGACACACGCGACCAGTAGGCCGGGATTGTCGAACGCGGCGCCGAAGGCGTGCGACAGTGAATAACCCAGTTCGCCGCCCTCGTGAATCGACCCCGGAATCTCCGGCGCAACATGGCTCGGAATGCCGCCAGGGAACGAGAACTGTTTGAACAGCCTTTTCAGACCGTCCTCATCCTGCGAGATGTCCGGATAGACCTCGCTGTAGGTGCCTTCAAGGTAGGCGTTCGCCACCAACCCTGGCCCGCCGTGGCCCGGACCGGTGATGTAGATGACATCGAGGTCCAGTTGTTGAATGACGCGGTTCAGATGGACGTAGATGAAGTTGAGTCCCGGCGTAGTGCCCCAGTGGCCCACCAGTCGCGGTTTGATGTGCGCAGACTCAAGCGGCCTCTTCAGAAGCGGATTGTCATAGAGATAGATCTGGCCGACCGACAGATAATTAGCGGCGCGCCAGTAGGCATCCATCTTCTGGAGCAATTCCGGAGTTGGCGCCTTGGTGTTTGTGTTCATGTCTCGTTACCAGTTCACGGCTCGGGGGACGAGCGCACGCGAAGTCACTCAGCGCCGCTAGTCCGACTCGGGCCAATCCTGTGGATTGCTCGCTCGACAGGGACCAAGTACCGTTCTCAGCACAATGGCGTGGCGCATGTCGAGCCGCGCTCGGAAAACAAGAATCGATCTGCCTCGCCCGGTGCTTTCGCCGGAGGCCGGCACCACTGGCCTCTGGGGTCTTCGCGCCTGCTCACGCCTGCGCGCATCAGTTTCGTCCGTCGATGCACGATCCTCCGGTGCCACGAGTTGCTGTTCCCGCAACGGCGGCCCACCCGCAGAGGACGGCGGACCCGCTGGCTGCGCCCGTCCAGCCTCTTGTCCCGCGCGCGCAGCGCGTACCAGTTGCTGAAGCAGCGGGAGCAGCAGGAAAGCGGCAACAAACACTATCAGTTCGATGGACATGTGCACCTTTCCCCAATAGACTCGAACCTACCGTCGTGGCGGCGCCGGTTCATCCCCGCGACCCTCGGCGATCGACTCGCGCATGGAGGAATCCGCCTGGATGTTTTTCATTCGGTAATAATCCATGATGCCGAGGTTGCCCTGCCGGAACGCTTCGGCCATGGCACGCGGAACTTCCGCCTCAGCCTCGACGACGCGTGCACGCATCTCCTGTTCGAGTGCGACCGCCATCGCGCGCCGCTCCTCCGCTTTCGCCTGAGCGATCTGCTTGTCCGCATTCGCCTGGTCTATCTGCAGTTTGGCGCCGATATTTTCACCGACATCGACATCGGCGATATCGATCGACAGAATCTCATAGGCGGTGCCAGCGTCCAGGCCGCGGCTGAGGATGTTCTTCGATATGTGATCCGGGTTTTCAAGTACATCTTTATGTGTCGCGGCGGAGCCGATGGTGCTCACCATACCTTCGCCTACGCGGGCAATGATCGTCTCCTCGCCGGCGCCGCCCACCAGGCGGTCGATATTCGTCCGGACGGTTACCCGCGAGACGGCAATCAACTGAATCCCGTCCTTTGCCACGGCTGCAATCCGCGGCGTTACGATTACCTTCGGGATCACCGACATTTTCACGGCTTCCAACACATCGCGTCCTGCCAGATCGATTGCAGCCGCACGCTTGAACGGCATCTCGATGTTCGCCTTGTCGGCCGAGATGAGCGCGTTGACAACGCGCACAACATTTCCGCCAGCCAGGTAGTGGGCTTCGAGATCGTCGATGGAGATCTGCAACCCTGCCTTGACCGCACTGATCCGGGCGTTGACGACAGTTGCCGGAGGCACGCGCCGGAGCCGCATGCCAACCAGGGTCATCATTCGCACGGAGGCGCCGGAAGACCACGCCGCGATCCACAGGGGTATCGGGACAATGTAAAGCAACACAATCAGTAGGACCACGACCGGAATAAGCAGGCCGAAGGCGCCGATCGTCGTGAAATCGAAATTATTCATGCGTATCCTCTTCCTTGTGCGTCGACGCCCGCCGGACAACGATCCGGTTGCCGTCCACGCGGGTAACTTTGATCGCGGCGCCGGCTTCGATGAAACCGCCGTCCGATACGACATCGACGCGAGTGCCGTCGATCTCCGCGATACCTGCCGGCCGCAGCGGTGAGAGGGACGTCCCGGTTCGTTCCAGCCAGCGGCGGTCGCTGTCCGGAGTGGAGACGTAGCCGAGATCGGCCTGCATGCCGGTTGCGAGTACGAGACGGCGGCCGAACGGCAGGCTGGGCAGCACACGGAGGAGTGCAAATGTTCCGGCCATGGCCAGCAGGAGGGCGATGGCGACACGGCCGAGCGCGCCGACGATAACAGCGACCGTCGCGCCCGCGCCGACCAAAGTCATGCCCAATCCGGCCACAACAGCGACAACACCGGCAATGCCGGCCAGCGTCGTCCCTGGTAGCACAAAGACTTCAAGTGCGATCAGAAGAACTCCAATCGACACCAGCAGCAGTTCCTCCCACCCAGCAAGCCGGACGATCCAGTGGCCCCAGAAGAAGAGCCCGAGCGCGAGTAGTCCGATCGTGCCCGGAACGGCGAAACCCGGCGTCCGGATCTCGACGAGCAGCCCTAGGAGCCCCAGACTCATCAGCAGCGAACTGACGATGGGGTTTGTCAGAAAGCGCACGAAGGTCTCGGCCCATGTTTGACTGGCGTGGCGCACTTCAGCGCCCGGTAGTCCGGCGGCCGCCAGTGCGGCCTCGACGGATGGAGCCGACAAGTCGGCGACTTTGTGCTTGAGCGCCTCCGAGGTTGTGAGCGTGAGCAGCTTGCCCTTGGCGATCACTTTCGCGATCTCCACGTCGGCGTCCACCATCGCTTCGGCAAACTCAGGCGGCCGCTTCCGGACCTCCGCCGTCGCGCGAAACTCCTTCCGTACGTAGGAAACCGATTTCTCGTCCGCAGGCTTGCTTTCGCCAGCCCCGCCGACGACTGGTGCAGCGGCGCCGATCGTACCGCCCTCTGTCATCACCAGCGTCTCGCAGGCGAGCGCGATCAACGCACCGGCGGAAATGGCCCGCTGGTTGACGAACGCGATGGTCCGGACCGGCGAGTTGAGCAGCGTGTCCCGCATCGCCACCGCCGCGTCCACCCGGCCGCCAAACGTGTTAATTTCGAGCAGCACGGCAGACGCGCCGGCTTCCTTCGCCTCGCCGATTGTTCGCGCCAGGAAGGGCGCGAGACCAAGGTCGATCATGCCCTCGATCGGGACCACGTAGATGATCGGGGTAGATGTTTGCGCAGCGACGCTGCGGGCGTTCGAGGCGCCCAAACCAGTGAGCAAGAGCGCGGTGGCGGCGGCGCACCACGCAACGGCCCTTCTGCCGGTCAGAGTGCCTGGCTTCGAACTGTGGATCTTACGGTCCATCTTCTTCAGCGATTTGCACGCGCCGAGGTGACCCGGTCGACCAGGTCTCTATAGCCAGCGGGGTCCATACCCGCCCCGTCGAAGTGGAACTCATAGGTGTCGCCAATGAACGGCTTGATTTCGAGCTCGTAGGGGTTCGAGAGCGTCGTTTCCTTGATCGCCTGATACTCCCAGCGGCGGGAGTGGCTGACCGAACTAACGGACTCGTAGCTCAGCTGATCGGGACCGATGATGAGCCGCCCGCGGCATTCGCCGAAGCGATGGTTATGGCGCGCCTGATAGGTCGTCGTGCCAGAGGCCGGCACACCAGCCGGAGCCGCGGACGAAGGAGACGCCATCCCCCCGCCGTACCAACTGGTCACAACTGCGGGCTCTGCGCCGGAAACAACACGGAAACTGAGGCGTCTCACTTCACCTGAGCGGTTCCGAATCGCTTCGTTGGTTTGGACCGTGATGTCAGGGCCGTCGGCGTTCAGGCTTTCGATCGCGCTCTTCGCCACCACGAACGATGCGCTGGGCTGTTGTTCGTCCACAAAGACAAGGTAGTTGCCAAGCAGAAGCAGCTTTCCCGGAACTGTTCCGAATGGGACGGAGTGGTCGACTGCGACCACGCTGCCGGTCGGGGTAGATTGCGCTCCGCCTGGACGCGCCGAAGCGAACAGAATGCAGATGAGAGCAATACTGAGTCTAAAGTTCATGTTTCCTCCAAACAGTCGGTAATCGATGCTGGTTCACAATGCGTAACCACAAGCCGCCAGGCTGGAGTAAGCGCTTCTGGTTTCCTCCAGAAAGAATCACTCCCCATCGGCGGCTGTGCTAAGAGTCGCCCGTTGGCTCTCCGACCCGTCGCTCAATTTGCATCCGCTTCTCCATCGCAACTCCGTCAAATCGTTATGGCTTGATCGCTCCGCGTCGCAATTCCACATCCTCCGCGGCCGTCTCGATTGCCGGCAGACGAATTGATAGCGCTATTCCCTATCACGCACGCAACTCGCCAAACGGATTCTTGCGGGACACGTTGCGAAGTTGTGACGCGTAGTCTGTCGGCGTGCGAGGAGCAATCTTTGGAGACTCCGCGCTCGACGACGGAGTTGAACTGCCGGTTACACGGGTTTTCACGTTCTCAATCGCCAGTTGCCGGCGCGGAAGTCGGCTTCTCCGGCCGGTGGCGTCTCTGCTCCCGAATCCAATATGGACGCCACAGAGCATTGTGGCCTGAGTGTCGGTGCTTCAAGCGATCATCGGGCGGCGGTGACCTCAGGGCGCCATATGACCATATATGGTCACGTGGAATTGTCGTATGATCCGAGCTTCCGCTCGGATTTCTCCTCCGTGCTGGACGTCTACCTGCCTGAACCACCTTGGGGTGGGCCGACAAAATCTGAGCCCAGTGCTGAATTATCCAATCAGGCTCCTGAAAGCCGTCATCCTCCGGCCTGGGCTACTTGGTTCGACGGGGCGAGGAGAAAGAGCGTGTGTTGGACGCGTTTGCCTCTTACCTCCTCGGGCCGTGGAGGCGTGGTCTTGATCGATGCTCAGGACTCTCGGCCCTGAGGATTGCTGTGGGCGATGGCCCGCTTAGAACCTCGATCCTCCGCAAACGCTCTTCTATCCGGCTGGTATCGAGTTCAGGATCCTTCGCCACCGATTTCTATCCGCTCCTTTTCCGGCTCAGCCTATGGTTTCGGCGCTGCGGGGGGTGCCGGGGCTTTCTTTCGTCGTGGAACCGGAACGGGGCTCTCCATTCCGCGGGATGCCCGGGATTGTACTTCCTTGAGCTTCTGACGCTCCACCTCCTGGACAACTGCCTGGCCCTGCGGATCGCGCCCGGCTGTCTTGTAATGGTCTGGATTCACGTTACTCTTGCGTGCCATAAGTTCTAGCTCCTAACATTCATTCAAATCTGCCTGCGCTTGGCTTCCGGCGGTCCCATCCCGGCCGGCATCGCAACTCCATGCCCGAATCGGTGGCGGGTCACGTCGCCGGTTTCCGTGCGACCTAAGCGCTGATGAAATCGCCGAGGTTCTCCGTGGTGATCAAGCTAATCACTTTCTCTGGCCGCAGGACCCGACCGTACGGCATTTGCGGCTTTGCATGCGCTGGAGTACGACATCAATGCTCTCCACCGGATCAGCGGTCTGCGAGTCTCCTTTGTGCATCACGTCCGACACGATCGCTAGTTCTCCGTGCTGGGCCACAGCTTAGTGAGCAGATGGGGCCGCTATCGGAGATGCAGAATCGTCGCTGCACTTTGGGGGCCCTAACTCGGGAAACCGGGCTTGCCTAACCTCATGCACCCGCGGCCCTTCGCGTGCAGGATGATCACAAGGCGACCTCTGCGCCCCAGGACGGGTGCTTGCCGCGCCAGGATGCAATTATGCCCATCTCAGAACATCTCGATCAACTTGCAGCGTTTGAGCCGACCACTCTACCCGTGGTTAGTATTTACCTGAACACTCAGCCCGACCAACATGGGCGGGCCAACTTCGCCTCTTTCATTCGCAAGGAATTCGCGGCCTTGGCGAATACGTTTGCCTCGCGTTCGCCCGAGCGTCTGAGCTTCGAGCGCGACGCGGAACGGATACGGCAGTATCTCGCTGATGAGTTGGAACCCTCAACCAATGGTCTAGCCATCTTCGCGTGTGCTGGGAAAGGCGACTTCTTCCTCGCCGTACAACTTGACGTTCCCCTGAACCGGAATCAGTTGTATGTCGGCGACCAGCCCCATCTGTACACGCTGGCCCGGCTTTACGATCAGAACCGGCGTTACGCGGTCGTGATCGCTGACACGAATTCCGCCCGTATTTTCGTCTTCGGCCTGATGAAGATTGTTAGCCAGGAGCAGGTGAACTCTACAAAGGTAAGCCGGACCCAGGTGGGAGGCTGGTCTCAGGCGAGGTATCAACGTCACGTGCGGAACTACCAACTGCACCACGCCAAGGAAATTGTTGAAGCGCTAGACCGCACCGTTCGGGAGGAAGAGATCGAAAAGATTGTCTTCGGTGGTGACGAAGTCATTATTCCAGTGCTGCGGGATCAGTTACCTGACTTCCTCGCGCAAAAAGTGGTCGACGTGTTGCGGCTCGATATCCGCACCCCCGAGCAAGAAATCCTTTCCGCCACAATCGAGGCCATGCGAGGTCAGGATGCTCGAGACGACGCCGAACTGGTGAAGCGCCTGTTCGACGAACATCGTGCCGGAGGGCTGGGCGCCGTTGGCCTGCGCCAAACCCTCGTTGCTCTCAAGAACGGGCAGGTGGACGAACTCATTCTCAGCGCGTCGATCAAGGAGATTCGCGGCGATGCGGGCGAGGATACCGAAGTATTCACATCCGATGAACTCGTGACACGGGCGACACAAACCGGCGCTGAAGTGAGGTTCATTGAAGATCCGGCGCTTATGGCCGACGCTGGCGGGGTTGGCGCCATGCTGCGCTTCCGGCTCTAGCGAATGACTCTTTCGGAGAAAGGCCGGAACCGCGTGTCCCATACCGGACCTCTGGTGGCATGGCTCGATGAGCGAACTGAGGATCGTGATGCCGGCAGAGGAGCCAGCAAGGCTGGCAGCGGCTTCGACCGAGTGCGGTGCCGGGTGCGTTGGTTGCGGAGATGGCGCACGGAATGGAGGAAGACAAGATGAACGAGGCACGGATGATTCAAGGTATGACTCGCCGGACGAAACTTATCGTCGCCCTGGCGGTTCTTGCCGTGGTGTTTCTCTTTGGCTTTGTCCCGCAGTATGGGAAGGCGAGGGCGCTGCGGGATGAGGTAGGCGCCGGTGAGGCGCGGATCGTATCGCTCCAATTGAAGTTGAAGCTTGCCGAGTTGCGAGACCTGATGGGCCTGATCTACCTGGAGGCGAACCAGCAAAACTATGGAGTGGCACGCCAGCACTCGACGCAGTTCTTCACGAAAGCCCGCCAGCTAACCGAGGAAACGTCGGATCCCGGCCTGACGGGGATGCTTCAGGACATCCTGCAGCACCGCGATGACGTCACAGCCGGGTTGGCAGAGGGGCAACCTGCGATCCGGACCACCATCGAGGAAGTTCTTCGCGAACTCTACGAAAGCACAAGGCAATACTGAACGCGCGTTCGCTTTGCGGTCTGCTGGCGAAGGCTGCCAAAACCCCAGAGACTTCCAATCTCTTGAATCTGCTGGAAAGCCATTCCAATCGCGTCCACGACGAGGCATCTTCTTCGCCTTTTGAGCAACTGCAGAGAGCGCTTGATATGGGCTTGTCCCCTTGCGTGAGACACGAGTGTAGACGCAGCTGGCAGAACAGCGGTTTTTCGCTGGACAGCCTGTTTCAGGTTTAGCAGAATCGCAACAGCTGGTGAAACAGAAGCGAGCACTGCTGGAAAGCAACTCGTGGAGGGACGCCCAGGCTCGATTGCAGCTTGCGCTCCAGCGCCAAGCCGATCACACGGCGCGAGTAGGCGTCGAGAATCACGGCCAGATAGACGAACTCCTCTTCCAGCCGGATGCATGTGATGTCGGCCACCCATAGCTGATTCACCACCGTGGGCACGAAGCCCCCGGCCAGGTTGGGGTAGCCGACTTGGAACTGACTGGCGGCATGGCGAAGTGGCCTCAGAGCCGGCAAGTCATCAAGCTAAGACTGGTCATTTGACCAGTTCCGCCTGATCCGGGCCAGAGCATAACATTCGGGGTAGCGGACCTCACACAAGGGTACCGCACTAGGCGAACCTCACACTCATGTCGAAGTCGGTCCCATTCTCATGGCAGAAGCCGGCGACTCCGGTTGCTGGTCATGGTGCTGAAGGCTGCTCCCGGCTTCGACACTTTTTCCCTGGCCGGCAGACGATGCCAGATCAGGCCGCGCGGACGGAGGACGGGAAGGGATTGTCATCGGGATCAGCGGCGCCCGGAGAGGGTGCGCCGCGGTCAATCGCCTCAATCGGTGGTGCGCGCGTGCCGCAAGAGTGCTCCGGAACAGCGGCGGCTGCGAGCATCACGAGCAAGGGATATCGGAGGAGCAAGCCGGGCTGAACGAGGCGGGACTGGTCTCGTTCAGCCTGGACTGGAGAGAGACATGGATGGCCTGTATGACGTGAGGGCGGCAAACACAATCCGCATCCCTCGGACGCCGGGCGGCGCCAAAGGGTCCGGCCTCAACCTGGTGTTCGCGCCGTGTGGACGACTGGCGCGGGCGTCTGTGCGGCCCCAGACTCTGGAAGTGCCTGCTCAGATTGTAGCGACTCGAGACGATGTCGCCGTGAAGTTGGATGAGGCCATCTGCTTCCGGGGTATCGATGCCCGGATGGCTCTGCCGGAGAACCCCGGTTTCCTGAACTCCATTTCGAATCTTGCGCAAACGGTTCCGCGCTACGCCATGGGCGATACGACGCGCCAGGTTCCCGGACCAGCCTCTGGTCATGAAGCCCCGCCGCTGCAGCTAAGTGCAGGCGACGCGTGCCTCTTACTTGATCTCGAACCGTTGAGGAACAGTGATGAACTCCCTTGGCCCAAACAGTAGCTCGCATCAGGAACAGCTCACAGCAAACGAGGCGCCAGAGCAAATCCCATCGGATGCGCCTCCGCTGGGCCGGTTCCCTACAAAGGCCGCTGCCGGAGGAGACGATAAGCCGGTTGGACCAGCCGATGCGTCCGCGCCTGGGCTGAACGGCGCCGCTGAGGCGCCGGGTTTCACAATTCTCATTGCAGACGACGAGGCCGGGATTCGGACGCTGGCCGGGGAGGTTCTTCGCAGCCATGGCTACAATGTCCTGCATGCAGCAGACGGGTTAGAAGCTCTGAATCTGGCTCAGCAGCATTCCGGGCCAATCCACCTGCTCCTGACAGACCTGTCGATGCCGCGCCTGGACGGCCGCGAACTGCACCGCAGGATGAGGAACGTACGCCCCGAGACTGTAACTTTGTTCATGTCGGGTGATCTCGATCCGGCGTTGCCAGAAGATGCCGCGTTCCTGCCCAAGCCGTTCGCTTCATCCGCCTTGGTTCGAATGATCGACGAGGTGTTCGACGTCACGGCAGGAGGCCGCAACTCCACAGGCGCACCAACTGAGCCCGGCGCTTCGCAGGCGCCCTCACAGCGGTTGGAGCGGAAGTTGAGACTTCAAACTCCAAGGGGCGGCGCCGATGCGTGAGGCGTAAGAGACGGCACCCGCGCGGCTGTTGATCCCGAATAGCGACGCGTTCAGGTCCCGGTGAGTCCGTGATCCAGAGCGTATTTCGTCAGCTCGGCGGTCGTGTGCATGCGGAGCCGCCGCATTACATTTGCCTTATGGAATGCGACCGTTTTAACGGAGATGTTTAGAATCGCGGCAATTTCCTTGACAGCGCGCCCTTCGGCCACCAGTTGGACAACCTCCCGTTGACGGCTGGTCAGTTCGCCGGATACCTCTCCAGGCCAGAGCGTCGAGCCGGGCAAGCCGCCCACGATGTCATTTCCAATCAGGGGCGTAATGTACTTGCGACCGTTGACCACCTCTTGGATCGCGGCCAGCAGTTCTCTCGAGGCGCAGCGCTTGAGAACATAACCTGAGGCTCCGGCACGGAAGGCCCCAGTCACATAGGTTGCGTCCGCATGCATTGTCACGAAGATCAACTTGGTGGCCGGCAAGGTTCCCGTCAGGATGCGCGCAGCTTCCACCCCATTCAATAGGGGCATCGAGATGTCAAGGAGGACGACATCGGGCTTCATCTCTGCTGCAACCCTCAACAGTGAGCGGCCGTCTCCCACCGTTCCCACAATCTCGCACTCAGGTTCCAGTATTCTCCGAAGCCCCTCCACGACCAGTACATGGTCATCTGCAATCACCACGCGCGGCCGTTTCATTGTGGCGCCTCCGCCAATCGCACCCGGACTTCGATTTGCGCGCCATTGTCTGGCGACGAGCGGATTGAAATACGCCCGCCAACCAGCCGTACCCGTTCCCGGATCCCAATCAGTCCGAGTCCGCCGGATTGCCCCGCCGGGGCGGGGTCAAACCCGGCGCCTTTGTCGGCCACCGAAAGAACGATGTCTCCCTTGTCCACTTTTAGCGCCAGCGAGGCCTTGCTGGCGCCGGAATGTTTGGCGACATTGTGCAGACACTCCTGCGCAACCCGGTACAGGCACAGAGCAACTTCCGAGGGCATGGAATCGGGTACGCCGCGATGCGTAAACCTGAGTCTGATCGAATGCAGTCTTGAGAAAGTGGAGCAGAAACCCTCCAGCGCTGCCACCAGGCCAAAGTGTTCCAGATCCGATGGATGCAGCTGATGAGCCGCACGGCGGAGGTCATCTGAAAGTTGTTCCAGGTTCTGCCGAAGCGATTGAATTTGCTGGTGGACACTGCCAGCCGCACCAGGCAGATCCCGGCCTAACAGATCCACCTCGATTGCCAGCATCGCCATCCTCTGGTTCACGTCGTCGTGAAGCTCTCTCGCCAGGCGTTTCCGCTCCTCCTCCTGCGAAGAGATGAGACCTGCCGTCAGTCTTCTGAGGTTTTCCCGGCTTTGACGCAGTTCATTCTCCATGAGCGTGCGCCGGGTGATGTCAACACCCGTGCTAATAACGCGTTTGCCGGAGCCGTCCGCGGTGCGATGTGCGAGGCTTGACCATGCGATCACCCTGCGGGTTCCGTTCATTGTGATCCAGGAGGTTTCGTAGCTTCTCTCCCCCTTCACCCCATCGCGGATGGCGGCAAATTGCGCTTTTGCCTCCTCCGCTTCCTCCGGCGCGAACAGAAAACTCCAGAGCGGTTTGTTCCTCACTTCCTCAAATGAGTATCCTGACGATTCCTGGCATGCCCGGTTGAAACCAATCGTGCGGCCATCGGCATCACGAACCACGACGAGAGCCCCCGACAAGTCCAGCAGTTTGGCCGAGAGGTCTCTTTCAGCGACTGCTTCATCCCGAGATGACCGGACCCGATCCAGGCCACGCTTCATCGCATCGATGTCCATCAGTGCGATCAGCACTCCCTCGATCCTGTTCTGCGCACCTTTGTGCGGCCTCATTCGCAGGGAATACCAACGTCCGTCCTTGCCCTGGACCTCCCGTTCGACAGATCTGGTTCTTTCGATCACTTTCGAGATCAACCCGTCCAACCCTGGGACGTCAATGTTGGGCCTGATATCGCCAATCGGCCGGCCGACATCGGTGGGGATCAGATTCAGCAGCGGTTCCGCCGCGGGGGTGAAGCGCCGGATCCGGCGGTCGGCTCCGAGAATGACGATCGGAATGTCGACCCCGACTAGCAGGTTGCTGAGATCGTCGGCGAGTTGGCCCAGTTCCGCGTTGCGGCTCTGCAACTCGTCGTTCAGTGTGGTCAGTTCTTCATTGGACGATTGCAGCTCTTCCTGGGCCGTCTCCAGTTCCTCGTTCGTCGCTTCCTGACCTTCGATAATGGACTGCAGCTCTTCACGGGTGGATGCCAACTCGTGCTTGAGACTGGCCAGGACCTCTCCCCCGCCAAAACTCCTCGTCGAAGCTGCCGGCTTCCGCCGCGCCTCTTCGATCAGAATCAAAAAGTCAGGCCATCTGGCATGGCGGTCCCTGATCGGGATCACCTCAAGGTCGATTATCTTGAAACCGTCCTCATGGGCAATGCGGATGCCTTCCCGGCGAAAATGACTCTTATCCTTCTTCGCCTTGTGAAGCGCGGCGCGGAGATCGAGCACCAGCCCTTCCCGCACCAACTTGAACAGGTGGAGACTCGCCGGCCCTGACGTCGGTTCCAGATAAGGACCGGTATTGCCCTGGAAATGAATGATCTGGAGATCGACATCGACCACAAATGCTGCCAGGGTCTGGCGGCGCCAGACGATTGCTTCGACAGCGTCCCGCAGATCGGCTGAAGAGTCTGCACCTCGCGTCGATTCGGGCAGTGGCCTGTCACCGGATTCCGCGGTTGCCATGTCCAACAACGGAACCGTCGGCACAGGGTTCCTCAAGTAGATCTTGCGCTTACGATCAACGGGTGTGAACAGGTGAGCACTCGGGCCGAGGCTTTCCGCCTTGCCCAGGAGAAGAAATCCGTGCGGTCGCAGGGCGTAGTGGAAAATGGACAGGACTCTCCGCTGCAGCACCGGGCCCAGGTAGATCAGCACATTGCGGCAACTGACCAGATCCAGCCTGGAAAAAGGAGGGTCTTTTCCCAGGTTGTGGCGGGCAAACACGCACAGGTCGCGCACCTGCTTGGTGATCTGGTAGCTTGTTCCCACTTTCACGAAGAAGCGGGCGAGGCGCTCCGGTGAGACACCTGCCACTTCGGCTTCCGAGTAGACGCCTAGCCTGGCCTTGTCAACGGCGGCTGAACTGACATCCGTGGCAAAAACCTGGCATCGGCCATCGTCCGCCCGATTGCCCAGAAACTCCAGCAGTGCAATCGCAATCGAATAGGCCTCTTCGCCTGTTGCGCATCCCGGCACCCAAATTCTGACCGGCTCGCCCTTTGGCTTGCTCGAAGCCAATTTCGGGAAGACGGTGGACTGCAGCGCCGCGAAGACTTCCGGCTCCCGGAAGAAACTCGTCACGTGGATCAGGACATCCTGGCACAGAGCCTGCACCTCGGTGGGGTTCTGCTGCAGGTAGAATGCATACCGCGTGAGGTTCTCGATCTTGTGCAGCGCCATCCGGCGCGCCACCCGCCGCCGGATCGTGTCCACCTTATAGAGACAAAAATCGATGGTTGAAGCGGCTCTGAGTATCTGGAGGATCTCGTGGAGATCCTCGGCCCCCTCGTTCTCCGGTTGCGGCGCTTTTATGGATATGGCTCTTTCCTCATGGGGTGAACGCGCCAACTCCACGAGCTCCCGCGCAATTTCCACCGGAGACAGAATGAAGTCTACGCACTCTGAGTCGATTGCACTCTCCGGCATGCCGGAATGTTGCGCTGACCTTGGGTTCTGGGCGAAGGTGATGCCGCCCTCAGCTTTGATGGCCTCCAAGCCGGCTGTCCCGTCGGACCCCGTTCCCGACAGGATGACGCCGACGGCGCCGTTCCTCTGATCACTTGCCAGAGAGGTCAGGAACCGATCGATGGGCAGGTGTTTGCCTCCCGATTGTTGACGGTTCGAAAGTCGCAGCGTCCCATTTCGAACGGTCATATCTCTGTCGGCAGGCAACACATAGACGTGGCACGGCTCCAGCATAACCCCGTCTTTCACGTCGGCAACGGGCATCTCGGTCACTCTTGAGAGCAACTCGCACAATAAACTTTTGCGGGTCGGATCAAGGTGCTGGACCACCACGATCGCTATCCTAATGTCGGCCGGCAATTCACTCAGTAGAGCCGTACACGCCTCCAGTCCCCCTGCGGAGGCGCCCACGCCCACCACAAGGAACGGGAGCTTGGAGGTCACGGGAAGAGCCTTTGCAGGCGCCTTCCGGCGGCGCTTCCCGCCGGTATCCTGGCTCCCGGCCGTCATCGTTCTTTTTGTGGCCATTTCGCCCTCAACTACTCTTGGCGCGGCCGGGTTGCCGATGTCAAGCGGAATGCGCACGCCGGCTTCAGCCAGACTGGGGCGGATGGTGAGCACGGAAAACAGTTCGTGAGTCTGTCTGGACTCGATGCTGACGATTCCAAGCCGGAAACCGCCTGACCAGGACTGGTCATTTTGACCAAGACTGGTCATTTTGACCAAGACTGGTCATTTGACCAGTTCCGCCTGTTGCCTTCAGGGGCTAAACTTTTTGCTAGCGGATCCGATAAATGGGTGCCTCGTGAAAGAGGAATCCTCGAACCTCCATGACGTCGATGTCGATCCCATTGCCGTGGCAAAGGCTGGTGCTTCGTCACGTTCCGGGGGGGGATAAGGGGAAGTTTTGGCCTCAGCATGCACACAGCCACGCGCCGCCGGTTGACTCCTGGAGCACGGTCCAAGAGAGCTTGAGCTGTTGTTCCGGGCGATCGTCTATCACCCTTCCGTTCCCATCCTGATCGCGGACAACGACCGTAATAACCATGACGCTAGCGCCGGCGCCGCCAGACTTCTGGGCCTGCCGCGCGGCAAGATCATCGGGCAGAAGCTCGACGATTTTGCGGACCCCGGCTTCAAGCCGCAGCTTTCGGAACTTTGGCGGACCTTTCTGGGTCAGGGCGAGCATGAGGGCACTCTCCGGCTGGCCGGTCCCGATGGATCCCAGTGGGATGTGGAGTTTGTTGCCAAAGGCAACGTGCTCCCCGTTCGCCATCTCCTGGTCCTGCGTGACAAGTCCAAAGCCGGGCAAATCGAGGAGCCTCAGGACACCGGCGATGAACGGATTCCGTCATGGGTGCAGGACTTTGCGCTGTTCCTGCTGGATGTGAATGGTCGCGTAGTGGATTGGTATTCCGGCGCGGCGCGCATCTACGGCTACAGCGCGGACGAGGTGGCGGGCAAGCACGTCTCATTCCTCTACCCCGTTGAGGAGAACCCGGTTCTGGACCCGCAACAGGAGTTGTACCGGTCCGAAGTGGATGGCCATTTCGGCAATGAAGGCTGGCATGTCAGGAAGGACGGATCGCAGTTCTGGGCCAACGCGATCACTATGGCGTTGCGGGACGAGATCGGAGAACTGCAAGGGTTCGCCCGCGTGGTGCGCGACTTCAGCGAACGTCACGAAAGGGACGAGAAACTGCGCCGCAAGCGTGCCCGCATCCGCCCGGTCCCCGCGGAATCGAGCATCGCAGGAATTGTCTCCGGTGAGTTCGACCGCGTTCCTGAAGCCAATGATGCGTTCCTTTCGATGGTCGGTTACCGCCGTGAAGAGCTGCTTTCAGGTGAGTTGCACTGGCCCGATCTCACTCCTCCTGAATACGCTATGCTCGATGACCTGGCGCACGAGGAGGGCTTGAGATTCGGCGCCTGCACGCCTTATGAGAAAGAGTTGCTCCGTAAGGATGGGACACGGGTCCCGGTTCTGGTTGCCACCGCGGTTTTGAAACTCTCTCCGTTCCGCTGGCTCACTTTTGTGCAGGATCTGCGTGAGCGGGACCAGTATGAGCGCGTCACCGACGATGATGCCGAAGTGACGCAGAACTTCGAGGAGATGGTCGGCGCAAGCGCGGCTTTCAAGCGTGTGCTGAGACAACTTGAAGTGGTCGCTCCGACTGACGCCAACGTGCTGATCCTCGGCGAAACCGGCACAGGGAAGGAGTTGGTTGCGCGCGCCATCCACCGTCTGAGCCCGCGCAAGAACTTCCCGTTCATTACGCTGAACTGCGCCGCCATCCCGACAGGACTTCTTGAAAGCGAATTGTTCGGCTACGAGCGGGGAGCTTTCACCGGCGCCCTGTCGCAGAAGATCGGCCGCTTTGAACTGGCCAACCGGGGAACTCTCTTTCTGGATGAAGTTGGCGACATCCCCCTGGATCTGCAGCCCAAGCTCCTGCGTGCGCTCCAGGAAAAGGCGTTCGAACGGCTGGGCGGCACCAGGACAATTCCCATTGATGTCCGGCTTGTCGCGGCCACCAACCGCAACCTGACGCAAATGATGGGCGACAAGCTGTTCCGCACCGATCTCTACTACCGGCTGAAGGTGTTTCCCATCACGACACCACCGTTGCGCGACCACCCGGAGGACATACCGATCCTCGCCCGGCACTTCACACAGAAGTACTCCCGAGAAATGAAGAAGCAGATTGACAAGATCCCGTCGGAGACCATGAAAGCCCTGATGGCCTGGCCTTGGCCGGGCAACGTGCGGGAACTGGAGAACTTCATCGAGAGATCAGTCATCCTCTCCCGCGGTCCGAACCTGCGCGCGCCATTGTCCGAGATCCGGGCGGATGCCTCCACGCCCGCCGGCGATTCTACGCTGGAGCGCGTGGAGAAAGATCATATCGTCCGCGTCCTGCGCGAGAGCGGAGGAGTGGTCAGCAAGGCCGCAGTCCGGCTGGGAATGCCGCGTACAACGCTGAATGCTCTCATGCGCAAGCTCGGGATCTCCCGCAGAGAGCTTTGATGCCGTCTTGGGGGGAATACCGGCAACCCTTCCGTGGTCCGCTCGAAGGGCATTCGCCTTGTGGAACACCGCAATACGAAACAACCTGGCGGGATGATCATGCTGGCTCAAGCGGCCTGCTCTATCCGTCAAATTGCGGGCTTCCGGTCAAGCTGCAAGCGCGTGACTCCCAGGTTGTCAGGCGGCTCAGTGCTTTGAGCCAGGCGCTCCCGACAGCGACGCAACGGATTGCCTTGCTTCCGATGGCTGGTCATTCAGCCCGCGGGCGGCGCCTGCCGCTTCGCCGTCAAGCCGGATGGTTATCAGGTGAGTCCCCCCATCATCGGTCAGGTGGATCAACCCGCCGGGCAGCGGTTGGCCATCCAGTTCGATCAAGGACTCCCCCATGGCCTGGCGCTTGATAGAAATGGTGTACTGCGTGGATCGATAGCGATACCGTATCTCGAATCCGTCCCACTGCATTGGAATGACCGGCGCAATTTGCAGTGTGTCGCCGCTGAGCTTGAAGCCAAGCACTTCTTCGAGCCAGATACGGTACATCCAGCCCGCCGATCCGGTGTACCAGGTCCAGCCGGCTTGTCCAGGGTGATCCGGCGACGAATACACGTCGGCTGCGGCCACGTAGGGTTCGCCGCGATATCTGGCAACCATTTTCGGATTGACGCTGCTCTCGACCGGACTGAGCAGAGTCAGCAACCGCACTGCCCGGTCGCCACGCCCGAGGCGAGCCCAGCCTGACGCCATCCACAACGCGCCGTGCGTGTACTGGCCACCGTTTTCGCGGATGCCTGGCGGGTACCCCATGATGTATCCCGGATGCGGTGTCGAGTGGTCGAACGGAGGAGTAAACAAGCGCATAATGCGATTCTGCTCATCTAGCAGGAGCCGATCGGCTGACTGCATTGCCAGGGCGGCGCGCTCAGGGTCGGCGGCTCCCGAGATGACGGCCCAGGACTGGGCAATCGAGTCGATTCTTGCTTCGCTGTTGGTATGAGAACCAAGCGGTGCGCCGTTGTCGAAGAACCCGCGGAGATACCATTCGCCATCCCAGCATGAGCCCTCAACCGCATCTGAAAGGCTGGCGGCCCGGCGGCGCCAGGTGGCGATGGAATCGCCGGCGGATTCGCGTGATTCACCCAGGCGAGCGAAGGAGTGCAGTACGTCGCAGAGAAACCACGCCAGCCACACGCTTTCGCCCCGGCCCTCGATACCCACACGATTCATTCCATCGTTCCAATCACCCGAGCCGAACAGTGGCAACCCGTGGGGTCCCAACCGCCAGGATCTTTCCAGGGCTCGCACACAGTGCTCCCAGACGGATGCTGTCTGGGTGGACACGTGCGGAGTGGAGAAGCGTTCCTGCTCGCCAGGGGGAAGATCTTCACCCTCGAGAAAAGGTGCTTCAGCATCGAGGATGGTAGTATCTCCGGTCACTCTGACGTAGTGCGCTACCACGTACGGAAGCCAGACAAGGTCGTCAGAACACCGGGTGCGCACGCCTGCGCCGCTATCGGGATGCCACCAGTGCTGTACGTCCCCTTCCAGGAACTGGCGCGCCGCGGCTGTCAGGATGTGCCTGCGCGTCAGTTCGGGAAAGGCGTAGACCAGCGCCATCGCATCCTGCAGTTGATCCCGGAAGCCGAACGCGCCGCTCGATTGATATGTGGCAGATCGCGCCCAGAAGCGGCAGCATAGAGTCTGATAGGGCAGCCAGCGGTTCAACAGGAAGTCGGTCGAGAGCTGAGGCGTGTGCACCTGGACAACGCTCAGTTTCGTATCCCACCATTCGCGGGTCTGAACCAGCGCGGCTTCCACCCCCGAACCCTTCTGATAGCGGGCCACGAGCGCGCGCACTTGTTCGACAGTCCCAACCTCGCCCAGCAGGAACACTGCTTCGTTCTGCTCGCCCGGCAGGAGCGTGAGTGTCAGCTGCAACGCGGCCGCCGGATCGACACCAGCGCCGGTGCGATTGTCCAGACGTGAGCGGCCGAGAGCGCCGGGCTTTGCGGTGGATCCGTCACGCCCAAGGAGCTGGGTCCGGTCGCCCGAATGAGTTGCCGCGCGAGGACTGGATGCGGCAAAGGCCACACCGCCGGCTGAGTCGCCCATCCATGTCTGCGTCGCCAGCAAGGCGCCGCTCTCTTCGTCAAACTGAGTGCGGACATGGCGTTCCATCTCATCGGGCGCAGTTCCCAACACCAGCTCGGCGAAGTAGGTGATCGTCAGGTGCCGTGTCCGGGTCGAACCATTGCGGAGACGCAGTCGGCAGACCTTCACCGGGTCGCCATCGTCATCGCTCATGGGAACAAAGACCGTCAACTCCTGCTCGATTGAATGGCTATTGTGCTCGAATACAGTCGAGCCTTGTCCATGCCGCGCGCGATAGGCGTCCTGTTCCCTGATGGGCAGAGGCGTGGGCGTCCACACAGTCCCAGTCTCGTCGTCGCGGATGTATATCGCCTCCGATTGCGGGTCGCTCACGGGGTCGTTGTGCCAGGGAGTCAATCGATTTGACTGGCTGTTTCCACACCACGTGAAACCCAGCCCACTCTCGGTAACCACGCAGCCAAATTCAGGATTGGCCAGCACATTGGCCCAGGGAGCGGGCGTGTTGCAGCCGGCAGTCAGATAGATCGCGTATTCGCGCCCGTCGGCAGTGAAACCGCCCAGCCCGTTGAAATACGGCAGTTCCAGAAATGGCAGTGGCGCCGAAGGCTCTTCCTCGCCGCCCGGAGGGACAAAGAACGGCGCGGAGGGCTTCTCTCCAGGCGCCGCCAGTTGTTGGTGCAGCGGACCGCGTGCGCCACTCAGTACGACGCTGGAAGCCGCCAGAATACAGTTGCGGTGCTCTTCCGGGATGCTATGGCCATCGCGCAGGAAGACGCCGCCCGGCCGGTCCAACCCTGTTTCGGCCGAGTGCGCTTCAATCAGTCGAACCAACTGCTGATGCAGAGGAAGATCGTAACTGGGGCTCTCCTGATTCAGAATCACGAGATCGGCATGAAATCCTCTCAGCCGCCAGTAAGTGTGCGCCGTGAGCAACTCGCGAACAATCATCAATTGCCGTTCCGAGTAGATGGTCACCGTCAACATTGGCATGTCCCCTGAAATTCCGTATTTCCAGAGGACTGTTTGCCCCAGGCGGTTCTTCATGAGCCGGTCACTGGGCGGACGCAAGGCGGCGCTGGGGAACAGCATATGACCGGCGAGTTCCTGGTAGCGATGCGCCACCGCCGGTCCGATTCCAAGGTATCGAAACTCGAGCTGGGCTCGCGTCCACGCCATTTCGAATGCCCTGCCGACAGTTTCAGGACGGCGGAAGTTCTCAATGAGTGTGGCCAGGGCTTCGCGTGAGGCAGCTGCAGCCGTGATAAAAGTGATTTCCCTCCGGTCGCGCGGCTCAAGAGTGGCGCGGCATCGCAGGCTGAAAATGGGATCCAGAACAGTGCCCACTGAACCTGAGAGCCTGGCGTTGAGCGCATCCGGGGCCGCCGGAGTGTGGGCGCGTCCGAGGAACCCGGAACGGTCCGTTTCGAATTGCAGATCCTGGGACGGCCCAACCAGGAAGTGGGCCGTCCAAATCTCCGCATCCTCCGGATTTCGGGGTCTTCGGTGCGCGATCAGAACACCATCGGCCTGCCACTCAGTCTGAACGAACAGTTTCGCGAAAGCCGGGTGTGAAGTGTCCCAGCGATGCGGCGCCATGGCGAGTTCCGCGTAGCTTGTCAGTTCCAGTTCGCGGCTGCGCATGGAACGATTGGTGACCGTCAGGCGTCGCAGTTCGACATCGTCGTCGGGGGCAACAGTCACCGCCAGCAGCGTTTCGATGCCTAAACAACGGCGCTGGAACTCCGCGCGATCCGGGGCGAAGCGAACCGAACTCTCGCCTGCCTCTTCGGCCAGCGGCTGGTAAGACGCAGCCCACGTTTCGCCCGACCGCACGTCGCGGATGTAGATGTAGCTGCCCCAGGAATCGATTGTGGCGTCGGACCGCCAGCGCGTCACGTCGAAGCCGTACCAGTGGCTGTACCCTCCGCCTGAGTTGGTAAGCATGATTGCGTAACGTCCGTTGCCCTGGATGTTGACGCGAGGGACCGCTGTCTCTTCCGGCCAGATGCGTTCAGCGGGATCTTTTGTCAGAGCCTTGATCGGCGCCGGTCCGGTGCCCAACTCCTCGGCGGGAGGATATGTAATCGGAGTGCATTCAAACAGCAGTACCTCCATGGCGCGGATCCGCACATCTCCGTGGAAGCGGTGCCGCATCACTTCGTTGTGCAGCACATCGTCCAGCGCCGTAAGGCTCATGCCCTGGTGATGCGCCATGTAGGTGTAGACCGGGACGCCACGATCCCCGCCTTCCTGCTTTTCGATGCTGAAATCGATCGACTCATAGAAGCCCATCGCGCCGGCCATTTGGTGGTCTTCCAGCTTTCTCAGGTTGACGATTGCTTGCACCGGATCCACGAGCAACGCGAGCACCGTCGCGTAAGGCGCAATCACCTGGTGTCCTTCCAATGCCGGTTTCAACGCCAGGACAGGCACACCGAAGGCCCTGTATTGGTACACCTGATTGGCATCCAGGGCACTAAACGCCGACTCTGACGCGCCCCACGGTAAGCCGTTCTCCCGCCCATACGAGATCTGTTGCCGCACGGCCTCCCGGCACGCCATATCCAACAGGGAATTGTCATAGGTTCGCATGAATATCAGCGGCATCAGGTACTCGAACATGGTGCCGCTCCATGAGAGCAGCGCCTGCCGGCCGTCCGGCACCAGGACACGCGGCCTTGCCAGTGCGAACCAGTGGTCAACGGGGACGTCGCCTTTGGCAATCGCTACGAAGCTCGCCAAACGGCACTCGCTAGCCAGGAGGTCGTAGTGGCTGGTGAACACCGCCGGGCCGCCGATCGCATACCCCACACCAAACAACTTCCGGCTCCGGTCGTACAGGAACCCCATGTTGATAGCGGCTCCGAAATCCTCAAACGCGGCTCCGAGTGTGTGCAGCCGCCCGGCGGTCTCAGCTGCCTGTTTTTGCGACTCTGCGAACTCTGCTGCAACCTGGTCGAGCCATCCTCGCGCCTCCGGCCGCAATCCCTGGCGCTCGCGCAGGGCAAGAACCGCCTGGAGCGACGGTGGACCGCCGGAGGCAAAGTCCAACAGGGACGGAATGGAACGAAGCGCCTTTCGGCGGAGCTTGACGGCATCGTCTCCCAGACTTTCGACGAACGAATCCGGCGGCAGCGTCAGCGTCTGCATCCATCGCAGATACTTCTCAATGGTCTGCTTCCTCGAACCGAGCTCCATCGTCAGGCGCGAGACCCAATAGGTTCGTTCATCGGACGGATCCTGCCAGCGGTTTGTGTCCTTCAGTTGTTGAATTGCATTCGCGCTCAGGCTCAATCGGCTCAGCAGGTGATGCCCGTCCACCTTCCGGCGCAGCAAGTGATGCAGTTCCTGAATCGGGGTCGCGATAAGCGTATCCCAGCCGCTGGCATCGCGAAGGATCGACAACGTGTCATGCACACCAGTCACGCATGCGTGGCTTATCAGCGGGCGCCGCATCAGGTCTTCGCAGCCCCTCTTGAGCACCCAGTAGCTCGCCAGGAGATTGCCGCTGTCCACCGTCGAGACATAGCGGGGCAACAGCGGCTCCAGCGTCCTGGTGTTGTACCAGTTCAGGAGATGGCCTTCATAATGCTCAAGCTTCCCCAGCGTCGCCACGGTGCGTTCCAGGCGTTGGAGGAAATCGTCGATCGTCAGGTACCCGAAATCGGTTGCAGCCAGCGCGGAAGTGAGCCACAGTCCGATATTGGTCGGAGATGTACGCTGGGCGACTTCCACCCGCAACGCAAGTTGAGAATTGTCTGGCGGCAACCAGTTCGATTCGTCGCCCACAAGATCGTCAAAGTAACGCCACGTGCGGCGGGCCAGCATTCGCAGATACCTGGCATCCACCCTGGTGAGCGCCCGTCGCGCGTCCTTGGGCGCCTGCTGGCCGAGCCACCGCATCAGCGCGGGTGAGATGATCCACAACGAGAGAAAGGCTCCCGTGGGGATGAAGGCGCCCTCAATGCCCTGTAGGATCATCACCAGGACCGAAAGGGCGGAGATCACCAACAACTGCTGGAAGGTGGGTCCGATTTGCTCCAGGACAGATGAGTTCGCCGTCTCCGCGGTTTGCCACTCAAGCAGACGGCGGCGGCTCACCAGGCGGCGGTATGCGACCCGCACGATGGCATCCACGGAAAGCCATGCCTGGTGTGGGAGGAACGCGATGCCGACAAGGGCACGTACAAATTCGGCGCTCGCGCCGTGCCAACGGTTCACTCTCCCCTGCAGTTGTCGAGCCAACCGGTCGAGCAGCGGCGCCAAGGTTGGGATCACCACGGCCAGCCCCACCACCAGGCTCCAGACTCCCGGCGCCGCGGAAATCAGCCAGCCGAACAGGAGCAACAGCAGCGAAGCCACCGGCACCAGGCTTCGTCGAAGATTGTCAAGAATGCGCCACCGGTTAATCGCGCTGAGCGGATTCGGCACACTGCCGCCGCCGGGCGCCGGAACCTGCGGCAGGATCCAGGGTGCGATCTGCCAGTCTCCGCGAATCCAGCGATAGGCGCGCTTGCAGTAGCCGACATAGTCGAGCGGCAGGTTCTCGAACAACTCAATGTCTGCTGCCAGGCCAACGCCCGCGTGAGCACCCTCGATCAGATCGTGGCTCAGGATCGTCTCCGCGGGAAAGCGGCCGCCGACAGTCGCACGGAAGGCGGCGACATCATAGATGGCCTTGCCGTGGAAAGCAGCCTCTCCGAACAGGTCCTGGTGGGCATCGGAAACCCACTGGCAGTAGGGATCGATGCCCATCGAATCTGCGAAGACACGGGTGAACCGCGTCACTGTGGCGCCAGGAAGCGCGATGCTGACGCGCGGCTGAATCACGGTGAACCCACGCTTCCGGATGCGCGTGACCGGATCGATTTCAGCCCGGTTCAACGGATGGGCGATGGTCTCGATCATCCGGCGACCGGTTCCGGGTGGAAGTTGGGTATCGGAATCCAGCGTGATTACGTAACGGATGGTAAGAGGAAGATGTCCGGCCAGCAGGATCTCCGCCGATCCTTCACCTGCAAGGTACGCGTTCAAATCCTCGATCTTGCCGCGCTTTCGCTCGCGCCCTATCCAGAACTGTTCGCTCTCGGACCACTCTCTCTGTCGATGAAACAGCAGGAAACGTCCGCCAGGATACCTCGTGTTCAGGTTGTCTATCCCCTGCTTGATCGTCTCCACCAGTACAGCGTCATTTGGGTCTGTGGGCTCCTCTGCGTCGGTGAAATCGGAAAAGAGGCTGAAGTACACGTTGGAAGACTGATTGGCGATGAAGCGCACTTCCAGTTTCTCGATCTCACTTCGAATGGTCTCGACCGACGTGAGCATCATCGGCACCACGATGAGCGTGGCCTCCTCGGGCGGCACGCCTTTGCGAAAATCCATTTTCGGAAGCGGATCGGGAGGCAACAACGAGATCACCAGGGCATTGACGATCTGGATGCTCATCTCACTCAGCGGGAACAGCGCCAGTACACCCAGGGCCGCCAACAAATACTCATGCCGAACCCCGGCCTCCCATGCGAAAGCCAGCGAGAGTGCCAGCAGGCATGCCGTGAGGCCGGTGATCCCGCCCAGATAAATGGGCACGGCATTCTGCCGGACAGTGCGGGTAACCCTGGTGCTGAACTGCAGCGCGACTTGAAGGTCAACTTCCAGCTCTGCAATGCCTTCATCGATCAGGAAATAAGCCACGTGGCCGAACCGGGGATCGGAGGCCGCCGCAGCCAGGGCAACCGCACGCCTTGCCACAGCCACCTCTTCCCATTTGGAACGCCTGGCAAGTCGCTCGACCACCCGGCGGCAGCGATCGCGGGTTACGAAGTCGCTGCGGGTATAAACGCCGCCGGGATCACGGCGGAGTTCCGCCTCCACCACACTGGTGGCCTCGAAGATCTCGGTGAAATCGATCCGCGAGAGCGTCCGTAGACTCTCGAAAGCATTGGCCGTCGTCAACCTCTCCGTCGCTTCGCGGCTGTGTTCGTTCCTCACCAACTCCGTCAGCCGGATAGCGAGTCTGTCTTCGACCCAGCGCTGTACCGGCGTCAGCGCACTGTCTTCGTCCTGGAGTTGCTCCACGAGCGAGCTGACGAAATACGGCTGAAGCGCATAGGTCGCATTCTCCATGAGCAGCAGTGCGCGCTCCAGCGCCGTTGCGTCCAGCCGCGCCGCTGCGCCCAGCCGGTTCGCCCACAGATACGCCGCTTCCCGAAGTTGTTGTGCACGGTTCACCTGCAGAACCAGTTGCGTCAAGCCTTCGATCAACGCCACGCGAAGCAGGGTAGGGAAGAACCACAACTCCGCCACGGTGAGCGGTTTAGCTTTCTGGGAGTCGGCAAGATGAGCTGCGATGTTCTCGCTGTCGACGGCGAATTCGGCGCTGCTCACCAGTTCGCGGGCGATTTCGTACACCCGGGGATGTCCGAAGTCGGGATTGCGTGAAGGAAGGATCTTCGGGTAGTCGCGCGGAAGGTTTCGCCGCACCTCCGCGATCTGAGTGCGGAGCAGGTACACGTTGTCGATGATCCACTCGGCAGCCGCCGGGAGCGCGTGATCCAGCCGTGCCGCTTCCAGCAGTTCGCTGCGTGACGCGTCCAAGATGAGCTGATCTTCCTTCAGGCGTGTGAGGATCGAAGATCTGTGGGTCTGCGGTTTCCCGCTCGTCTCGCCTGGCGTTGTGGGATGATCGAGGTCCGGATGAAGCACGAATATTGCGGGTGAGCCTGTCAGCCGCAGTTGCTTCACGATGGACTGAACGCTGGATCCCTTGGCCCTGGCTATGATCGCCGACTCGCCTTCAAGCCGGAGAGCCGCGTACCGTGCCTCAACGGGCACACCGCTGACGCTGCCATCCGCCCGCAGCAACGTGAGTCCTCTCCGCCTGATCGCCCTCAACGCGCAAAACGCCCGCTCGGGTTCTTCGCCCGCCGCCGAATAGAAAGCAAACACTAACCGCGCCGGCTTGGCTATCATGTTGGCGTTCGTCCGGCAGAGTTTAGCGGGCACGAGCCCGAATCAGCCGGGTTAGTACAGAAATCATGAATAGGAGAGTAAACAGAAGACTTGCTGCCTGAGCTACGACTGACTGAATGCCAGTCAAAGGGAGAGCGCTCCCTGTGGCAGCGATGAGTGCATACAGAATCGTCCAACCGGCCATATCTTGACCTCCTTCGTCTTGAATGCCATGCCTTCGCGCCTGATCAGCGAGTTATCTGAGGCCTCCTTCGGCTCATCGCTGTTTGGACGACCGTCTTCCCTTACTGCACGCAATCCGCCATTGCCGGCTATGGCGGTTGTCAGCCGGGCCGAGTGTCCCTCCGGCAAACAGGCGGGCCGTTCGGGCTCCAGCGGCCACTCAGGCCCGTGTCGCGGCAGCCTCCTGGCCTGACCAGTCGTGGTCATGTGACCATTAGTGGTCAGTTGTCATGTGCATGGCTGGGATTGAGGAGCAGAGCAAGAATAGACAACTTGCAGCAACGTGAGAGGCGGTTGGTGGAGGTGGAAAGGCAGAGCGCCTCCAAGTTGGGCGATGAAGCAATATGGGTTCGGCTTGTTCTTCCACTCCTGGGAGGGGTACAGCGTGGCAGTGTATGCACGGGGGGAGCGCCGGGTGCCAAAACCGTCACACGGCATTACTGCTAACGGTTGGATTGCGAAATGCAGCCACGCCTCATCGCACCTAAGTTGGATAGAGGAGTGTGGTGCCTGCTTCCCAGATATTGAGGAGACGGATAGTCCGAGTGGATGATTATTGAAGAAGCGGCACAGAGCTTCAATGGCGGGGGGCGGCCCCTCGGGCCATGGCATCCAACGGCGACGGAGTGCTCATCGTATTGACGGCACCACTCACCGGGGTGATCGGCAACGCGGGCTATTTCATCCAGGTGATCATGGCGTCTCTGCCGGTCTGGATCGAGGGCATCCTAAACAGGAAATACCCGAGATGGCGCGAAATCGAGTAAAACTGTTCGGAGGTGACCCTACCTTATTCCTGCGACTCTGACGGGCGAGCGCAGCGTAAAGTGCAGCACGCTTTCGCTAGGGAAGCCGGCGGAGTCACCATGGGTGGCAAGCACCGCGCCTGTTCCGGCGCCTGCGCCTGCGGCAGCGCCGATGGCAGCGCCCTTGCCTCCCCCTGCTATGGCTCCGATCGCCGCGCCCACCCCACTGCCGATTCCGATCTTCACTGCGTCCTTCTTCTTAGTGGTGTTTGCGGCATGAGTAATGGTGCTGGTCGAAATGTCGACGGAACCGCCGCTGGCGGTGTGCAGTCGGGTCATCTGAAGGGACATTGTGGCGAGGCCCTTCACCCGCCCGCCCTTGTCGCTATCGACGATCCT
>JACZJQ010000328.1 GCA_014860455.1 Bryobacteraceae bacterium | reverse complement strand
CCCGAGTTCCCCGCCCTCACCAGCCTCGCCACCCGCACAAACGAACCGTCGGTCGCCTCTGTCATCCGCAAAGGCGCCGGCCGCATGCCCGGTTTCGCGCACTACAGCGAAGACACAGCGAAAGCCCTCGCCCGGTTTCTTCTGACCGGCCAGGACGCCGCCGTCACGTTGCCCGCCGAAAACCCCTACTGGCTCAAATACAACCTCGACGGCTACATCCGCTTCACCGACCCCGACGGCTACCCGGCGCTGGCGCCGCCCTGGGGCACGCTCAGCGCGTTGAACGTGGACACATGGGAATACACCTGGCGGATCCCGTTCGGCGAAATCCCCGCCCTGGCTGTACAGGGCATGAAAGACACCGGCTCGGAGAACTACGGCGGAGGCGTGGTCACGGCCGGCGGACTGCTGTTCATCGCCGCCACCAACGCCGACCGCAAGTTCCGCGCCTATGACAAGCGGACGGGCAAGCTGCTGTGGGAGTACGAACTGCCCGCGGCGGGCAACGCCTCGCCGGCGACCTATATGGTGAACGGCCGGCAATATGTCGTCATCGGCGCCGGCGGCGGCAAGTGGGGGAACGTATCTGGCGGGTCCTACCTCGCGTTCTCAATACAGGATTGAGGTTTTTTGGCAGTCCCCAATTGAATACAGCCGGGGACATCGTTAACATAGTCCGCATGACTCGCACTCAGTTCATGGCGCTCGCAGCCACGCTGCCTGCCGCCGCCCAGGCCCAGTCCACAGGCCGCGTGTTCGAAATGCGGACGTACCACACGTTGCCGGGCCGCCTGCCCAACCTGCTGGCCCGCTTCCGCGACCATACGACGAAACTCTTCGAAAAGCACGGCATGACCAACATCGGCTATTGGGTTCCCGTGGAGGGCCAGGAAGGCGCGGGCAACACGCTCATCTACATCCTGGCGCACGAATCCGAGGCAGCCGCAAAGAAGTCGTTTGACGCCTTCCGGGCCGATCCCGCCTGGGTCAAAGCGCGCACTGAATCGGAGAAGGACGGCAAGATCGTCGACAAAGTCGTCTCGGTCATGATGAGGGGCACTGACTTCTCGAAGTTGAAATGAGCCTTCGCCGCCGAGACCTGCTGGCCGCCGGAGCCGCACTCGCGCTGCCTGGGTGCCGGGGCGGTCGTGTACCAGAGAACCTGGTTCCCGACTCGCCGTGCCCGACCCCAAGCTACTGGTCCACCTGGGGCGTGCAGCGGTTGGGCGATCCCGATGTCTCCAGGCGGCGCGAGGCCTTTGCGCGCCCGGATGTGGCGGCGGACCGGCTGACCGAGTCGAATCTGTTCGGTCCCGAGGGCTGGGCGCAGGCATTCAAAGCGGTCCACGGCGACATGATCCTGCTGCTTGACCGCGGCTGGAATCAGGCCCCCGGTTCAGCCGCATCCTCCGGCTTTCAGTCGTCCGGTTGGATGGAAATCAGCGAGGCCAAGTTTCCTTCCCTCACCGGAGGCGCCAGCCAGAGGTTGGCAAAACTGTCGGATAGACTTCGACTCCTCGGCTGGAAGGGTCTGGGTATCACGGCCTCGGTGATAGCGCCCGCCGGCATGGCCTCGGAGTTGTACTTCAGAGACCAACTGCGTGCGGGTCACCAGTCGGGAGTCCTGTACTGGAAACTGGCGTCGCGGGGGCGGCTGGACGTACGGGCGCAGCGGGATCTCTCGGAACTGGCCTCCGGGGAAGCGCCGAATCTGGTGATTGAGAATTCCTTTCCTTGGGGTCCGCTGAACGACCAGATCAATCCCGGAAGCGTGCACGCCATGACGGGTAGCGGCCGTTTCCGGACCTGGGACCAGGGACAGATTCTGGAGACTGCGCTGGAGATCGCCGCCTTCAGCCGCGTCTTCAGGACCGGTGAGACCACGCCTCAACTGGCGATACCGACCACGCTCGACCGCGTGGCCGAACTTCTGTTGCGCGGCGGCGGCGACCGCGGCAACGACTTCCTGCTCAATTGCGAGGACGAGGCCTACATGGCGGCCGCCCTGGGCTGCACGATGGGCGTGATGCGCCATCCGGCGCTGCGCCCGCCCGCCGACGGCAGCCCTGATCCTCGGCTGTTGCGCTACAGGACCACCGAAGTGGTCAGGGCGTTGCGCTGGCAGAGGATCGCGCCACCCTGGCCGGTCGGCTACACAAAGACCGATCTCGATGGAGTCCGGCTTGAAGACGATTGGCGGCTCGGCGCGGGCGACACCGTCGACGCTGGCGCGGCCGGCCTCATGGTCAGGCAGGGCGCTCCGGCGCGTGTTGCGCGCAATACCACGCTCCCCGCGGTCTCCTCCGAAGGAACAATGCCTTTCATCGTCTCTTCGCGACACCCCAACGGCGCCACCGCCGTGGCCGCATTGCCGCGGGTGTTCGCCGGCCGCGGCGTGGTCTATGGCGAGGCCGATGTCAGCGTCGAAGTGGAGGACCCGATGCGCCCGATCGGCGTCTTCGGGCGGTTCAGAAGCCTCACCCTCGACCTTGTCGCACCGCCGCCCGCCATGCGCGTCATGGCCCAGGATCTGGCCTCGGACAAGGCCGAAGACATTACTGAACGCGTCAACCTGGCTGGCAGCACGATGGTGATTCCCGGAGATCTGATCAACAAGGTGGGGCAGTCGGCATCGCCCCGCGACGACCAGTCCGATCCCGGCCTCATCATCCAGATCTTCCGCGAATAAGTGCTAACGAATCCTGCCGCGTTCGCCTACACTGATTACCTATGTCCATCCCGGTTCTCGCCGTGCTCGCGCTGTTGGTGGCCCCGCCTCAACTCGACGACCTCGCCTTTGTCGCCGGCCACTGGAAAGGCCCCGGAGGCGCAACCGCAATCGAAGAAGTGTGGTCGAAACCTTCGGGCGACGCCATGATCGGCATGTTCCGCATCGTCTCGGGCGGCAAGACCCGCATGACCGAGTTCATGGCCTTCGAGCAGCGTGAAACCGGGCCCGTCCTGGTGATGCGCCACTTCAGCCACGGCCTCATCGCCCGCGAGGAAAAGGACGCCCCTCTGGTCTGGACGCTGGAGAAACTCTCGCCGAACCACGCCGTGTTCCTTCTCGAAAAGGACGGCACGCGGCTCGAATTCCTCCGCCAGGGCGATTCGCTCACCATCACGCTCGAAAAGACGCAGAACGGAAAAACCGCTCGCTCGCCGTTCAGCTACACCCTCGCCGCGCCCGCGCCCTGATCAGCGCTTCTTTAACGTGACGGCCATCTCGCCGTTCAGGCGGATGGTTTCAAGATTCGGATTCGACGTCACGGCGTTCATGTATTCCGGGTTCTGCTGGACGCTGCCGATATTGTGCGCCAGGATCAGTCCGCCCGGCCGCACCAGCGGCAGCACTTTGGCGAGGTAATCGGCATAGCCTTCCTTGTCGGCGTCGATGAAGACGATGTCGATGGGGCCTTTCAGTTGTTTGACGTTCTCGTGGGCGTCGCCCTCGATCAGCGTAATGATTGAATCCACGCCGGCCTTGCGATAGTTTTCTCTGGCTGTCGCGGCCCGGCCCTTGTCGTATTCAAACGTCGTCAGCCGCCCGCCCGTCTTGCGCAACCCCAGCGCGAACCAAAGCCCTGAGTATCCCGTCGACGACCCGATCTCCACGGCATGCTTCGCGCCGATGGATTCAGTCAGCAACCGGATCAGCCTGCCGTCTGCTTCGGGCACGCTCAGATACCGGTCCACACTCGCCGCTGCGTCCAGGATTCTCTTCTCTGCCGCATCGGCGGCAACCGCCGGGTTCCCATAGCCGCCCGCCGACCCGCCGCGGCCTCCTCCGCGTCCGCCATAGCCTCCCGGCGGCTGTGCGAGACAGGCCGAAGCGGCCAGAGAAAGTGCGAGAACGGCGAGTTTCAGTGTATGCATCGAGTCGTTTGCTCCTATTCTCATCAGGACGCGCGACGCGCCCGAATGGTTGACCCCGCCCGGCGTATTTCCAGCTTCGGATGATACGATCTTATATAGCAAGGGACTCATTCCTACCATGGCAAAACTATCCATTCGCGACCTCGACATCAAAGGCAAACGCGTCTTCATGCGCGTCGACTTCAACGTGCCCCTGGCCAATGCCGGGCAGGAAATCACCTCGGACAAGCGCATCAAAGCCGCCCTGCCGACCATCAAATACGCCCTCGAACAGGGCGCCGGCCTCGTGCTGGCCTCGCACCTCGGCCGCCCGAAGGGCAAGATGAACCCGGAAATGTCGCTGAAGCCCGCGGCCGCGCGGCTCGCCGAACTGCTCGGCAAGCCTGTAGCCTTCGCTCCCGATTGCATCGGCGCCGAAGTGGAGGCGATGCTGCCCGCGCCCGGCGAGGTCCTGCTGCTTGAAAACCTCCGCTATCACGCCGAGGAAGAGAAGAACGCCCCTGAATTCGCCCAGCAGTTGGCGAAGCTCGGCGAAGTGTATGTCAACGACGCCTTCGGCACCGCCCACCGCGCCCACGCCTCCACCGAAGGCATCATCACCTTCCTCAAACCCGCCGCCGCCGGCCTGCTGATGGAGAAGGAACTCCAGTACCTCGAGAAATGCACCGCCGCGCCCGAGCACCCCTGCGTCGGCATCCTGGGCGGAGCGAAGGTGTCGGACAAGATCGAAGTGATCGAAAACCTGCTGAAGTTCGTTGACAAGCTGCTGATCGGCGGCGCGATGGCCTACACGTTCATGAAGGCCAAAGGCGAACCCACGGGCAAGAGCCTGGTGGAAGAGGATAAGGTCGAACTCGCCAAGTCGCTGCTTGAGATGGCCGGCGACAAACTGATGCTGCCCTGCGATCACGTCGTGGCCGCCGAGTTCGCCGAAAACGCGCCAAACGAAGTGGTCACCGTGATCCCCGAAGGCAAGATGGGCATGGACATCGGCCCGGCCAGCCGCGAGGCCTTCGCCGCCGTGCTCGGCGCCGCCAAGACCATCATCTGGAACGGCCCCATGGGCGTGTTCGAAAAGAAGCCCTTCGACGCCGGCACGGTGGCCGTGGCGCAGGCTGTGGCCGGCTCCGGCGCGTTGTCGGTGGTCGGCGGCGGCGATTCCGAGAAGGCACTCAAGAATACCGGCCTGTCGGACAAGATCAGCCACATCTCCACCGGCGGCGGCGCGTCGCTTGAGTACCTGTCGGGCCTGGTGCTGCCGGGCGTGGCGGCCCTCAGCGACAAGTAGATTTCGAATCGACTACAATCCACGGGAAGGACTCATCCGGGTCCTTCCCTTTTTCATGCCCGCGAACGACGACATCCTGCACATCGCCGGCGGCGACGGCGCCTTGTTCCACGCCATCAACTCGCCGGTCTACCGCGGCCAGGCTGTCATACTCTCGCCCCGCGGCCGCGGCAACGCCTTGGCGCGCGATCTGCGGCGCCGCTCCAAGCCCGGCGAGTTCGCCGCCATCGACATGTTGGAAGCCCACATCCGGCCCGCATCCGGCGATGAGTTCGTCCGGCTGTGCGCCTCGTCGGTGGCGTTCGGATATCCCTCCAGGGTGACATCGAAAGCCGAGCGGTTGCGGCTTCTGCGGCGCCTGAGCTATGCCGCGGCAGGCCTGCTGACCGTGCCCCGGCCGGTCGATCTGGAAATCTCCTACGACGGCGCACCGGCCCCGCCGCGGCGCCTTCGCGGCATCCTCGTCAACAACACCCGCCACGTCGGCGGCTTCACCGCGATCCGAGAAGCGCGAATCGACGACGGCCTCGCCGACGTGCTGGAACTCGACGCCGATTACCTCTCGCAAACCCTGCACAACCTCTCCGAGGTCACCGGCCTGGGCCTCTGGCGGCCTGCGCGCCATGTTCAGTTCCGCACGGCGGAGATCCGCGTGGCCGAACCCTCGCTGCTGATGCTCGACGGCGAACTGGTCGAAGCCGTCCTCGCGGTGAGCCTCACCGTCCGTGCTCAACTACTCAGAATCAGCCTCGCCTGAAGCGTGCTTCTTCTGTTGCGCGAGCGATGCGCGAAGTAGATCAAGTGTCGCGAGGTCCTTCACGCCGCCCACTTCCTCCTTCGTCCGGATGATCCACTCCAGGCGGAGGACAAGGACGGCAGTGTCCCCGCCCAGAATGATCTCGTCGCTGAACGCTTCCAGTTCCCCGTAGCCGTGGCCGTCTCCGATCTCTCCGAGAACATCCAAAGGGCCATTCCGTGTCAGCAGAAGGTGATGCCCTGGTCCGGACAGCGCCTCAGCGGAAGGGCGCAGTTTCCTGGCAGGCTGAGTACGGTACACGGCATCCACGCTATCGAGCGCCTGCATGAGACGGGCGATGTTTTCGGGGCTGCGCTCGTGCACAATGTCGAGATCGAGGGTTGACAACGGACACCCTTGCAGCATCGCCCCGATCCCGCCGACGACGGCGAACTTAACCTTCTGTTCGGCCAGAACCTTCAGGTTGGCGAGCAGCCTTCCATGCATTCCGCAATGCCTCGATGTCGTTGATATAGTCTTCGGCCACAGACAGGCGCTCGTCGGGAGTCAGAGACAGCATCCACCGGATCAGTGTCAGGTCAACTCCCGGCTTCGGCTCCTGCTCAGCGCCGCTCATTCGCCACCAGTCTCGCACAGCCGTTATCCCCGCGGATGCGTGAGGCATTTCGCTCTCGTCTTACGCATACCCCTTTAGGGAAGGATGCACAATGTCCAATTGGGAGAGTTTCCACTACGGCACGAAATGCGCCTGGATCACGCCGGACAAGATCCTGGCGCCGTCCATGCAGCGCAATAAACAGATGACTGCGCAGGTGATGAACGGCGCCTTTAAGTTCTACTACAACGCCTGGCAGGCGTCGATGAACATCAGCGGATCGGGCCGGTCGCCCGAGGCCATCAAGGCGGTCAACGACCTGAAATGGAAGATCCAGATGGACCTGCTCTCGGCGGGCGATTTCTGGGTCGGCTCCGACCTGAAGTTCGTCTTCCAGGACCTCGTTAAAAACAAGGGCTACTGGAAGCACGACGAATGGAACGGCTGGAAGGGCTACTGCAACGTGCCTCAGGGCGTCTTCGCCTTCTATTCGGAGATCGAGAAGCGCGGCCGCGAGGTCTCGGCGCAGGTCGCCCAGGTCAGCTCATACAGTCAGTACAGCAAGTACCAGGGCGACTTAAAACGCATCAAGGATGCCGGCCAGTGGGACCGCCTGGCCAAGGAACTCGACTACTCCGGCAAAGTGCTTGGCCTGGCCACGCCGAAAGTCTGGGCGTTGCTCGGCGGCTCGGGCAAGACCGGCGCCAATCTCGGCGGCCTGCTGAGCAAGTGGTGCGGCTATGCCGGCAGCGTCCACGGCTACCTGTCTCTGTTCAACAAGGTCAGCAACAGCACTGACGGCCGCGCCCGCACCGCTCTGGCCGAGGCCGCGGCGATAGTCGTCGAACGGCTGCCCGTCTTCGGCCCGCTCTACGCCGATGTGGTCCGCGGCATCCCAGGACTCATGACTTGGTTTGAAAACTACGGCCGCCAGGTGGACCGCGCCACGCGCCTGCAGTTCTGACACCCCGGTCCGGCCCATTCCCCAACGCGGGTCCTGACTGCGTTATCTTCATACGGTCAGGACCTTATGCACCTCACTACACTGGATTGGGCCATCGCGCTGTTTTCGGTCGCCATCTGTTTCATCCCCGCACTGTTTTTCGGCAAGCGCTCGGGCAAGAACACAACCGAGTTCTTCGCCTCCGGCCGCTCAGTGCCGTGGTGGCTTGCCGGGTTGTCGATGGTGGCGACCACGTTCTCCAGTGATACACCCAATCTGGTGACGAACTTCGTCCGCACCCAGGGCGTCGCCGGCAACTGGCAATGGTGGGCGTTCACCCTCACCGGCGTCTCGACGGTCTTTTTCTACGCCCGGCTCTGGCGCCGCTCCGGCGTCCTCACCGACCTTGAATTCTACGAACTCCGCTATTCCGGCAAGGCCGCTATGGCCGTCCGCGGCTTCCGCGCCGTCTATCTCGGCTTCTTCTTCAACGTCATCATCATGGCCTCGGTCAACCTGGCCGCCTGCAAGATCGCCGGCATCCTGTTCGGCATGACGCGCTTTGAAACCCTGGCCGCCATCGGCCTGCTGAACGTCGTCTTCGCCGCCCACTCCGGACTCTGGGGCGTCCTGGTGATCGACATGATCCAGTTTTTCATCAAGATGTCGGCCGTCATCGCCGCCGCCTACTTCGCCATCAATCTGCCCCAGGTCGGTGGCATGTCGGGCCTCGTCGACAAGCTGTCGAACGTGCAGGGTCCCAACGGGCTGAACTACCTCAACATGATGCCCGACTTCTCAAACAACTGGGAACTCGCCGTGGCCGTCTTCGTCATGCCCATTGCCGTGCAGTGGTGGGCCGTCTGGTATCCCGGCGCCGAACCCGGCGGCGGCAGCTACATCGCCCAACGCATGCTGGCCTCAAAGTCGGAGAAGGACTCGCTCGGCGGCACGCTGTTTTTCAACGTCGCCCACTACGTCCTCCGCCCCTGGCCCTGGATCCTCGTCGGCCTCGCCTCCATCATCGTTTACCCGCAGCTTTCCGACATCCAGACAGCCTTCCCCGATCTCGACCCCAGCCTGCTCGGCCACGACATCGCCTACCCCGCCATGCTGCGCTTCCTCCCCGTCGGCTGGATCGGCCTCATGGTCGGCGGCCTGGTGGCCGCAAACTCCTCCACCATCCTCACCCACCTGAACTGGGGCGCCTCCTACCTGGTCCACGACTTCTACCGCCGCTTCATCCGCTCCGACGCCACCGAAAAGCACTACGTCATGGCCGGCCGGCTTGCGACCCTTGGCCTTTTCCTCGCCTCCGCCGCCCTGGTCTTCTTCCTCGAATCGGCGCAGGACAACTTCAACATCATGCTGCAGGTCGGCGCCGGCACGGGCCTGCTCTATCTGCTGCGCTGGTTCTGGTGGCGCATCACCGCCTGGTGCGAAATCGTCGCCATGGTGAGCAGCTTCGTGGTCTCGATCGGCTTCCTGTTCCTGCGCAAGTCTGGTACCGCCATCGGCACCCACAAGGAACTGATGCTCACCATCCTGGTGACAACAATCTGCTGGGTGATCGCCGCCTATGTCGGCCCGCAGACCGACCGCGCGGCGCTCAAAAACTTCTACCTCAAGGTCCGCCCCGCCGGCCCCGGCTGGTCGGCCTTCCGCGCCGAACTCGAAGCCGAGGGCGGCTCAACTGAGGAAGCCGCCGATAACGTGCCCATGGCGCTCATCGGCTGGGTGTCCGGCTCTGTAATGATCTGGTCTTCGCTGTTCATGGTAGGCAACTTCCTTTATGGCCGGATGGACCTCGTCGTCGGCCTCGGCATTACCTTCGTCGTCAGTTGCGCAGTCCTGATCAGCGTGGTGCGCCGGCTGTGGAGGTAAGCGCGAATCAACAGGCCGCGGACCTGCTCAAGTCCGCGTTCGGACCCGGACCCGCCGCGCGCATCATCGCCGCCCCCGGCCGCGTCAACCTCATCGGCGAGCACATCGACTACCACCTGCAGGCCGTCCTGCCCATGGCGCTCGAACGCCGCATCACCATCGCTTTCCGCCCCCGCCCGGATTCCACCATACGCGCCATCAGCGCCGGCCAGCCCCGCCGCGAATTCGTCTGGTCGAAAGGCCTCGAACAGGCCCCGGCCGGCGATTGGGCAAACTACATCCGCGCCGCCGCCGAAACCGTCTCCCTGCGTTGGGGCACGGGCCGCGGCATCGACGCCGCCGTGGTCTCCGACCTTCCGCCCGCCGCCGGGCTGTCGTCCTCATCCGCCCTGCTCATCGCCTTCACACTCGCCCTGCTCGACGCCAACGGCATTGAGGCCGGCTTCGAGGATCTGATGGACGTCCTTCCCGACGGCGAACAGTTCGTCGGCACCCGCGGCGGCGGTATGGACCATGCCGCAAGCCTCGGCTCCCGCTCCGGCCACGCATCGCTGATCTCGTTCACCCCGCCCGCCGTCGAACCCGTCCCCGTCCCCGCCGGTTGGAGCTTCCTGGTGGCCCACAGCCTCACCCACGCCGAGAAATCCTCGGCCGTCATGGAGCAATACAACAGCCGCCGCCGTGCCGGGGCCGAAGCCCTGGCAACGCTGGGCTTCGCCAACTTCACTGACGTCCTAAAAGCGGCTGACTTCGCCTCCGTCGAACAGATGGCCGCCAGCCTGCCCGAGGGCCTGGTCCGCGGCGCGTTCCTCCATGTCGCCGGCGAGTCCCTGCGCGTCCTCGACGCCGCCGCCGCATTGAAGGAAGCCGACGCCGAACGCTTCGCCCTGCGTCTGAATCAGGCCCACGCCTCGGCCCGCGACCAGTTGCGCATCAGCCACCCGGAGGTGGACCGGCTTGTCGTCGCCGCCCTGGAATCGGGCGCGCCGGCGGCCCGTCTCACTGGCGCGGGCTTCGGCGGCTGCTCCGTCGTCTTCGCTCCTCAGGATCGGATTGAGGCCATACGCCTGGGCCTCATCGAACGCTTCTACGCCGGCCGGGCCGAATTCGACCCCGCCCAGCACCTTTTCGAAGCCCAACCCGGCGCCGGCGCCATCCAGTTGCGCACCGCCGGTTGAAACGGTCCGCCCCGTCAGTCCATCTATAATTGAAGCAGGGCTCCTACTATGCTGAAATGCTTGCTGATCATGATGCTGTTCGCCGTGTCCGCATGGCCCCAGGCGGCCCCCGCCCAGGCGCCCGCGAGCCAGGAAGCGTTCAAATCCTCAGTCTCCGAAGTGATCGTCCCGGTCACGGTGACCGACGATAAGGGCAAGTTCATCTCGAACCTCGACCTGAAGGACTTCGAACTCTACGACGAAGGCGTCAAGCAGCAGATCTCTTTCTTCACCCGTGAACGCAACCAGCCCGTCGTCATCGGCTACCTCATCGACCAGAGCAACAGCAATAAACTGCACTGGGACAAACTCAAGGAGGCGATCATCGAACTCATCGTCGCCACCATGGATCCCGACGGCAAGGGGACGGTTCGCGACCAGTTTTCCGGCTATCTCATCGGCTACTCTTCCGACGCCGAACTGCTCGAGAACACCACCAACGATCCCGAAAAACTGATCAGCCGTATCAACCGCATGAAGCCCGGCGGCGGCGCCGCTCTATTTGACGCGCTCTACATGGCTTGCACCAGCCGCACGCTGGTCAAGGGCGAACCGTTCGAACCCCGGCGCGTCATCATCGTCGTCGGCGACGGCCACGATACCGCCAGCAAGAAGGGCCTTAACGAAGTGCTCGAACTGGCCCAGCGCAACCTGGTCACCATCTACGGCGTGTCCACAACCGCCTTCGGCTTCAACGTGCAGGGCGAAGGCAATCTGAAACGGCTGGCCGAAGCCACTGGCGGCCGTGTCGTCTATCCGCTGAACGATATCTACTCCGATGTCTCCGGTTACCTCTCCACCCCCTCCGACGAGGGCAACTACGCGCTGAAGGTCGGCACCGGCGGCTACGCCTCCAAGATCATGGGTGGCATCGTCCGCGCCATCGGCGCCACCGCCGGCGAGATCACCACGCAATACATCCTGCGCTATGTGCCGGATAACACGGACCGCGCCAAGGTGTTCCGCAAGCTCGAAGTCCGCGTCAGCCTGCCGTTCGTCAAGGTGCGGGCGCGCGAAGGGTACTATCCCTTCCCGGTACAATAAATCCACGCAAGTCCCCGGCTCGCCGTGGGAAGATGCAGGTGAGGATGGGCGTTTCCGAGACCACCACCCGCGGCCAGGTCAGGGTCTTCGAGGCCCTGGGCGAGCCTTGTGGCGTTTTGCTCTGGGTCGAGGAGACCGGCCAGTGGGCCTGCCGCTTCCGAAAGGACTGGGACGACTGGGCCGGCGACGAGGCTGACATCCTATCGGGCTTGGCCGGTCAGGTCGAAGCCATGACCGGCGAACTGGGCCCGGAAGAGTTCCTCAGCTGGGCCGACCAAACCCTGTCGAACACTTTCCGCATCTCGGAGCCAAAAACAGCACTTGTCGGCCATATCGACCGCACCCTCAATTTGCTTTACCGGAAATTCGTCCCCTCCGAAGTCCGCCAGTACTCAACCCACCTGCCGCTCATGTCCATCCGCGCCGCCGCCGGCGGCTTCGGCTCCGACATGGCCAACAGCGCCGAGGAATGGATCGAAGTCGATCCCCCCGGCCGCAAGGGCCTTTCGAACGACCTCTTCCTGGTCCGCATCGAAGGCCGCTCCATGGAACCCGATATCCCCGACGGCTCCATCTGCCTGTTCCGCCTCTACCAGGGCGGCTCGCGACGCGGCGGCATCTATCTCGTCCAGCGCGTCGGCACCCTCGACGAGGGCGGCGAACTCACCATCAAACGCTACGACAGCCGCAAGACCGTCACCGAGGACGGCTGGTCGCACACCGGCATCGAAATGCAGCCCGACAATCCCGAATACAGCCGCTGGCAACTCCGCGAAGACGAGCGCTACATCACCGTCGCCCAGTTCCTCACCGTCATTGAAGACCCCGAACAATAAGAAAGGCCCGTGCGCCGAAACCGGCACGCCGGGCCTGAGTGTCTACTGAATCCGCTGCTTGCTTTAGAGTTCCTTGAAGCAGGGCCGGGTTTCGTTGCATTCGTACTCGTCGGCCACTTTGCCGTCGGGTCCGATACAGATCTGCGTCTTCTCGCACCAGAACGCCCGGTCGTTGGACTTCTGCACGGTCGGGTCGGCCATGGCTTCGATGTAAAGACCCTTCCAACGCAGATGTTCGCAACGGTCGTCGTCGATTCTGGTCAGTCCGGGCTGTTCACCGATCAGTGGCATTCTTCTTTTTCCTCTTCCCGCTTTCAATCGGCAAGGGGCGGCTTGTAAGGCCGCCCCATCTCCGTCTGAACTACACCTTGATGCCGGCCGCGGTCAGCAGTGCTCGTTTCACCGCCACCTTGGCCAGTTGCACCTTGTACTCGTTGCCGTTGAGCGGCCGTGCGGCCTTCACCGCCTCGGCACCCGCGGCTTCCGCGGTTTCAGCCGTGATCGTCTTGCCGGCCAGCCACGCCGCGGCCGATTCAGCCGCCACCGGCGCCGGACCCACATGGCCCATCACGATCTCGGCCTTGGCCACGGCCGTGCCTTTCATTGTGAGGACCACCGAAGCGGCCGCCAGAGGCCAGTCGAGCGCCTCCTTCTGCCTTACCTCGTAGGTCGCGCTCTTCTTGCCCGCAGCCGCCGGAACGACAATCGCGGTGACGATCTCGTTCGGCTTGAGCACGTTTTCGCGCTGCCCTTCGGCCGTCGGGGCGACGAAGAAGTCGGCCACAGCCACTTCCCGTTCCCCTGCCGCCGATGCGATCTTCACCTTCGCGCCCAGCGCGACAAGCGCCGGGGCGAAGCTGGATGCCGACACAAATCGCGCCGGACCCGAGCCGAAGATGGCATGGTAGCGGTTCTCGCCGTTTTCAACCAGGCTCTTGCCGTCCTTCTGCGCCAGCAGGCCGAAGCCCTGGCGGAAGTACCAGCACCGGGGCCGCTGGCAGAGATCGCCGCCAACGGTGCCCATGTTGCGGATCTGAGGGCTCGCGATGCCCGCCGCGGCCTGCATCAGCGCCGGATAGGCGCGCACAGCCGCGTTCGACATCAGCTCGTCGACCGTCGTCATGGAGCCGATCTCCAGCCCGGCCGCCGACGACTTGATCCCTTTCAGCTCCTTCACGCCCTTCAGGCTGACAACCGTCTTCGGCGTGTGGATCATGTCCTTCATCAGCGCCAGCAGATCGGTGCCGCCGGCCAGCACGTCGGTCTCGCCCCAATTGGGGGAGAGCGAAGCCAGGGCGTCTTTCAGGTTTTCGGGATGAACGTATGCGAAGGCTTGCATGACTAGCTCCTCCTTCCGGCGAGTGTGTCGAGAACACGATCGGGCGTGGCTGGAATCCAAGGGATCCGCTTGCCGATCGCGTTGGACACGGCGTTGGCGATGGCCGCGATGCCGCCGACCGCGGGCGGTTCGCCCAGGCCGATGATGCCGCGCTTGTCGTTCTCCTCGTCGATCTCCATTTGCACGACGATGTCGCCGATGTCCTTGATGCCGCACAGCTTGTAGAACTCCATGTCGGAGTTCAACATGCGTCCGGTCAGATCGTCCATGATGCGCTCTTCCATGAGAGCGCCGCAGATGGACATGATGCACGCGCCGTAGACCTGGCTTTCGGCCGTGCGCGGATTCACGATCAACCCGCAATCCTGCACCGCCACCAGCCGGTTCATCTTCACGATGCCGGTCTCGATATCCACTGTGACGTCTGCCACCTGGATACCCGCCACGCCACCCGTGTTCAGCCCCTCTTTCGGAGCCTCGCGCGGGTTGTTACGGCCGGTCACCGCGATCGAGTTCACGCCCAGCTTGGCACAAGCCTGTTTCCAGGTGAGCGACTTCGCCGGCGCCGCCTTGGCGAACACTTTGCCGCCCGAGGCCACAAGCTGATCGGCCGGAACCTTCAGCGCATCGGCCACTTCGGCAAACAGCTTGTCGAGCCCGTCCACCGACGCCTTGCGCGCCGCCGAGCTCACCCCGCCGACCGTCGTTGAACCGCCGGAGGTGCCCGAGTTCGGATAATTCGTATCGCCGATTTTCACCTGGATGTCGCCGGCCCGCAGGCCAAGCGTTTCAGCCACCACCTGCGCGATGATCGTCCGCGTGCCGGTGCCGAGATCCTGCGATCCCAGTTCAATCACCACCGAGCCATCGGGATGGATCATCAGGTTGGCTGTCGAGTCGTGACCCGCGCCGCCCCAGGTGTTGATGCCGATGCCCAGGCCGCGGCGGATCATGCCGGTCTGCTTGTCGCGCGGCTTCCAGAGCTTGGCCCAGCCCGAAAGCCCGGCCGCCTTCTTCAACTGCCGGACGTAGGCTTCCGGACGCGCCGTGACAACGGCGTTCTGCGCGAACACCGCCATCGGATCCAGACCCGCCTTCGCGGCCAGGTCCTCGATCGCACAACAGGTCAGGAACGACGCCTGCTGGTGGTTCGGCGCCCGCCAGGCCCGGATCGGGGCGTTGTTGGTGGACACCGCCGTATGATTCTGGCGCCGGTTCGGGATCTTCGTGTAGACGTACGGGATCGGCGGTGAACCGCCGCCGCCGACGCCACCGGTGGCCCAAGACCTCGACTCCCAAACCGTGATCGTGCCATCCTTCTTCGCGCCGAGTTTGATCTGTGCTCCGGCCGACGGGCGGCATCCGCCGATCACCATCTCCACCGGACGCTCCAGGTACATCCTCACTGGACGCCCGCCGTTCATCTTCGACAGGTTGGCCGCGGCCACGCCCCAGCGGTCGGACTGGAACTTCGACCCGAACCCTCCGCCGATATGGTCCTGGTGGACGTGCACGTTGGCTACGGGTACCGACAACTGGCGCGCCAGGTCGCCCTGAATCGCTGTCACTGCCTGCGTCGACGGATTGAACTCCACCTTGTCGCCGGTCCACTGAACCACGCAGCCGTGCGGCTCCAGGCATGCGTGCTGCAACACCGGGATGAAGTAGTTGCCTTCGCTCACCACGTCGGCAGCCTTCAGCGCCGCGTCGGGATCGCCTTCGACCTGCTCGCCGGCGGCCTTGGCGCGGTTGGTGGCCTTCTTCAGGTCGATCTCGTTCACCAGGTGCGGCAGCACTTCGTAATCGATCTTGATCGCGCGTGCCGCGTCGCGGGCCTGGGCCTCGCTCTCAGCCGCCACGAAGGCGACTTCCCATCCGGCCCACTGCACCGTGTCGCCGGCCTTCACGCCGGCAATCACGCCCTTCACCCCAGGCATCTTCTCGGCCTCGGCCGTGTCGATGCCGCGGATCCGCGCATTGGCATACGGGCTCACCGCCACCGCGCCATGCAGCATGTGCGGCTTCTTGTAATCGGAGGTGTACTTCGCCTTGCCCGAGGCTTTCTCAATACCGTCGTGCCGGGTCAGGCGCTGTCCCATTACCTTGCGGTCTTTCATTGGCGGCCATGCGTAATTAGGCATTTGCGCCTCCCTTCGCGGCCGGAACGGCCGGACGCATCTTGCGCGAAGCTTCGACAACAGCCTGGCGGATCCCCATGTAGGTTCCGCAACGGCAGAGGTTGCCGCCCAGACCGTCCTTCACCTGCTCGACTGTCGGCGCCGGATGATGATCAATGAAATCCTTCGCCGCCACGACGAAGCCCGGCGTGCAGTAACCGCACTGCTGGGCGTCGTGATTCACAAACGACTCCACCAGCGGGTGCGGCTTGCCGCCTTCCATGGCGAATCCTTCGATCGTCGTGATCTGGCTGCCGCGCGCGTCGATGGCCAGGATCGAGCAGGCGTAAACCGCCTTGCCGTCCATGATCACCGTGCAGGCGCCGCAGGTCCCGCGGTCGCATACGCGCTTGGCGCCGGTCATGTTCAGATGGTTCCGCAGCACGTCCAGCAGCGTCTCGCGCGGCTCGGCCACGGCCATCATCGACTTGCCGTTCACCGTCAGCGTGATGTTCACAGGTCCCGGCCCGGCCGGTTTCGGCCCCGCCGTCTGCGCCTGGGCCTGTTCCGTGGTCAGCGCCGGGACGACGGCGCCTGTGACGCCTGCGCCCTGTATGAAGCCCCGGCGGGAGAAGCCGCCGCGGCGGGATGTTGAGTTGGGTTTTTCGAGGGTCGGATCTTTGGTTTGACTCACCTGGACACCTACCTTGTGGATTGAGGGTACGCCTGGCATCAGTTCCCCAGTGCGCGCCTCTGACAAATACCAATTGACTCTTTGGATTGTAACCCATGCGGGCAATCCACTGACATAGCAACTGGCCGGCCCCGGGAGCCCTGCCAGAGGTCTGATAGAATGTCCAGCGACCGCAGGTCATTTTCTTCGACATCCTGGAGACCCCATGCCCGACCGACGCAGTTTCATCACCGCCGCCACCGCCGGCTTCACCACCAACATCTTCACCGGACAAGTGAAAGGCGCCAACGACAAGATCCAGGCCGCCTTCATCGGCATGGGCCGTATGGGCATGGGCAACCTCGGCCATGCCATGAAGCAGGAAAATCTGGTCCCCGTCGCCGTCTGCGACGTCTACCAGCCCCACCTGGAAAAGGCCGTCGCCGCGGCCGACAAAAACCTGCACGGGTCCAAGACAAGGGCCATCCGCGACTTCCGCGAAATCATCGCCGACAAGTCCATCGACGTCGTCAACATCTCCACCCCCGACCACTGGCACGCCTACATGACCGTCGAAGCCTGCAAGGCCGGCAAGGATGTCTACGTCGAAAAGCCCATCTGCGTCACCGTCGAAGAAGGCCAGTTGATGGTGAAGGCCGCGCGCAAATACAACCGCGTAGTCCAGGCCGGCACCATGCAGCGTTCGCAGGTCCACTACCAGCAGTTGACCAAACTTGTCCACGACGGCCTCATCGGCGACGTCACCTTCGTCCGCACCGGCAATTACGGCTACATGCCGCCCGTCGGCATCGGCGCGCCCCCCGACGCCGAGCCCCCCGCCGGTCTCGACTGGGACCTCTGGCTCGGACCCGCGCCCAAGCGCCCCTACAACGCCAACCGCTTCGGCGTCGACCCCAAGGCCTTCTCCCACTTCCGCTGGTTCTGGGACTACGCCGGCGGCATGATGACCGACTGGGGCATCCACCTCCTCGACATCGTTCAAATGGCCTTCGACGAAGTGATGCCCACCGTCGTCACCGCTGTCGGCCAGAAGCGTTATCTCACCGACAACCGCGAGACGCCCGACACGCTCGAAGCCGTCTACGAATACCCCAAGTTCATCGCCACCTACGAGAACCGCTACGGCAACAACGCCTCGCCGTTCCCTTACGGCAACACGGCGATCCACGGCTCGAAGGGCACGCTGTATTGCGACCGCTCCGGTTACCGCGTCGTCCCGATGAAGGGCTCCGACCTGGTCGAGATGGACGTGAAGTCGTCAGGCTCCGGCAACGACGCCCACTGGAAAAACTTCCTCGATTGCGTCAAGTCGCGCCAGAAGCCGATCTCGGACATCGAAAACTGCTTCCGGTCCTCGGCCACCTGCCTGCTGGCCAACGTCGCCTTGCGCTCGAAACTGCGCCTCGATTGGGACGACAAGTCCGGCACCGTCGCCCAACCCGAAGCGCGCAAATACCTCGCCGCCCAAGCCCGCAACCCCTGGAAAATCGTGGTGTAAGAAGGGGCGCTACCCCTTCAAATCCGCGAACGCCTCTTCGATCTCTTTCTTCGCCGCCGGGCCCACAGGCACAAGCGGCAGCCTGACAGGTCCGCCATAATACCCATTCAAATCCATGGCGTACTTCAGCCCCGGAATGCCGTACTTAACCGTTACCAGCACGGCCGCGCGCGCGATCCGGCGCTGCCAGTCTGCCGCAGCGTCAAATTCCCGCTGCCTATGCGCCTCCCAGATCGCAATCGTCGAATACGGGGCGGCATTCGCATACGCCAGCACCGCGCCCACCGCGCCCACGCCCAGCGACGGCGCCAGAGTCGGCGCACTGCCCACCAGCACCTGGAAACCCGCCTTCGTCTCGCGGATCATCTGCATCACCTTCTCGATGTTGCCCGAGCTTTCCTTGATGGCGATGATGTTCGGGTGCTCGCTGAGCGCCGCCACGGCATCGGCCGCAATATCGAGACCCGTCGCCTGCGGCCAGTTGTAGATCATCAGCGGGATCTTCGCCTGGTCGGCCACGGCTCGGAAATACAGCTTCTGAGCTTCTGAGTTGTTCAGCAGGTTCTTGTAGTAGTGCGGCGTCCGCACCATTGCCGCCTTGTAGCCCATCTCCGCCGCGCGATTGTTCAGCATCACCGTCTCGCGGACGCTCTCCACTCCCGTGCCGGCGATGAGCAACTTGTCCGTCGCGGCGTGTTTGGCGACAAGCTCAAACAGCCGGATCTTCTCCTCGAACGTCAGGTAGACGCTCTCGCCCGTCGATCCGCACACCACATATCCGGCCAGCCCGGTGCGGTTCCATTTGGTGACGTTATGCTCGACCTTGGCTTCGTAGATCTCGCCGTCGGCGTTGAACGGCGTGGCGATGGGCGGGAAAATTCCGTGTAGGTTCATGACAGTCAACTTCCAGGGTAAGGCAGAATAGCCTCTGGACGCGTTAGTCTGGAATGGAGGGGTCCGCTGCCAAGTCCACAGCGGATCGTTTGTCGTAGACTCTCTCGAAACGGAGTTGCCACCGTCATGACGAAGACATCCAAAGGCCTCGGCCGACGGGAATTCGCCCGGCTTGCCTCGTCCTCCCTCGCGGTTGCCATCCCGGCGACGGCGGCGCCGGCGAAGGACGCCTCTCCCTCCAGCCTCGTCGTCCGCGTCCACTCATCCAAAGCCACCAAGCCCTGGGACTATGCCGCCAACGCCCCCTGGGACCATACCGTCGAAATGACCACCGAGCAACCCGGCAAGATCCGGGAACGCTACTACGACTTTATCGACGAGAAAACCGTCGCCCTCATGCTCCGCCGAGGCCTCTACGAATTCACCGGCATGAGTTCCGCCGCCGCGGCGCTGAAGACCTTCCTCCCCGGCTTCGATCCGGCGCAGAAATTCACCCTCAAGCTCAACATGAACAACGCCTCGTTCAACCCGGCCATTACGACCAACCGCATGGACCAGACCATGCCGCTGGTCAACGCCGTGCTGGATGTCCTGATCGACGGCCTCGGCGTGCCGGCAGCCAACATCACCCTGCTCGACGCCTCGCGCTACCTCCACCCCGTCATCATGAAGGGCCGCTGCCGCCATGCCGGCGTCCACTGGATCGACTCCCAATCGCCCGACCGCTGGGACCCGTCGGAAAGCGTAAAATTCACCCGCGATACCCCCGCCCCCGGTGGCAACTTCTGGATGCCCAAGGGCTACACCCAGGCCGACCACATCCTGAATTTCTGCCTCTTCAAAGCCCACGGCTGCGGCGTCACCGGTGCCATGAAGAGCCACTTCGGCTCCATCCCTTCCCCCAAATTCCTCCACGAAGGCATGGGCCAGAAAAGCTACATCGCCGACCTCTGCGCCACGCCCAGCATCCGCAACAAGGTCAGGCTGAATATCGTCGACGCCCTGTTCGGCAACTGGGGCGGACCGGTCTGGGCCCCGCGCCCCTGGCTCACGTTCTCTGAACCCTCGCCGAACTCGCTCTTCTTCTCGCGCGACCCGGTGGCCCTCGATTCCGTCATGCTCGACCACCTCGCCGGCGAACTCAAAGCGCAAGGGCCCAAGGCGCCCGCCCATGTCAAGGAGTGGGTCGAAACCACCACGTTTCTCGAGTACGCCATGCGCCATCACGGTCTCGGCGTCCACGAACGCAAGCCTTACAACCGCATCTCCTACGGCACGGTCGAAGTCTAGTCCGCCGGAGTGAAGCCCGCTAGAGCTTTACGCAGCAGGACGATTTCTTGATCTGCTCCACTTGAGCCGTCGTCAACTGCGGCGGATTCGAAGTGATACCCAGCGTGGTCTTGTACATCAGGTTCGTCGTGTCGGTGGCGTGGACCGGCGAGAAGTTCTTCCCGAGCAGCACGTGGCCCACTTCGTGCGCCGTGGTCCAACCGCTCCCGGCCGCTGCAACGATACATGCCGGCTTGTTCGGTGCATGGCCCCCGCAACCCAGCAGACTCGCCGAGAACTCCTTCACGTAGCAGACCAGGATCTCCGTGCTCGGCAACCCGCCCACAAGCCGCTGGACGTCGTTGAACTCGCCCGACGTGATCTCCCACTCGCACGAACCGTTCACCACCGCAAGCCGGTTGGCTTCGTCTTCCGGCAGCCCCAGTGACCGCCCCGACTGAAAGTCGATCCGGATCCCATACTGCGCATACACCCGCTGCGCATTGCGGAACGCCGTGTTGAAGGGTACGTTCGTCGTGGTCAGGCTGCAGAAGTGCAGCCCCACGCGGTGGGTGAATGTCGGCTGTACGTTGAATAGCGGAATGTAAATGTATCCGGGCGTATCGCTGGAATCGAATCGGTAGTTCTTGCCGTCGGAACTCTTCGTGCATCCGACGTGGTTGCGGAGCAGCCAGTTCACCATCTTGCACTTCGCCTGGAAGTCGGCGACGCTCTTCACCACGGGGAAGTTGTATTCAATCAGCGCCCAGGTATCCAGGTCGTTCGCCTTCGCAATCGATCCCCAACTGTCCCCGGTCCTTACCTTGTATCGGTCGCCGTCACGCGGCGGAAATGTGACCGCCTGCGTTGGTTTCTGTTCCAACATCCTGCTCTCCTCCTCTGATGGCCGCCGTCTCGTGAACACCAGAGGCGGCGGTTTGCGGCAATTGTGCCACGAGTTGACCTCTTGGTCAAGAAACACGAGCAATCGGCCCACCCGTGAATTCCTCCGCCATTTCCGATACACTGCCCTACGAACGGGAGGTACCCTCAAACAATGACAACCAGACGCCAATTCGTCGCCGGCTCGGCCGCCCTCTCTGCCGCCTTCGCCCAAGGCGGCAAACACACCATCTCTCTCGCCGCGTGGTCGATGAGCGGCAGCTTCTTCCAGGGAGGCTGGAAACTGCTCGAACTGCCCGGCATTCTCAACAAAAAGCACGGCATCACCGCCCTCGAGCACGTCAACCAGTTCTTCGAAACGCCAACCTACGGCTACATCCAGAAACTCAACCGCGCCTGCGCCGACAACAACGTCAAGCAGACCATCCTCATGGTCGACGGCGAAGGCTCTACGGCCGACCTCAACATCGCCGAACGCAAGAAGGCCGCCATCTTCCACCGCAAGTGGATCGACGTCGCCGCCGAACTCGGCTGCCACTCGGTCCGCTGCAACTTCTACGGCGGCCTCGAAAAATGGGCCGAGGACAAAGACCTCGTCAAACGCGGCGCCGAGACGTTCTCCTGGATGCTCGAATACGCCAAGCCCACCGGCCTCAACATCATCGTCGAAAACCACGGCCGCGCCTCGTCTGATCCCGACATCCTCGTCGCGCTGGTCAAGGCCGTCAACAATCCCAAGTTCGGCCTGCTCGTCGATCTCGGCAACTGGAACCCCGGCGCCGACCGCTACGCCAACAGCAAAAAGATCCTGCCCTATCACAAAGGCCTCTCCGTCAAAGGCACCTACGGCCCCGAAACCGACCCCTCCTTCGACCTTGTGAAACTCGTCAAAGTCGCCCTCGACTTCGGCTACACCGGCTACTGGGGCATCGAAGTCACGCCCCGACGCCAGCGCGGCCAGAAGATCTCCACTCCCGATCTGCTCGCCATGGAAGAGAAGATCATCAACGAAGTGAAAGCGCTCATCCAGCAGACCGTGCCAGGAGCGGTCTAGATGTGAAACTGACACGCAGATCGTTCGCCGCCGCGCCGTTCATCATCGTCCCCAGGACGGCGCTGGGCGGCGCCGGCCACGTCGCCCCAAGTGATCGCATCACCATCGCCACCATCGGCATGGGCCGCCAGGGATTGGCCGTCACCACTGGACTGATGGCCCGGCCCGACGTCCAGATGGTCGCCGTCTGTGACTGCAACAGGTCCAGCAAAGACTATGCCGAGTACAGCCGGAACTCCAATCTCAACATGGCCCGCCAACTCCTCGGTAAGGGCTTTGAGGACTGGGCCCCCGATCTGACCACCCCCGGTTCAGTGAAGCTCACCAACGACTTCACCACCAGCCTCGGCTTCGGCGGCCGCGATCCCGGCAAGCGCCTCATCGAAGCCTACTACGGCGCCCATACCCCCTCTGGCCGCTACAAGGGCTGCACCGCATACTCCGACTACCGCGAACTTCTCGACAAACAGCCCGATCTCGACGCCGTCTACGTCGCCACGCCCGACCACTGGCACGCCCCCATCGGCATCGCCGCCATGAAGAAGGGCAAACACGTCCTCGGCCAGAAACCGATGACCCATTCCGTCGGCGAAGCCCGCCGCATGGCCGATACCGCCCGCCAGACCGGCGTCGCCACCTCGGTCACCGTCAACAACCCGTCCAGCACCGATTCGGCCACCATCCGCGGCTGGATCCAGCAGGGCCTCATCGGCAAGCTCACCGAGGTCCTCAACTGGTCTGCCCGCCCCTACTGGCCC
>JACZJQ010000033.1 GCA_014860455.1 Bryobacteraceae bacterium | reverse complement strand
GCCCGCGCCCCCGCCGCGCTTCGACTTCCAGATGCCCGAGCCGCCGCCTCAGGATCCGCCCGGCGAAACGCTGCGCTTGAAAATCCCCGACACCCATGTCGGCTTCCCCGTCTCGCTCGATCTCGACGTGCCGCAGTCTATGGCCTCGCTCTCCCAACTCCGCGTGCTCGGCCAGATCCACGCCAGCTTCATCATCGCCACCGGACCCGACGGCCTCTGGATCATCGACCAGCACGTCGCCCACGAACGCATCCTCTTTGAGCAGGTGCTCGCCGCCCGCTCCCGCGGCGTCGTCGATGTCCAGCGCCTGCTCATGCCCATCGTCATCACCCTCACCCCCGCCCAGCAGGTTGAATACGACCGCATCGCCGGCGAACTCGAAGCCTCCGGCTTCGAAACCGAGCCCTTCGGCCACCGCACCATCGCCGTCAAGGCCGCACCCGCCGGCTTGCCGCAAGGCGAACTGGAACGCGTGGTTCTGGAAATCATCGAGATGGCCGAATCCGAGCTCCGCCGCGTCTCGCTCGACGACTTGCGCCGCGCCATCGCCGCCTCCATCGCCTGCCGGGCCGCCATCAAGATCAACACCCCGCTCGATCCCGCCAAGATGGACTTCCTCATCACCGAACTCGCCAAAACCCAATACCCCATGGCCTGCCCCCACGGCCGCCCCGTCGCCCTGCGCTACACCATGCGCGAAATCCTGCGCAGCTTTCACCGCATCTAATGGCGGGCGTACCTCATATGGATGAACACAACACCCCGGTATGATAATCTGAAGGTCTGGCCCCTCCATGGGGACTCGCCGAGAGAAGGTTCCAGGAACTTGGCCGCTAATCTTAATGGCGCGCATGGGTCTCAGTGCAATTCGTTGGTCGAGTTGCGCATAGCCGCCGGAGTCAGTCTCGACCAGATCGAAAGCTCCACCAAGATCGGCAAACACTTCCTCCGCGCCATCGAGGAAGGACGTTTCAAAGACCTCCCCGGCGGACTCCTGAGCCGTAGCTATGTCCGGCAATACGCCGCCGCCATAGGTTGCAGCCCCGATCCGATCCTTCAATCTTTGGAACCGCCGAGCCCCCAGTCGGCCCAGTGCCCGAGGAAAGAGCCTAAGCGCGAGTCCGCTGGAATGTGGCTGCGCTTTCTTTCTCTCGACTGAACCTTCCCCAATGGGCTAGTCCTCTTCGCTTAGGCGGTATATTCCTTCGGGATATGGAATGGCTCCTCAAAGGTGTCCCAGGTCACAGATCGCCGCCAAATTCCAGTTCTGTGCGTTTTTTGCTAAGACCCTCCGGTGCTTCGGCCGATAATCTGGGTGAGGCTTGGTCCTTCCGCATTCTGCGGCTGGATCGGACACAAATGCGAATTGACGACAAGAATTTACCTCCGCCAGGTCTAACGCCGGCCAAAGCGGTCGACCAGAACATTCAGGCGCAGAAGCCGTCAGGCGACAGGCAGCCGGGCAGGATAGGCCAGAGCGACCAGGTTCAGCTTTCGAGCCTAGCCGAAAACGTACAGTCCCTGGATGCGAACTCAGACGTGTCCAAGGCGCGGCTGGACCAGTTGTCGAAGTTGGTCGCCAGCGGCAAGTATGAGGCGGATGCCCAGTACGTTGCCGATCGGATGATCGAAGACTCGATTGAAACCGGGCGGGCCGAAGGGCCGCGCTAGGAATGCGGTGGACTGACAGACAATGACCGCCGGGGGCACATGGCAGGATGATCGGCCGGGCGGGATCCAGTTCCCGGCGGCGGACTCGACCTGTCTGGGCCGAGCGCTCCAAGCCCTGGCAGAGGCTGAAGACGCTGTGAGTACCGGCTCGGCGGCGGGGTTGTTCGAAGCGGCCGGGCATCTTGAGGCGGCGCTTGAGGCATGCAGGCAATACGGCGCGGATGCGGCTGGGTTGCAGCCCGGTGATCGAGCTCTGGATGCGGATCGTCTCATCGTGATCCGGACAGGATTGCAGCGGATCGGCTCATTGATGGCGCAGTCAGCCGAATTCCATACCGGCTGGGCGAGGCTGGCTGGATTGCGAGCTTCGGCCTATGGGCCCGACGGATCTGAATTGGGTCTGCCGGACGGGTCAGCCGCCGGAAGCCGCTGCGACGCCAGCGGCTAGTCGGAATCCAACCACGCGGGCGTTGCGGTCGAGCATCGCCAGCGGAAGGCCCGTCGAGGCCTGGCAATCAGGAGTACGTGCCTGCCGGCGGCGCGAAGTCTGCGCCAGCCGCGGCGAGTTAAGAACACGGAAGGGGGCAGGATCAAACCGCCCGCTAAGCCATGGGAAGTCTGTTCGTCTCACTTCGAAATTCAGCCGCCTCGATGGGCGTCTTCGAGCGCGGCATGATGGTGGTCCAAGGCAATGTGACCAACGCCAATACGCCGGGCTACGCCCGGCAGCGCCAGATTCTGGTGGCGATGGCCTCGGATCTCGATGCCGGTCTTGCCGGCGGCGTAAAGAGCGGAGGAACCCTCGACCTGCGCAGTTCCTACGCCGAGCAGAGCGTCCGCCGGTCGTTGAACTCTTTTGGGCAGGCCAGTGAACTCGCCGCACAACTATCTCGGATGGAGCCTGTCTTCGACGTCCAGGAAGGCGCCGGTGTCGGCGGGGCGATCCAATCTTTGTTCGAGTCTTTCTCCGCCCTGGCCGTCGCGCCCAACGACGGCTCCGCGCGTCAGGTGGTGTTGCAGAGCGCCGGCAATCTGGCGCTGGCATACCGCCAGGCCGCCGCCGGGCTAACTACCGCGCAGGCCGATGCCGGAAGGGGACTGGTGGCCGAGACCGCGAAGATCAACTCGACTCTCGAGAAGATGCAGCAGATTAATCACCAGTTCAAGCAGGACTTCCGGGCGCAGGACGATGCCGGCCTCAACGCTCAGATGAACACGCTGCTCGAAGACCTCTCGGAATCGATGGACTATACCGTGCTGCGCGCGCCGGACGGCAGCGTCAGTATCTATGCCGGGGGCCAGTCGCCGGTTCTGATGGGGGAACGGCTTTACGGATTGACGGCCGATGTCAGCGGCATCCCGGCCCGGCTGCTCGACCATCAGGGCGTCGATGTCCTCAACCAGGTGAGCGGCGGCCGGGTGGCGGCGTCGGGATCGCTCTACAACGACAGAATTCCAGGCTACATGGCCGATTTCGACCGTCTCGCCTCGACCTTGGCCGATGCCGTCAACGGCCAGCTCTCCGCCGGCCTCGACCGCAGCGGAAACACTCCTGCTGCCGACCTGTTTACCTACGACGCCGCCCTCGGTACGGCGCGCACCATGACGGTGACCAGCCTCACGGCTGACGATCTGGCTGCCGCCTCGGCCGGGGCGCCGGGCGGCAACGGGAATGCCGTGGCTCTAGCCGCGCTCTCCGCGGAGCGATTGGTGTCCGGCTCAACTTTCACCCAATTCTACGGTGGCATCGCTGCCCGCGCCGGACAGGACCTGTCGGCGGCCAGTGCCGACCTTCAGATCCAATCGGCTCTTTCGGTCCAGGCCCGCCAGATGAGGGACGACATCTCCAAGGTCAACCTCGACGAAGAGGCGATCACCCTGCTCGAGTTCCAGCGAGGCTACGAAGCGGCGGCGCGCATGGTGATGACTCTGGACGAGATGACTCAGACGCTGTTTGAAATGATCCGATAAGGCGACCGAGGCTGAAACGTGACCCGATCCATCAATGCCGCCAACGACAGATACCTGGATGCCCTAAGCCGCATCAATGCTCGCGTATCGCGGGCGCAGCGTGAGGTCAGCACCGGCAAGCGCGTGGCCAAACCGTCCGACGATCCCGATTCCATCAGCGCCATGCTCCAGGTCCGGGCCGAACTCGGCCGGATCGAACAGTCCAGGGTGAACCTCGGCCGGGTGAAGACCGAAGTCGACGCGGCGGAATCCGGGCTGCAAAACGCGGTCAAGCTGTTTGACAGGGTGCGCACACTGGGCATGACCGCGGCCAGCGGCATCAATACCACGCTCACCCGGCAAGGCATCGCCGACGAACTGAAATCGATCATCGAGCGCTTCACCGGCATCTCGAACATCGGAGTCGATGGGCGCTCGATCTTCGCCGGAGACTCCGATCAGGGTCAGGCCTACGAGGTCGATTTTGAAACGCAAACCCCGCCCTGGGGCGCATATCTCGGCTCGGCCTCCACGCGCAAGGCCATCCATCCCACCGGCGTTCAGTTCAAAGTTGCCATGACGGCCGAGGAGATCTTCGACAACCCCGACCCGGTAAAAAACGTCTTTCAGGCGGTGGAGAACCTCCGCCAGGCACTTCTGGCCGACGACGACGGGGCGATTGAGACGGCGCTGGTTCCGCTGGCCGGCATCTCGGCCCATCTGAACTCCGCGCTGATGTTCTACGGCAACGTGCAGAGCCAGATCACCGAGGGCATCTCCACGGCCGAGACGCTGAAACTCCGGCTGGCAGCCGAAAAAGCCGGCATCGAAGACGCCGATCTGACCGCCTCGATTCTCGAACTCGAGCTTGCCTCCTTCCAGCAGGAGGCGGCGCTGAGAGTGAAAGCCTCATCGCCCACTCGTTCGTTGTTCGAGTATCTTAAGTGAACTCAGCGCTTGCTGTCGCGGTCCCGGCCGAAAACCGGTGACGAAGATGGACCCGTGATGGCGATGGGCAGATATGTGCCGGCGCCCTCCTTCGAGAAGAACCGGTTGACTGGCTTCAGCGCCCACCGCTTCCAACCGCTCTGGGTCTGTGAGACTGTTGCGTCCAGCTTCAGCGAGCCATGAAAATCCAGCATCTCGGTGTTGAAGTCGTAGATCCCTTCGAGATCCACGACGGCTCCAGGCACCTCGAACCCGACACGCGGGAAATTGATCTTTCCGTTGGCGAGATGGAAGTCGCCGGCGAGACGCGCCGGGACTTCGGAGATCTCCAGATTCTCCGGCTGGCCTTGCCCGCGGCGGCTGAGTTCATCAAGTTTGCTCCGTATGGCTGGCGTGGTGAAGCGTGCGTCGTCCAGCTTGAATCCACCGTCGATATTCAGGCGGTCGGCGATTTCGCCTCGCCCGGGTGGCAGAACGAACTTCATTTTCAGTGCGACGCTCCCTCGCAGGAACGGATCCTTGTCCTTCATCGCCAGGCGCAGCAGGTCCTCGATCGAGCCCCGGACAAGCAGAACGTCCAGGTCGACGGTCTTGCCCTTCTCGTCGACGTTCCGGACGATGCTTCCGTTGACCCGAAATCTGGACGAGCCGAGGGTTGCGTCAAGCGGCTGGAGCAATGTGTTGCCATTGGTCCCGTCGACCAGAGCGTGGAATTGTGTCGTGAGCGGGACCGGGTTTCCCGACGACTTCAGTCTGAAGTTCGGCGTCCGGGTTTCGCCATCGACCTCGAACTCCGACAGCTTCCCCTTGAACCTGCCGGTCGACGAAAGCGTTCCGGCAACCCCTTTGAAAACACCCAGATCAGCATCGCGGAACTCGTAGTCCCCGGAAAGGGGGGTCTCCGAGGGTTCCGAAGCGTCCCATGGACCAAACGAACCTCTCGACTGGACCTGCCCCGGCGGCTTGGCATTGGTGAGGTTGGCGGTATAGCGCAGGGGAACGCCGGGTCCAGCCGAGTTCATGAGGAGTCTGTGGATCTCAAAAACCAGGGGGTTCTTTGAAGAGTCCCGTGGCAGAATCGTGAGTCTGGCGCCGTCGGCTCGGATTCCGTCAATCAGGACCTGGGGCGGCTTGGGCTTGTCGTGCGCCTGGGGAGCAGGCGCAGTCTCGTCATCCGCTTTCTCTCCGATAATCGGGCGCTCCCCTTTGGGCGGGATCGTGATCTCCAGTCCCGTCAGTTCGACGGGCCCGGCCAGAATCGTTTCGCGCCGCAGCGAATCCAGGTCCACCTCGGCCCGGACGCTGGCCACGCGGAACAGCGGCGGGCGGTCAACGCTTGTGCGGTGATGCAGGGCCAGACCCTCTATCCGAACATGAATCTTGGCGCCACGTCCCCGGTTCAGCAACATGCTTAACGGGGACTTCACCGGCACGGAAACCGACATGCTTCGGAGCTCGACGCGACTCTCGAACCGGCGCTCGAGATAGGCGTGTGTCTTTTCCCGAACGAATGGGTCGATCCGCCGCGAAATCCACCAACCTGTGGCGAACAGAGCCAGCAGCAGGCCGCCCGTAACGGCGGCGATCCAGATTGACCACTTCTTAGCCCTTGACATGGTGGTTCGCTATTCCAATAGTGTGCAAGAGAATACGACGGAGACAAGGGGTCTGTTTCGGTGTTCGCCAGGGACCCGTGAGTTGACATACGATTGTGAAGCAGTCTGCCATCAGACGATCAGTCCGCATTGCAGGACCAATCTAGAGGAGTGAACATGCCGCAGATCAAGGGACCGGCCATCTTCCTGGCCCAGTTCATGGGCGATCAGGAACCATACAACAACCTTCCGAACATCACCGACTGGGTAGCCTCGCTCGGCTATCTGGGCGTCCAGTTGCCGGCCTTTGATGGCCGCGTCATGGATGTCAAGAAAGCTGCCGAATCGAAGAGCTATTGCGACGACTTGAAGGGCCAGACCAATGGACTGGTCATCACCGAACTGGCGTCGCATCTCTTTGGGCAATTGGTGGCGTCGCATCCAGCCTATGACGAAGTATTCGACGTCTTCGCCCCAAAGGAACTGCACGGCGACCCGAAAGCGCGCTCCAAGTGGGCGACTCAACAGATGAAGTATGTCATCAAGGCAAGCCGCAATCTGGGCCTGACCGTGACCCCTTCCTTCTCAGGCGCACTACTCTGGCCCTACCTTTATCCCTGGCCGCAGCGGCCCGACGGCCTCGTCGACGAAGCCTTCAACGAACTCGCCAAGCGCTGGAAGCCGATCCTCGACTTCGCCGACCAAAACGGCGTCGATATCGCCTACGAACTCCACCCCGGCGAGGACCTCTTCGACGGCGCCACCTTCGAACGCTTCCTCGAAGCCACCGGCAACCACCCGCGCGTCACCATCAACTACGATCCCTCGCACTTCATCCTGCAGTGCCTGGACTACATCGGCTTCATCGACGTCTACGGTTCACGCATCAAGGCCTTCCATGTGAAGGACGCTGAGTTCCGACCGTCGGCCAAGCAGGGCGTCTATAGCGGCTATATGGGCTGGAAGGATCGCGCCGGACGGTTCCGCTCGCTCGGCGACGGCGATGTCGATTTCGGCCAGGTCTTCACCCGGCTCACCGCCGCAGGCTACTCCTCCTGGGCCGTGCTCGAATGGGAGTGCTGCTACAAGGACTCGGTCCAGGGCGCATCCGAAGGCGCTCCGTTCATCGAAGCCCACCTCATTGACGTCCCGGCCAAGGCCTTCGACGATTTCGCCGGCGCCGCCACTGACGCCAAGCGCAACCGCCGCATCCTGGGCTTGAAGTAACCCTCCATCCATCCCAAAATAAGGGCGGCTCCCTCACCCAGGGGGGGCCGCCTTTCTTCCATCGGCAAGGGGCCCGGCGATGCGAATTGAATCCACGAGCGAGGTGAGGCACAGAATCTCCAAAGACGCCCGCCAGGGCATGAACACCGACGTCGTCTTCTATGCCAGCGAGGCCTTGCTCAAACTGATCGAGAGGGACAAGGCGTTGGAGCAGGCGGTCAACGTCGCCTGCCTGCCCGGAATCGTCGGCCCTTCGCTCGCGATGCCCGACATCCATCAAGGCTACGGCTTCCCCATCGGCGGCGTGGCGGCGATGGACTACCGGCATGGGGTGGTGAGCCCCGGCGGCGTCGGCTACGACATCAACTGCGGCGTCAGGATGCTGCGCACCAACCTCGACGAACCCGAAGTCCGCGCCGATCTCCGCGCGCTCGTCGATCAGGTCTTTCGCGACGTGCCCTGCGGCGTCGGCGGCAAGGGCCACATGGATCTGACCCAGAAACAGTTAGACAGGGTCCTCGAAGATGGCGCCCAGTGGATGGTCGAGGAAGGCTACGGAGAAGCCTCGGATGCTCGCCTGTCGGAAGAAGGCGGCCGCCTGCGCCACGCCGCTCCCGGCACCGTCTCCGCGCGGGCCAAGGAGCGGGGACGCCCGCAGTTGGGCACGCTCGGCTCGGGCAACCATTTCCTTGAGATCCAATACGTCGAGTCGATCCACGACGCCGCGGCCGCCGCCGCCTTCGGCATCGAACCAAGCCAGGTCGTCGTGCTCATCCATTCCGGATCGCGCGGCTTGGGTCATCAGGTCTGCACCGACGCTTTGCAACAGATCGGCGGCGCCATGAAACGCTACGGCATCACCCTGCCCGACCGCCAACTGGCTTGCGTCCCCATCTCCTCCCCCGAGGGGGAGGCCTATCTGAGCGCCATGCGCGCAGCGGCCAATTTCGCCTGGGCCAACCGCCAGGCAATGACCCATTTTCTGCGTTCCTCGTTCGAAAAGGTCTTCGGCAAGAGGGCCCGGCTGACGATGCTCTACGACGTCTGCCACAACATCGCTAAACGTGAACGCCACATCTGGGACAACCGGGAGTGCGATGTCCTGGTTCACCGCAAGGGCGCCACCCGCGCCTTCCCGCCACACCATCCCGACATCCCGGCCAAATACCGCGCGGCGGGACAACCGGTGCTGGTGCCCGGCTCCATGGGCACGGCATCGTGGATTCTGGCCGGACAACAAGGCGCCATGGATGAGACCTTCGGCAGCGTCTGTCATGGCGCGGGCCGCATGCTCAGCCGGCACGCCGCCAAGGCCGGCAGGAACGCCACTCAGATCCGCGAGGAGTTGGAACGCAGGGGCATTCTGGTCAGGTCAGAGACGCGCGACGGCATCGTCGAAGAGACGCCCGAGGCCTACAAAGACGTCGACGAGGTGATCGAGACGGTCCACCGCGCCGGCCTAGCCAAAAAGGTCGCGCGCCTGCGCCCCATGGGTGTGATCAAAGGTTGATACTCTATTAGAAATCCGTCATGAAAGTCGCAATCCTCGGAACCGGCTACGTGGGCCTCACCACGGGCGTGTGCTTCGCCTGGCTCGGCCACGATGTCGTCTGCCTTGATACCAACCAGCAAAAAGTAGACTCACTTCTCGCCGGCAAGATCCCCATTTATGAGCCGGGCCTGGAGGAACTGCTTGCCCAATCCCGGCATCGGATGAAGTTCACCAGCAATTACTCCGAAGCCGTGCCCGGCGCCGACGTGGTGATCATCGCCGTCGGTACCCCGCCTTCACCCGACGGCTCGCCGGACCTGCGTTATCTAAGATCGGCCAGCGAGCAGGTTGGCCAGTTCCTCAACAGCGAGTTCACCGTCGTGGTGAACAAGAGCACGGTTCCCATCGGATCGGGCAATTGGGTGGAATCGCTCATCCGCGGCGCTTACGAGAAAGCTCATTTTGTCAAGGCGGAAGGCCGTTTCGCCGTCGCCTCCAACCCCGAGTTCCTGCGCGAAGGCACCGCTATTGCCGATTCGCTTTACCCGGACCGCGTCGTCATCGGCGGCGACAGCCCAAAGGCGCTTGACGTCTTGCGGGAACTCTACAGGCCACTGCTCGAACAGACCTTCCCTGAACCAGACTTCCTGCCCCGTCCCGATGGTTTCAACAGTGTCCCTCTAGTGGCCACCGATCTCGCTTCGGCTGAGTTGATCAAATACGCAGCCAACGCGTTTCTGGCGCTGAAGATCAGTTTCATCAACGAAGTCGGCAACCTCGCCGAACGCGTCGGCGCCGACGTCCGCGAAGTCGCCCGCGGCATCGGCCTCGACTCCCGCATCGGCCCCCGCTTCCTCCAGTCTGGCCTCGGCTGGGGCGGCTCCTGCTTCGGCAAGGATACGGCCGCGCTGATCGCCACCGCAGGCGAGTACGGACTCGCCATGCCCATCGTCTCCGCCGCCCGCGACGTCAATAAACGCCAGCGAGTCCGTGTGGTCGAGAAGCTCCTTGGCGAGCTGAAGATCCTCAAAGGCCGCCGCATCGCCCTGCTTGGCCTCGCCTTTAAGCCCGATACCGACGACCTCCGCGAAGCCCCGGCCATCGACATCGCCCGCCGCCTCATCCAGCATGGCGCCACCGTCGTCGCCCATGACCCCGTAGCCGAAGAGCTCTTCGCCAAGGAACACCCTGACCTCGAAGTCGCCCTTTTCTCCTCGGCCGAGGATCTCTTTGAAGACGCCGACGCCGTCATCCTCGTCACAGAGTGGAATGACTACCTCAAGCTTGACTGGCCCGCCCTAGGCGCCCGCATGCGCAACAAGGTCGTGATCGATGGACGCAGTTCCCTCGACCGCGCCGAGATGGAGAATTCCGGATTCCGTTTCCTGACCGTGCCATGAGGAAATCCTGGGTCCTGTGGCTCCTGGCCACCTTCATTACACTTGCGTCGGCCGTCTACCAGCGCATGACCGGTCCGACTTACCCCGCCCGCGGAACTGTCAAGGTTGGCGGCATCGAGGTCAAATACCGCCTCATTCGGACCCACGGCTCCGGTGACGCCGAAGTCACCGTGGCTGCGCCCCAGCCGATCGCAGGAACGCTCTCCTGGAAACGCAATAAGACCCAGGATCCCTGGACCTACCTCGAAATGCAGCGCGTGGGCGATTCCCTCATCGCCATGCTCCCCGAGCAACCTCCCGCCGGCAAACTCGCCTACCGCGTCATCCTCCAGAAGGATGGCGAACGCGTCACCCTCGGTGGCTCTCCCCATGTCATCCGCTTCAAGGGCGACGTGCCCATCTTCGTCCTCCACCCGCACATCGTCGCCATGTTCGTCGCCATGCTCTTCTCTGCCCGCGCCGGCCTCGAACTCTTCCGCCACAACCGGTCTACCAGCCTGCTTTGGCCCACCTTCATCCTGCTCACGATCGGCGGCATGATCCTCGGCCCCATCGTCCAGAAATACGCCTTCGGGGCCTATTGGACCGGATTCCCCTTCGGCACTGATCTCACCGACAATAAAACCGCCATCGCCTGGATCCTCTGGGGCCTCGCCGCCTGGCGCCGCTCGCCCTGGCTCATCGCCCTGGCCGCCATCGGCACCTTCGCCGTCTATCTGATCCCGCACTCCATGTTCGGCTCGGAACTCAAATACGAATGAGACCCGGCGCCGCAATAGATCCCGTCGAACTCGAATTCTTCCGCCAGTTGTTTGTCTCCATCCCCGAAGAGATGGGCGTCGTCCTTCGTAAGACCGCCTTCTCGGCCAACATCAAGGAACGCCGCGACTACTCCTGCGCCGTCTACGGCCCCGCCGGCGAAACCCTCGCCATGGGCGACCACATGCCCGTCCACCTCGGCGCCATGCCCATGTCGGTCGACCACGTCCGGAAGGCCTTCCAACTCCACCCCGGCGACGTCGCCATTGTCAACGACCCCTTCCAGGGCGGCACCCATCTGCCCGACATCACCGCCGTCTCCCCTGTCTATGTCAGAGGGACCCGCGGCCCGGCCTTCTTTGTCGCCGTCCGCGCCCACCACTCCGACGTCGGCGGCATGAGCCCCGGCTCCATGCCCCTGGCCACCGAAATCTACCAGGAAGGCCTCCGCCTGCCGCCCGTCAAACTTGTCCGCAAGGGCAAACTCGACCGCGATCTCATGAACGTCATCCTGGCCAACGTTCGCACCCCCGTCGAGCGTGAAGGCGACCTCCTCGCCCAGCTTTCCTCGATGAACCGCGGCGAGGTCCGCCTGCGTGAAATGACCGCCCGCTACGGGCTCCCCAAGCTCCGCCAGGCCTCTGCCGCCCTGCTCGACTACAGCGCCCGCATGATGGCCCGCCTCATCGACTCCCTCCCCGATGGCCGTTACGAATTTGAAGACCACCTCGACGAGGCCTCGCCCGGCTCCGGTCCCGTCCGCGTCCGCGTTGTGGTTACCATCCACGGCTCCCGCGCCTCGGTCGATTTCACCGGCTCCGCCGCCCAGGTCGCCGGGCCTGTCAACGCCAACCTCGCCGTCACCCAGGCCGCCGTCTTCTATGTCTTCCGCTGCCTGCTCCACGAAGACGTCCCCGCCTCCTCGGGCCTCATGCAGCCCATCGAAATCGTCGCCCCCGCCGGGACCGTTGTCAACGCACTTCCTCCCGCCGCCATGGCCGCCGGAAACGTCGAGATGTCGCAGCGAATCACTGACGTCCTGCTGGGCGCACTCGCCCAGGCCGCGCCGGACCGCATCCCCGCCGCCTCCTCCGGCACCATGAACAACGTCACCTTCGGCGGCTGGGACCCCATGCGTAACCGCCGCTTCGCCTGGTATGAGACCATCGCCGGCGGCATGGGCGCCGCACAAAGTGCTGACGGCATGTCCGCCGTCCACACCCACATGACCAACTCCTGGAACACTCCCGCCGAGGCCTTCGAACACGAAATGCCCGTCCGCATCCGCCAGTACAAGGTCCGGCGCGGATCCGGCGGCGCGGGAAACCGCTGCGGCGGCGACGGCATCATCCGCGAATTCGAATTCCTTGTCCCCGCCGAAGCCACCATCCTGGCCGACCGCCGTATCTCCCAACCCTACGGTCTCGACGGCGGCTCACCCGGTGCCGCCGGCCGCACCGTCCACATCTCGAAATCCGGCGTCGAAACCGTCCTCCCCGGCAAGGTCCGCATCACCCTCTCCGCCGGCGACCGCCTTCGCATCGAAACCCCCGGCGGCGGCGGCCACGGTAAGCCCAGTTAGCCCGCTCCCCAATCACAGTTTTCAGGCAGCGGCGTCCGGATTCAGAAGGCCTCGCCGACCTACAATAGGGGTATGTCTGAACAGTTGACTATCGCCGGGCGGACCTTCCGTTCCCGGCTCATGATCGGTACCGGCAAGTACCGCTCTTTCGAGGAAATGCAGCGCTGCCACGAGGCTTCGGGCGCCGAAGTCGTCACCGTCGCCGTGCGCCGCGTGAACCTCACCGACAAGACCAAGGAGTCGATGCTCGACTACATCGACCGCGACAAGTACTTCCTACTGCCCAACACCGCCGCCTGCTACAACGTCGACGACGCCGTCCGTACCGCCATGCTGGCCCGTGAACTCGGCCTGTCGAACTGGGTCAAACTCGAAGTCATCGGCGACGAAAAGACGCTGTTCCCCGACGTCTTCGGCCTCGTCGAGGCGACGAAAATCCTCGTCAAGGAAGGCTTCGTCGTCCTGCCTTACACCAACGACGACCTCATCACCGCCAAACGCCTCGTGGACGCCGGCGCCGCCGCTGTCATGCCGCTTGCCGCGCCCATTGGCTCCGGACTCGGCGTCCAGAACACCGCCGCCCTCCAGATCATCCGCGAGCAGATCACCGATGTCCCGCTCATCGTCGACGCCGGCGTCGGCACCGCCTCGGACGCCTGTATCGCCATGGAACTCGGCTTCGACGGCCTGCTTCTCAACACCGCTGTTGCCGCCGCAACTGACTCTGTCAAGATGGCCACGGCTATGAACAACGCCGTCGCCGCCGGCCGCCAGGCCTTCGAAGCCGGCCGCATGGAGCGCAAACTCTACGCCTCGGCCAGTTCGCCTCTGTCCGGATTGATCCGTTAACCAGCCCGCCTGCCGCAGCCCATATTTGGACCGTGTCCGGTTGATGCGCCTATAAACTTTACTGCTATGCAAACATTCACTTGATCGCCAGCCGGGCATAGGACAAAATAGTCCTAATAGCCGGACGGAGGGGCGGGGCAAAAATGTATCTGGGTGAAAGGTGTACTCCATGAGCTTGAGCCAGCTAGCCCGAACCATACACGAATCAGCCACACTGAAGCTGAATCAGACCGCCGCGCAACTCCGTGACAAGGGTGAACCCGTCATCCACCTCGGCGGAGGCGAACCCAAATCGAAGACTCCGATCGACGCCATCGTCGCCTGCACCGGCGTCCTCAATTCAGGCGACATCAAGTACACTCCCGTCGACGGCATCCCGGCCCTCAAAAAGGCTATCATCCGCTACACCGAGGAGCATTACAGCCGGGTGGTGAAGCCCGCCAACGTCATCGCTTCGTCGGGCGCCAAGCAGTCCATCATGGTCCTGCTGCACTCCATTCTCGACCCCAAGGACGAGGTCATCTTCCCGGCGCCCTATTGGGTCAGCTATCCGGAAATGGTCAAGTTGGCCGGTGGCGTCCCCGTCGTGGTGACGGCGGAGGACGGCTCATTCTGCCCCACCATCGAGGAGTTCGAAGCGGCGATGGGCAGCTACACCAAGGCGGTCATCCTCAACTCGCCCAATAATCCGTCCGGCGTCATGTACGCGCCCGAATTCGTCTCCGACCTCGTCCAATTGTGCGAGAAACGCGACATCTGGCTGATCATGGACGACACCTACAACCGCCTCGTCTTCGACGGACGCCAGCCGGTGAACTGCTACGAATACACCAAGACCGATATCGAGCAGTCCAAAATGGTCGTCATCAACTGCGTCTCAAAGATGTACGCCATGACCGGTTTCCGCATCGGCTGGGCCGTCGGCAACAAGGAAGTGGTCACGTCCATGGCCACCATCCAGAGCCAGCAGACCTCCAGCCCCGCCACCCCGTCCCAGTGGGCCGCCGTCGGCGCGCTCAACGGCGTCCAGTCCTCGATTGATTCACTGCGCCTGACGCTCGAAAACAACCGCAATATCCTGATGGACCACTACCGGGCCTTCCCCGGAGTCAAGGTCACCTGCCCCATGGGCGCCTTCTATACGTTCCCCGACTTCAGCGCTTACTATAAGGACTCCCAAAAACTCTCACAGTTCCTGCTGGAAAAGGTCCGTGTCGTCACCGTGCCCGGCAAGGAGTTTGGTATGGAAGGCCACCTGCGCATCAGCTTCTGCGGTGGAGCCAAGGAGACCACGGAGGGGATCGAGAGAATCCGCTGGGCCCTGGATCCCACTTCTCCAAACGAACTCTATCTCGGCGACCGCCGCCTGGTCCGGGACTGGATGTAAGGGGCTTCGACAATGAACATTTACTCCGACATCCCCACGCCAGGCCAGAAGGAAGCCTCCCAGGCGGCTTCGATTTACGGCCTCGAGAACCACGGGCTACGCAACCTGAAGCGCGTCTATTGGAACCTCTCCGCCGCCGCGCTCTACGAAGAGGCCATCTGCCGCGGTGAAGGCTGGATGGCCGAGGAAGGGCCCTTCATCGTTCACACGGGCAAGCACACGGCCCGCGCCGCCGCCGACAAGTTCGTTGTCCGCGAGGACTCGAGCGAGGAATGGATCTGGTGGGGCAATCATAACCGGCCGTTCGCGTCCGACGCCTTCAACATGCTGCTGGCACGCGTTCTGGGCTATCTCCAGGGCCACGATATCTTCGTGCAGGACTGCTTTGCCGGCTCCGACCCCGAATACCGGATGCCCGTGCGTATCATCACCGAACAGGCCTGGCAGAGCCTGTTCGCCCGTACGATGTTCATCAAGCCGGAGACGCTGGACGCGGCGCGCAAGCATGTGCCCGAGTTCACAGTCATCGTCGCGCCGGGATTCAGCGCCAGCCCTCTGATCGATTCCTCCCGCACCGAAACCGTCATCGTGCTCAATATGGCTTCGCGGCTGGCCGTAATCGCCGGCTCGTCTTACGGAGGCGAGATCAAGAAGACCATCTTTACTGTCCTTAACGCCCTGCTGCCATTCCAGAATGTTCTGCCGATGCATTGCTCAGCCAATATCGGAGCCGGCGGCGATGTGGCCATCTTCTTCGGATTGTCGGGCACCGGCAAGACGACGCTTTCGGCCGATCCGCGGCGCCGGTTGATCGGCGACGACGAGCACGGCTGGAGCGATGCGGGCGTGTTCAATTTCGAGGACGGCTGCTACGCCAAGATGATCCGGTTGTCGCCATCCGCCGAGCCGCAGATTCACTCCTGCACTCGCCGGTTTGGCACGATCCTCGAGAATGTCGTCTTCGACCAGAGGTCCCGCAAGCTGGACCTGAACGACGACAAGCTGACGGAGAATACGCGAGGCGCGTACCCGCTCAGATTCATCGACAACGCGTTGGAGGCTAAACGGGCCGGCCACCCGACGAACGTCGTCTTCCTGACCTGCGACGCTTCGGGCGTCCTGCCGCCCATCTCGCGGCTGACTCCGGACCAGGCCGTTTACCACTTCATGAGCGGCTACACGAGCAAGATCGCCGGCACTGAGATCGGTCTTGGCATCGAACCCGTCATCACCTTCTCGGCCTGCTTTGGCGCGCCGTTCATGGTGCACCACCCCTACAAATACGCCCAGATGCTGAAGGTCCGCCTCCTGCAGCGCGGCGCCAAGGTGTGGATGGTCAATACCGGCTGGACCGGCGGCCCGTTCGGCATCGGCAAGCGCATCTCCATCCAGCACACCCGAGCCCTGCTCGACGCCGCCCTCACCGGCAAACTCGACAACGTCGAATACACAACCGACCCCGTCTTCGGAGTGGAAGTGCCCAAGTCCTGCGAAGGCGTCCCATCCAATATCCTCGACCCGGCCAACACCTGGCCCAGCCGTGAGGAGTACAACCAGAGAATCCGCAGCCTGGCCTCCCGCTTCATCGAAAACTTCGAACTCCTCTCCGGCGAGGAAGTCGGCGCCCGCGGCCTCGAAGCCCACGGCCCCAGGCTGTAAATCGACACACCTCCGGGCCTGTCTTGAGTAGGACACGCCCCCGGCGTGTCAGGCGAATCCCAACGGGCCGCTCCCTCAGCGGCCCGTTTTCGCGCATCGGAACCCGATGTCGTCGTAGCGGTGATCGAACCTGACCGGAATGCCGTAGCCGACGTTCAAGGCAATGGCGGGCGACGGGGCGACGCCTGGTCCGTTGTCGCGGTTCTCGCATGTCACCCAGGATGCGCCGCGGCGGCGCGCCGTGGGCTCCTTCTGCCCGGTCATCATGGTCCACTCCCAGACGTTGCCTTCGACGTCATGCAGGCCGAAAGCGTTGGGCCGCTTGGTGCCGGCGTCACGAGGGCGGCCTTCGCTGTTCTCGCGGGACCACAGGTAACGAAAGTCCATCGTGTCACCCCAGTAATGCCGCGTCGTCGTACCGGCTCGCGCGGCATACTCCCATTCCATGTCGGTCGGCAGCCTGCCGCCCACCCACGCGCAATAGGCCTGCGCGTCGGAGGGAGTCACATAGACGACGGGCTGCTTCGGAGAGACAGGGAAGCCCGTCGACTTCCACGTGCGAGGCGCGGCTGCCTTCTCGGCGGCCGTCTTGTAGCCCGTGGCGCGGACGAACTTTCCGAACTCGGCGACGGTGACTTCCGTGCGCCCCATCCAAAGTTCACCCTCGACGGCGAGCGCGCCGTTCGTGCCCGGCGGTATCCGGACATAGCCGTCCTTCTGTTCGGCTGAAGCCAGCACTGCGGTGAGCGACAGGACAACAAGCAGGCGGCGCATCATGCCCTCGACTCCAATTGAATCTCAAGCCAGCCGGCGCGTTCGGCAGTCGGGTAGGCGCGGAGGTTGCCGTGTGTGCGGCCGTGCAGGAGCGCACCTTCGAGCGTGTACTCGGCGTGGTTGAGGCTTGTGCAGCGGATAGTTCGTCTCCGTTTCTCGTATGCGCACATGCCGGCGCCGTGAGTGCATGTCCGGTCGAGCGCTGCCCACCGGCCCTTCTCGTGCTGGACCACGATGATGTTCAGCTTCCGGTCCATTTCCACCACCACCCGCGGTTCGCCCGTCTTCTTCAATCCCGGTTCGCGCCGCAGATCGATCCTCAACACGCCATCCGCGATCGTCCAACTGCCAGCGGCTGCATCCGGTGTCCCGCAGCACATCGGAACGATGCCGGCAGCGCCCAGTGTCGCCCCGGCGAAGAACTCCCGCCGGCTCGAACCGGCCGGCATATCGATATCAGACAATGGAGTCGTTTTCATCACGCGACCATTATACTTTCTGCGCCAAACCACCTGAATCTGCCCCGCATCCGTGATAGCTTGGTCCCGTCATGAAACGCCTCGCTTCCGTTCTCGTTCTCTCCGCGGGGTCCATGCTCTGCGCCGCCCAGGCCGACCTCGATGCCGCCATCGCCAAACACCGCACCGGACCTCTCGTCATCCGTGCCAAGCCCGGCGCGAAAATCACCGTCGAACAACTCAAGCACGACTTCTGGTTCGGAGCCACCCTGCCCGGCGGCATCTTCTCCGGCAAGGCCTCGCCCGAAGACGTCGCCAAATTCAACGAGATCTTCACCACCCACTTCAACGCCGGCGTCATCGAATCCGCCTTCAAGTGGCACGACATGGCGAAGGAGCGCGGCCTGGTCAACTACTCGATCGTCGACCGTATGCTCGCCTGGGCCTCCCAGCACGACATCCCCCTGCGCGGCCACTGCATCTTCTGGGGCATTCCCAACCGTGTCATGGACTGGCAGAAAGCCCTCGGCGACACCGAACTCCGACAGGCCGTCGAACAGCGCGGCAAATCCATCGGCGCCCGCTACGCCGGCAAATTCTTCGAGTACGACCTCAACAACGAGATGATCCACGCCGACTACTACCGCGACCGCTTCGGCCCCGACTTCCCCAAACAAATGGCCCTTTGGGTCAAATCCGCAGATCCCAACGCCGTCCTCTACTTCAACGACTACGACATCCTCACCGGCAACCGCCTCGACGACTACGTCAAGGACATCCGCCGCCTCCTCGACGCCGGCGCGCCCATGGACGGAATCGGCGTCCAGGGCCACCTCCACGGCGATTCCTTCGACCCCGCCGCCCTCCAGAACGCCCTCGACGTCCTTGCCCAGTTCAAACTCCCCATCCGCATCACCGAGTTCAACTTCCCCGGCCAGCGCTCGAAATACTACACCGGTGACCGCAAGGCCCAACTCACCCCCGCCGAAGAGCAGGCCAAAGCGGCCGCCCTCAAGCAGTATTACCAGATCTGTTTCGCCCACCCCGCGGTCACCGGTATCATGATGTGGGGCTTCTGGGAAGGCGCCAACTGGATCCCCCAGTCCTCGCTCTACAAACGCGACTGGTCCCCAACCCCAGCCGCCGAAACCTACAAAGACCTCGTCCTCAAACAGTGGTGGACCCGCTGGTCCGGCTCGGCCGACAAGCAGGGCCAGGCCGTCGTCAACGCCTTCTACGGCACCTACCGCGTCACCGTCGACGGCAAGTCCACCATCGTCAACTTCCCCAAGTCCGCCGGCGCCAAACTCATCGACATCGACTAGCCATGAAAACCCATACCGTCGACTTCTCCCGACGCGAGTTCATCGCCCTCGGCGGCGCAGTGGCTCTCGCCCCATCCGCCGCGGCCCCGTCCAAGCCCTGGCACCAGACCGTCCGCCGCATCGGACAGGTCAACTTCAGCGAGCATGACGTCGTGGACGCCGACGTAGAAGCCTGGGCCAACTACTGGGCCGACGTCAAAGTCGATGCAGTCCAGATCAACGTCACCGGCATGATCGCCTTCTACCCGACTCAGATTCCCTTCCACAAGCGCAGCCGCTATCTCAACAACCGCGACTTCTTCGGCGAATGCTGCCGTGCCGCCAAGAAGCGCGGCATCCGCGTCATCGGCCGCTTTAGTCCCGACCTCCAATGGGAAGACGCCCTTGAAGCTCATCCCGAATGGTTCCTCCGCGACCGCGACGGCAAGCCCGTCCCGCCCTTCAGCCGCACCCCCGGTCTCTACCAGACCTGCATGTTCTCGCCCTATTACTTTGAGCAGACGCCCGCCATCATGCGCGAAGTCAACGCCCGTTACGACGTCGATGGCCTCTACGCCAACGGCTGGCCCAACTGGCACATGCCCGTCTGCTACTGCAACGTCTGCCGCAACCTCCCCAAACCCGGATCCATGGAGTATCACGAGCGCTTCATGGCCCGCGCCATCGAGATCTGGACCCTCTACGACAAAATCGCCAAGGAGAAAAGCCCCGACAACCTCTTCTTCGGCAACCTCGGCGGCGGCTACCGCACCGGCCTCAACATCAAGCAACTCGCCGAAAAATGCGATTGGTTCAACGCCGACAACCAGGGCCGCACCGGCGCCTCCCCGGCTTGGGGTGCATCCCAGCAGGGCCGCGTCGCCCAATCCGTCATGAAGGGCCGCACCATCACCAACGTCACCGGCGCCTGGTCCACCGGCAACCCCATGTGGCGCAACGCAACGAAGAGCCCCGCTGAAGCCGAAATGTGGATGGCCCAGACCGCCGCCAGCGGCATGGTCATCTGGTACCACTGGCTCGGCGCCCAAACCGGGCTCGGGGAAGACCGCCGCTGGCAGCAGACCGGCCGCAACTTCCTCCAATGGCACGCCCGACACAACCCCCACTTCATCAACAGACGCTCCATCGCCAACGTCGGCCTCGTCCTAGGCCAGCGCACCCAGACCTTCTACCGCCCGCCCGGCGAAGGCACTGCCGGCGACTACGTCGAGGGCTACTACGCCGCTCTCCTCGACTCGCGCCACACCTTCGAGTTCGTCCACGAAGACGATCTTGTCCCCGAATCGCTGCGCAAGTTCGACGCCCTCATCCTGCCCAACGTCGCCCTCATGAGCGACGCACAGTGCCGCCAGATCGAAGCGTACGCCGCAGCCGGCGGCTCCGTCATGGCCGATTTTGAAACCAGTCTGTTCGACGAGCGGGGCAGGGAACGCGCCGATTTCGGACTTGCCCGCCTCTTCGGCATGTCCAAGGCCGGCGGCCGCGTCGGCTCACGCGGCTTTGAGAACTCCTTCTATGCCCGCATCGAGCGCCCCCACGAAATCCTCCGCGGCTTCACCGAGACCAACTGGACCGCCGGCTGCGAATGGCGCGTTCAGGTGAAAAGCGATGCCCCGCCCGTCATGACCGCCGTCGGCCCCTACCCCGCCTACCCCACCGAAGTCGTCTACACGGAGAAGATGCACACCACCGAACCCGCCCTCGTCCTGCGCGAAATCGGCCCCAGCCGCCTGGTCTACTTCCCCGGCGACATCGGCCGCACCTTCTGGCGCTCCGGCCACCAGGACCCGCTCCGCCTCATCACCAACTCGCTGGACTGGATGCTTCGCGGCCGCCACCCCCTCACCGTCTCCGGTGACGGACTCGTCGAACTCTTCGCCTGGGAAACCTCGGCCGGCTTCGCCATCCATCTCCTGAATATGAACAACCCGGCCCTTCACCGCGCAACAATTCAACGCCACTCGCCCATCGGCTCTCAGCGTGTCCGCTTCGAACTGCCCGGTGGCGCTGCGCCGGTGAAGCGCGTTCGGCTCTTAAGATCCGAACAGCCCGTCGGCTTCACCCAGAAGGGCCGCACCGTCGAGTTCACCATCCCCAAGGTGATCGACTACGAAGTGGCCGCAATCGAGTGAGCCCCTAGTTTGCGCCCGAGGGCATCTCCGCCGCGACCTGCTCACCTGGCTCCAGGCCAGAAACCACCTCTGCGGCGACATTGCTCGACAGTCCGATCTCGATCGGCCGTTTCTCCCAGCCGTTGGCCTTTCTCACGTACGCATATCTCTGACCCGAATCCGGCTCCTGGAATATGCTCTCCAGCGGTACGATAGCCGTGTCCTCGGCCCGGTCCAGCACGATGTCGGCGCTCACCGATAGGTTCGGGATCAGCCTCGGATCCGTTTCGTTCAGCTTCACCGTGACCGGCACTTCGCGAAGATGTTCGCTCTGCCTCCCCGGACTCACCGCCAAAGCGCCGATAGCACCCACCTTCCCGCCCAGTTCCAGGCCAGGAAAGGCGTCGAATCGTACCCGCACCGCGCTGCCGAGCCTCATCGTCTCAATGTCGGCCTGATTCACCTTCGCCTGCACGTTGATTGTCTTAGGATCGACAATCTGGGCGAACTGCTGCCCTGCTCCAAGTTCGTCGCCGAGCTTCACCTGCGCAATCTCACTGCCCCGCCGCAACTCGCTCAACACAAACAGCCCGTCAATCGGCGCCGTGATGCTGTAACGGTCCAGGTTCATCTGTGCCCGCCGCGTCTCCACCGCGGTCTCCCGGATTTCCAACTCTGCCATGTGAATGTCAGAGCCGGTCGAGGTCTTCAAGTGAGGCCTCTCCGCAAGCAGCGCCTCATACTCGGCTTTCTTCTCCGCATAGGTCAGCTTGTAGTGCTCGACTTGGATCGCCGAGCGCACCTCGGCCGTCTTCAGATCGAGCGCGGCTTTGTCCATCGCGGCCTTGGCGATGTTGATCCTGTGCCTGTGCGCGGCGAGAGTCAGTTCGGCGGTTGACTCCACCACTCTCAGGCCGCTCTCCAGGTTGGCTTTTTCGGCCTCGATATCGTCCAAACGGTTTTGCATGTACATGCTGTCGAACGACGCCACCTGCTCGCCAGCTGTTACGTGCCTCCCGTTGGATACGAGGCTCGCTAGCACAAGCCGGAAATCACCCGATCCGCCGCCTCTCGATCGGCGACCGCGCACCTGCGGCGTGCGCAGGAAGACGCTGCCCTCGGCCGACGTCGCGCCGGTCACCCGCAGTGTCCTCTCCAGATCTCCCGTGACAACCTTGACCGCTCGGATGCTCGCTGGCCTTGCCGCCGCTTGGCGGCTCGACGAATACTGGACGCCTGCCGCCACCGCGATCACGGCGGCAAGCACCACGGCCCCCCAGACCTGTTTCGCCGGCCTGGCCGGGGGAGCCGGGAGGTTTGCCCTGCCGGGTGGCCCGGCGGGCGTTGGGACGGGACTTTGCTGATAATTGAGTCTCATTGGAGTTTCCGTTTGACCTGCGCTTCGACTGGGCGAATAAGCCTATCTATTCGACGGAGCATAAGATGGTTGCGTTACCTCCATTGAAGCGCTTTGTGCCGCACGAGTCCACCGCCGTGGTATATATCAGGCGTCATGCCACATCGCTGTACCTGGTTCCTTGCCCTGCTCATCTGCCTCGGCGCCGCCTGTCTTCCAGCGCAGTCGCAGGGCGACGCATGGCAGCAGATGTTCGACGGCAGTACGCTCGGCTCCTGGCGCGAATCCCCCTTCACCGGCAAAGGCAAAGTGGAAACCGGTGCCGGCTCCATCCACCTGCTGCCCGGCGCCCCCATGACCGGCGTCACCTGGACCGGCGATTTCCCGAAGTCGAACTACGAAATCCGATGGGAAGCCCGCCGCGTCCAGGGCAACGATTTCTTCTCCAGCCTCACCTTCCCCGTCGGCGAGGCCTTCGCGACCTGGGTCACCGGCGGATGGGGCGGTGACATCGTTGGCATGTCCAGCATCGACGGATGGGACGCCTCGGAAAACGAAACCCGGTCCTACTTCAATTTCGAAAACGGCCGCTGGTATTCGTTCCGTCTCGAAGTCCGCCCGGCCCGCGTCCGCGCCTGGATCGACTCCAGCCCGGTCTTCAACGTCGAGATCGAAGGCCGCCAGATCAGCCTCCGCCGCGGCGAGATCAACCTCTCGGCCCCGCTCGGCTTCGCCGCCTACTCGACCCGAGGCGAAATCCGCAAGATCGAATACCGCGTCCTGCCTGCCCGATAGCCGCACACAATCGAAAAGGGCGTCACGGGGCTACGTGGCCCGTGACGCCCTTCCTGCGCGGCCTGGGGCCGCAGACTCAGGCTCTTCGCGACTACCCGTTCAACGTCCAGTTGTCGCGATACTTCCGCTTCAGCCACTCGTTAGCCTCGGCCATGTTGGTCACGCGACCCGTGGCCGGGTCGTACTCCAACCGCTTGCCGGCCCGGTGCGCCACCAGGCCCAGCAGCATCTGCTCGATCATCGTGCCCGAATAATCGAAGTCGCAGTGCGTCTTCTTGCTCGTGCCATGGACGGCATTGTTGCTCATCCCCTTGCACGCGTTCAGCCAGTCGATCTGGAATGGATCGATATTGCCCCGCGGCGCCTGCCCCGCCTTCTGAGCGGCCAGGATCGACTCGATGTTCGGGTTCGGCATGCCCAGGGCCGGCGGGATGCCGCCCTCCATGAACTGAAGTTCGGGGAACCCGCTCGGTCCCGGATTCGCGCTTGGCATCGCCGTCATGCCCTTCGGCAGCGGTGGTCCCTGCGGCCGGCCACCCTGCGGACGCTGGCCCTGCGGTCTCGCCGGTCGCGGCGCCGCCTGTGTCGGCTGCCCCGTCCCTGCTACCAGCGGCAGCAACTCGCCCTTGCCCCGGCGCTTGTAGTAAGTAAAGTCGCCGTCGTCGTTGTTCGGGATGATCAGCCGCGTTGTAAAGTCGGCCAGGATCGAGCCCTTCGTGCCCTCGAAGATCGCGCCGTTGCCGATCTTGTTCACGTCGATGAACCCGCGCGGATTGTCCGGCTTCAGCCCGCCCTGATACCAAACCAGCTTGATCGGTCCACGCCACGAGTTCGCCGCATGATCAAAGGTGGCTTTCAGCTTCACCGGGCAGATGTCGGGATTGAACTTGTCGCTGATCTCATGATCCACCTCAATCGCCAGCGGCCCGCCCGCGTCCACCGCGTTCCAAACCAAGTCCATCGTGTGCGCGCCCATGTCGCCCATCTGGCCCACTCCGAAATCTCGGTACATGTTCCAGAACAGGCAGTTCAGCCCGTTCGACCCGCCGAAGTATTGCGGGCTGTAAGGGTGGTATGGCGACGGCCCGATCCACTGCTCATAGTGCAGCGATGCCGGCGGCTGGCCCTGTGCTTCCGGATATCCGGGCCTCGGCAACTGCCGGCTGTCCCAACTGTGGACCACCTTCAGATCACCGATCGCCCCGTCCAGGATCAATTCACGGATACGCTCAAAGTTCGGATACGCATGCCGTTGCGTTCCGTGTTGCGTCGCCACTTTGCTGATGCGCTTCAGGTAGTTGGCCCGCACCACCCGCGCCTCTTCAACGCTGATGCCCAGCGGCTTTTCGCAGAACACGTGCATGTCCCGGTTCAGCGCCCAGTTGGCGATGAAGGCGTGATGGTGGTCGGCCGTGCAAATCACCACCGCCTGGATGTCTTTCTGGTCGAGCATCCGCCGCCAGTCGACATAGGTCTTCGCTTTCGGGAAGATCTGAACGGCTTCCTTCATGCGAAGGTCGTTCACGTCGCACAGCGCGACCACGTTTTCGTTCAGCAGTGAATTGTAGTGCGCAGTGCCCCGGCCCCAGACGCCCACAAGGGCGACATTCAGCCGGTTGCTCGGCGCGGTCTGCCCGCGCAGCATTCCACTGCGGAGAATTGTGAGGCCGGCGGCTGGCGCTGCGGCGGATTTGAGAAGGTCTCGGCGTTTCATGGCTTCGGTCCTACCGTACATCCTATATGAGGTTGCCGGCCTTTGCTCGAAAAAGCACACTCCGTTGTCTTCTACTTCTGCCTACCTGCCCGCCGTTCGCGCGTCTCCTGCGCTCCCAACCACGCCAGCCGTCTTCGCCCCCATAGATTCCGCCTTCTTCAGTCCCTCTACGACCATCTCCGCCAAGCCAAACCCGCCCGATGCCGCCAGCGCCTGCGCCACCTGCTGCTCTGCCAGATCCGACAGCGAACTTAGCGCCTGGTCGTCTCCAGTACCCAGCCAGCCGCCCCCCGACGACTCGCGCATCGACTTCAGCATCATCCCGATCAGTATCGACTCAAACTGCCCGGCCGTCTCCTTGATCCGCTCCGGCGAATCCTGGTTGCCCGGCCGCTGTATGTTCTGCCAGTCAAATGGCGTGATCGTCGTCTGTATCCCGTCCATGTCCCTACACCTCCGCCTGACCCGTCAGATCACTTCGATCTCCGCCATCAGCGCTCCGGCCGATTTCAACGCCTGCATGATCGCAATCACATCCCGTGGCGTGCTGCCGATCGCCAGCAGCGCCTGCACCAACTGCTCCACCGTCGCGCCGTCTTTCAACTGAACATTCTTCGCCAGATCCTCCCGTGCCCCCACTTTCACGTCCGGCGTCACCTTCGTCTCGCCCGACGCCATGGGATTGGGTTGCGACACATCAAAGCTCGTCTGGATCTCAACCGTCAGGTTCCCATGCAGAATCGACACCGGCCGGATCCTCGTCTCTTTGCCCAGCACAATCGTGCCGGTCCGCTCGTTCACCACCACCCTCTGCCGGGCATCCGCATCAAGCGTCAGGTTCTCGATCGCCGCGATAAACTCCACCCGCCGCTCCACCCACTCTTTCGGCACTTCCACTTCCACGAGGCCCGCATTGGCCGGCTTGGCCACGCCTCCCGTGAACGCCTTGTTCACCGCCTGAGCCAGCCGCGCTGCAGTCGTAAAATCAGCCCGCCGCAACTGTAGCCGCACGGGCCCTTCGGCCGCAGTCGACGGCGGCGCCTGCTCAACTATCCCTCCGTCTGGTACCCGTCCGGCCGTGGGATGGTTCACCACCGTCCGGTTGCCCCCTCCGCCGGCCGCGAAGCCGCCCGTCACAACCGGGCCCTGCGCCGCCGCAAACACCCGCCCGTCGGAAGCCCTCAACGGCGTCAGCAACAACATACCTCCCTGCAGATTGGTTGCGTCGCCGATCGCCGCAACATGAATGTCGATCCGCGTTCCCGGCTGCGCGAATGGCGGCAGATTCGCTGTCACCATAACCGCCGCCGTGTTGCGCACCAGCATCGCGGTTGGCGACACCTGAACCCCCATCCGGTCCAGCATGTTCGCCAGCGACTGTGCCGAAAAGAACGTCTGCCGCTTGTCCCCCGTCCCGTTCAGTCCCACCACCAGCCCGTAACCCAGGATCTGGTTGTCCCTCACCCCCTCAATCGCGGCGAGTTCCTTGATCCGCACCTGCGTCGTCGGTGTGGCGGCCGTCACCGCGAGTGCGGCGGACGTGAGGATGGCGACAATGGTGAGTGTTTTCATGGTCAGAACGGCAGGATGCCGAGAAGCAGTCGATAAAGGAAGTTCGGCCGGCGGATGGCGTCGTTCACTACGCCCTTGCCGTCCACCTGCACTTCAAGCAGGCCCAGTCGGTCGGAATTAATGCGGTTGCCGCCGCTCAGGTCATTCCAGCGTGCAATCCCCCGCACCTTCACCACCTGCCGCTCGGCGTTAACCGTCACCGATTTCCGGCCCTCCACAACCAGGTTCCCGTTCGGCAGCACATGGGTAACCCGGGCAGTCAATGTCGTCCTCAACTCAGACTCCCGGCTCGTCTCCGCCTGCCCATCCAGTTTCCGGTCGCCGCTCATGCCCGCCATCGACGAGAGCGGTCCAGCCACCCTCGTCGGACCTCCCAGAGCCGAGACGCCCGCCGATGCGCTCGACTTACGGCTCGATGCCGTCGTGCCTCGCGAGATTGCGCTCGCCTGGTCGGCGACCACGATTGTCACCAGATCATTCACCTGCGCCGCACGAAGGTCTCGCGCTACATCAGCAAACCGGCCTGACGGGTCAAACAGCGAACCTGGCGACGAGCGCGGCTCGTTCGCCGCTGCCTCGGCCTCAGCGATGATTCTGTCCAACTCCGACACCTCTGGCGGTTTCTTGCCGCCCGGCCCGGCCGGCGCTGGCATCAGTGCCATCAGACACAGCAGGACCACCAACAGTGCTCGCTTCATGACTTGATATCTCCAGTTCGATCACGGCTTGGCCGCGTCCAGTCGCCCGGGCCGTAAACTTTTTGCCCGACGATGGGTTCGTCAGCACGACGGGCTGTCCTTTGCGGGCCATTGTCTCTGCCTTGGCGTGGACGCCAAGTGAGGCGCCGCCCGCGGCCACGGTCACCAGAACCGAATCCCCTTTGCGAATCTCGGGCGGCGCGGTGAGCATCCCGGGCAGCACCGCCTGTCCGGCATCGATCCTTCGCCGGGCCTGCATCCCGGCCGCCTCGGACAGCTTCATTGATGCGGGCCCCGACCTCGGCACCGACCGCCGGACAACCATCGCCAAATCGTTCGCCGTTATCATCTCCCCGGCGTCGATCGCCCGCGCAGCTCGCAGTTCCTCAACTTCGACCGATACGCTCACCCGCACCCTCACTGGTATCGATTGACTGCCCGCCAGCCTCAGCCGGCCCCGCCAAACCATCTCGCCCGTCTTCCCCGGAGATCCAATAAGGCCCGTAAGCGGAAACTCCAATTCGCCAACCGGCAACGAATGTTGTGGATACGAAATCACCCGCAGGCTGGCGTTCGAGTGCCCTGCCTTGGCCAGCGATTGCTCCATCGCCTTGCGTATCGCCGCTGCCTCCAGCACCTCCGCCTGCCTCTCCACACACACCGCCGCCGGCACATTCAGCCTCAAGCCAAATCGTGCCCCCACGGCCTCGATTGCCGCCGGCGTAAGCCAGCGCGCTACTCCCGGCCTCGGCGAGAAACCAATAAATGTGTCCGGCGGAATGGCTTCGAGGCCCGCGACCGAACGCGCGATATGGCCCGCCTGGATGCGGTCGCCGTCCACCCGGACGCAATCGGCCGCCTGCGAGCCCAGCGGAAGCCAGATGCTGGCAATCAGCAGCCAGTTCCTCATCTTCTTGTCTCCAGCAACAATGTCATGGCCGCGGCCGCCCGTTGAAGACGCGTTCCCGAGACTCTGGCCTGCGCGGAATCCGCTCTTGGCACCGCCCCGCGGTCCGATATGAAGAACGGGACTGCGTGGCGCACCTGAACGCTCAGTGCTGGCAGCGCCACCGCGTGATACCATGCGTCGCCCGCAGGAAGTAGGCCAACCACCAGCAAAACCAAAACCGGAATCGAGGGCCTGTAGGATGCTCGCGTCATATCCAGTTACCTGGTCAAGTTGTTCACCTGGCTATACATCTCGTCTGAGGCCTTCACCACTTTTGAGTTGGCTTCATAAGCCCTTTGGCTGACGATCAGGTTGATGAACTCTTCCACCACCGACACATTCGACTGCTCCACATAGCCCTGCATCAGCGTGCCCAACCCCTCCTGTCCTCCGGGGTTGCCGATTGTCGGCTCGCCCGATGCGTCGGTGGGCAGGAACATGTTGCGCCCTATGCTGTTCAATCCGGCCGGGTTCGCGAAATTCGCCAACTGGATCTGCCCAGCCAACTGCGTGTTGGATTGTCCGGGCAGGTTATAGCCCACTGTGCCGTCCGCGGCGATCTGAATGCCCTGCGCCTCGGGCGGAATCGTGATCTGCGGCTCCAGCGGATCGCCGTCCATCGTGACCATATTTCCGTCCCGGTCCAGATGGAACTGCCCGGCCCGGCTGTAGGCGATCTCGCCGCTCGGCCGCCGGATCTGGAAGAATCCCCGCCCCTCAATGACTACGTCCAGTGGATTCGTTGTCGCGCTGAAACTGCCCTGGGCAAACGAGATCGCGTTGGAAACCGTTCTTGTTCCCAAACCTATCTGGAGCCCGCTCGGCACAATCGTCTGCGCGCCGGCCGCCGCGCCCGGCTGTGAGATGGTCTGGTAAAGCAGATCCTGAAACTGCGCCCGGCGCATCTTGAAGCCGACAGTATTGGCGTTGGCCAGGTTGTGCGCGATGTTGTCGACATTGGTTTGTTGGGCGTTCATGCCGCTGGCGGCGCTGAATAGGGCTCTGATCATCGAGTGCTCCTCTCGTGTGGCAAGTGATGTTGCTTAGCCGTCATGGGTGGATCTTTGCCACCTCTTCCACCGCCCGGCGGTTCATCTCCCCGCCGATCTGGATCGCCTTCTGCAGCGACTCAAACTGACGCAGGATCCCGATCAGTCTGGCGGCCGTCACCGCCGGTCCCGTGTTGGAGGACTCAAGGTGGCCTTGCCGGAGTTCGGCCGACGCCGGCTTCAACTCACCTAACCGCCGCGTGTCCAACCTCATGTACACCCCATCCCGGCGCGCCAGTTCGCCTGCCGGTGGCGCCTCCACCAGCCTCAACTGTCCAAGGATGCCGCCCTCCTGACGGACAACCCCGGCATTGTCGATCTCCACGGGCCGGCCCGGATCGGCCTTGATTCGCCGCGGCCCGACAGTGACCAGTTCATAGCCGTCTTGCGTGGTCAGCTTGCCGTCGCCAGTCACGCGCAACGTCCCCCCGCGGCTCAACAACACACCGTTTGGGCTTTCGGCCAACAAAAAACCGGAGCCGCTGATTGCCACATCCGACGCATTCCCCGTCGCCCGCAGCGCACCCTGGCTCAAGTCGATCCATTGACTCTCCACCAGCGGAGATCGCACACTAGAACCCGTCGCCTCGGCAGCCGCCTCGGCCGACATATAGAGGTTGTAGGATTCGCGATCGGCTTTGTAGCCCGGCGTGGAACTATTGGCCATATTGTTAGCCAGCAGATCGAGCGCATCCATTCTCGACCGCATCCCAGCGGCGGCGGCGGTTGTGAGCGGGTCCATTAGATCGTCACCAGCCTTGAGATAGGCAATCGCCGGACCAAAGACAAAAGCCTGTCAAATCAATGGACTGGACGGTGACCGTCCCACATTGGCACGGCGATGGTCCGAAGCGGTGTGCCATTCCGGAATCCAGATGCCCCCCCCGACCGGTCTTCAGCGCAACTCCATGAAAACGCTCAACTGCGCCCACTGGCATCAGACCTGCAACTTGTCCAACCGTGCAACCTGGCCTGCTGATGATGCCACCACCGCCCATATCTGCCAATCAAGCCCCGATCGAGGGCTTCCCCGGCGAATCCGCGCAGAACGGGGCCTTCTCCCCTGAAATGGAGATCGCGCTGGATCATGCGGGCATGGACACGCCCAGCACCGGTACCCCCTGGCAACCGGTGGAACCCGAGTCGGGAGTAGATCGGCAAGGCCCGACTGAGCCGCTGGCCGCGCCAGTTCCCGGCTCGCCGATGTCGATGCTGGTCGCGCTTATGCAGCGTGTTCACGCCATCATCCGCCTGCCGATTGCTGGCGCCGGAGACGTAAGACCGGATATCGTCGTGCCGGTGTCTTCGGATGAGTGCAAGGCTGAGGGCATTTCCACCAGCCTGACCGAGAAACTGGCGCCAAACCGGCCCCGAACCGCAGATGACGGTCCGGCCCGCTTGATCGAGGAAGACCTTTTCCCGGCGAGATCCGCCATTGCTCTGGTCGCCACCGGCCCGGCCGTTCTGCCCAGGGAATCCATGCCGCCGCCTGCTCTCACCCGTCTCGGACTCACTGCCGCCGATGAATCCGTATCTGAAACCACATCCTCAGGCGGCGGTAGCGGTGCCGTTTCTGAACCGCTGTCGGGGCAGCGGGAACTGCCAGCATCGGCCGGCTCCGGCGCAGCTGGACAACCCGGCCCGGTTGCTGGTTCGCCCTTCCACCGGTTGAATATCTTGCAGACATCGATCGTGGCGGCGCGGTCGCAAAGGCTAAATGTGAGGCCGGAGGTCGAATCCGGCGCCGTGCCTGAGCCGGTCATGACCGCTCTCGATGGGCTTCCGTCCGAGCAGGCCGCCGATGATGGCGGAGGTTCGCTCGTCTTCGAAGCCGTTCTGAAGCCGCTGGGCCCAAGCCAGACTTCAGGCAACGCGAGTGCCACGGGTGCTCCCATTTCTGGCGAATCTCGAAGCGCCTCCGCCCGGCTGGGACTCTCCGGAAGGACAGGCTCATTCGCCATGGACCAGCGCCCGGCTCGGCCGGAGCAGGAATCCACCGCGGAACCGGGCCATGAAGCTTCGCCCGACCTCCAGCCCGCGGTTAGCCAAGAGGCTGTGCGATCATCCCACAAGGCCGAAGTCGCGACGAGTCGGGGCCAACCGGCGGCGTCCGTCGGGCACGGATCGGCGGCGAACTTGGCCGATAGCCGGTTTTCATTTGACGCCCCGGCCGGCAGCCAGGGCGAGCCGTCAATGCCTTCGGGCGCGACCAGTCGAGCCTCCGATCTAGTTTCTCCAGCACCTGTCTTACCCATAGCGCCTGATCCGGACTTCGAATCCGGTGGTGCGGGCAACACCGTGCGCGAGGTCTCCTTCAAGTTGGAAGGCGCAGATGGCGCCGCAGTTCACCTCAAGTTCACCGAACGGCGTGGAGAAGTCCATGTGGTAACGCGCACGCAAGACGCCGGTTTGAGCCAGAAGCTTGCGGGCGAACTGCCCGAACTGCGCAAAGCGATTGAGGATTCAGGTCTGTCGGGCGACATCTGGTCGGCGGGCCAGGAGTTGACCGTTTCCCGGGAGTCGCAATCGGCTCGTGCCGATGCAGGACCTAACCCAGGCAATCAACCAGGCGCCTGGCTCCGGCAGGACGATGCCGGCGGCCGGAGGCAGGGCCGGCATGCGGATCGGTGGGTTGATCAGATCGAGGATGCCCTTGATGACGGAGTAGGAGGACGGAAATGAGTGCAATCAATGGAGTTGGCGCCGGATCGAGCGCCGCGCCTGATGTGGCGGCGATGACCGACCGGCTGGCCAACCAGGATATCTTCATGCAGCTTCTCGTGGCTCAGTTGCGATACCAGAACCCGATGAATCCCGCCGATGGCGTCGAGTTCATGACCCAACTCACGCAGTTCAGCCAGTTGGAGCAAACGGCGGCCATGCGAAAGGACGTCAAGGCGATTTCGGAGTTTCTGGCTGCGTCCCAGACCGCGGAAACCACCGAGCCATAGCCGGGTCAAGGCTCCAAGCGACCGCAAAGCAAAGATAAGGAGAGTTCATGTTTACATCTTTTTCAACCGCCCTTTCCGCTCTCGGCGCCCACACCACGGCCGTCGATGTGGTTGGCAACAATCTCGCCAATTTGAACACGCCGGGCTATAAAGCCAGTGTTGTTTCCTTCAGCGACCTGGTCACGCAATCGCTCGGCGCCGGGTTGGGTACCACCCAGGTCGGTTTCGGCGTCGCCCGCCCCACCACCATCCGCCAGTTCTCCCAGGGCGCCATCCAGGCATCCAGCGGGCCGCTGGACGTTGCCATTCAGGGTGACGGCTTTCTTGTGGTCAAGGATCCAAACACCTCCGCTCAGTTGTACACCCGCGGCGGCAACCTCCAGGTCAACAAAGAAGGCCAGTTGGTCACCGCAACCGGCTTCCGTGTCCAGGGATGGAATGAAGTCAATGGAGTCCTCGACACCACACAGCCAGCCACCGACGTCTTCGTCCCTGTCGGATCGCTGAGGACCCCAATAGCCACCCAAAACATCTCTTTCGACCTCAACCTCGATGCTGCCGGAACTGTCGGCCCCCCAGCCTCCACTTTCACAAGTTCCATCGAGGTCTTTGACTCGCTCGGCGTCTCTCACGTGGTCTCCGTCCAATTCGAGAAGACCGCAAACCCCGGCGAATGGAACTACTCGCTCACATTCCCCGACTCCGATGTCACCACCCCAATCACGCCCGTAGCAGGGACCATTCAATTCAATGCATCCGGCAAGCTGGAGACTCCGGACGCACTGACCGCACCTCCATCAATCACCATTGCCGGCCTCAATAGCGGCGCCGCCGACATGACCGTGAACTGGAACCTCTGGAATGGCCTGGCCCCCCGGCTCACGCAGTATTCGCAACCCTCGGCCGTCGCCGCAAACGCTCAGGACGGCTACGCGGCAGCGCAGTTGATCCGCGTCGGTATCGGCGACGGCGGCGTTGTGCTGGCGCAGTACTCCAACGGACAGCAGGTCGCAGTCGGACGCTTGGCGATGTGCTCGGTCCGCAACCCCGAGTCCATGATCGCCGTCGGCAACAATAACTTCCAGTTAAGCGCCCGCTCCGCGCTGCCGGCAATTGGCGTCGCCGGCACCGGTGGACGCGGCCAGATCCTCGGCGGCTCGGTCGAATTCTCCACCGTCGACATCGCGCGCGAATTCACCAACCTCATCGTCCTGCAGCGAGGCTATCAGGCCAACGCCCGCGTCGTCACGGCAGTCGACGAGATCAGCCAGGAGACGATCAACCTCAAACGCTAACGGCTGACCGGACTTCGCCATGACCACGGCCCTCACCACCAAAGCGACGCCCATCCCGCAGGAGATCCTCCCGCTGGCCGACGTCTCCATGCAGGTGGAGGTCGAACTGGACCGCCGGATCATGAGTGTCCGCGAGATCCTCGACCTCGATATCGGCAGCGTCATCCGCATGAACCGCTCAGCCGGCGAGAACATCGACATCTCGATCGGCGGATCCCTGGTCGGCTTCGGCGAGATCGTCATCATCGAGGACACCATGGGCATCCGCATCACCGACTTCAATATCGAGGAATGACATGTCCTGGACTGAACAACTCGTCGCCATCATCTTCGTCTTCGCGCTTCTCGGCGGTTCCGTATACCTCCTGGGGAGGCGCAATATCAGCCTCCAGTTCCTCTCTCGGCTCCGCCGCCCGAATGGACCCCAACCGTTGCGCTGCGCGGCCAGGCTCGCACTGACTGCGCAGCATACCATCCATCTCGTCGAACTCGACGGCCGGGCGATCGTCGTCGCCACCTTCCCGGGCGGAGTCGCCTTCGAACCTCAACCCGCCCCATTCTCAGGCGTTCTCAGTCAGGCGTTGCGCTCCGGCGAGGCCAACCAATGAGATCTTCCCTCTGCCTGTTCGCAACAGCGCTTCCTCTGGCCGCCGCACCCGCCTCAAACCCGTTCGGCCTGCCTGCCCCGGGCAGTGCGCCGGCTACCTCGGCGATGCAGGTCGTTCTGTTGCTGACGGCGCTCACCTTCCTGCCTGCACTCATCGTTTCTCTCACGCCGTTCTTGAGGATTACTGTCGTTCTTCATTTCCTCCGCCAGGCGCTTGGTACACAGACCACCCCGTCCAACCAGGTCCTGCTCGGACTCGCGCTCTTCCTGTCGTTCCTGATCATGCAACCGGTCGTTTCGGAGGCCTACACCCAGGGATGGCAACCCTACGAGCAGGGTAATCTCAGCGGCGCCGAGGCTTGGGAACGGGGTTCCAAGCCGGTCAAGAAGTTCCTGCTCCGCTTCGCCAGGGAAAAGGACATCGCGCTGTTCATCGAAATATCCAAGTCGCCCGCTCCCCGTTCAGCCGAAGATCTCGACCTTAAGATCCTCGCCCCCGCCTACGTCCTGTCGGAGCTAAGGGCGGGCTTTCAGATCGGTGCGGTCATCTTCCTGCCGTTTCTGGTAATTGACCTCCTCGTCGCCAGCGTCACGCTCTCCATCGGCATGGTGCAGTTGCCGCCAGTGATGATCTCCGCCCCGTTTAAGATCCTCCTGTTCGTCCTTGTTGATGGCTGGAATCTGGTAGTCGGCTCGCTCATGAAAAGCTTCGCCTGACAGGAGATTTGAATGAACCAACACATGGTTGTCGACCTGATCCGCGAAGCCCTGATGAACACCTTCTGGCTCTGCCTGCCTCTGCTCGCCGTGGGATTCGTCGCCGGGGTGGTCATCAGCTTGCTTCAGATCGTCACCTCGGTCCAGGATCCGGCTTTCGGTAGCGTGCCGCGGCTGGCTGCGTTCTTCGCGGCCTTCGTCGTCTTCCTGCCATGGATGCTGATACGCATCTGCGCATACGCCGCCTCAATTCTGGGAGATTTCGCGCGCTATGCCAGATAGCATCCTCAGCGCCGCCGGATTCCTCGATTGGGACCTGCTCGCCCGGTTTCTGCTCACCCTGACCCGGCTTGGCCTCGCTTTCATCTTCGTTCCGCTGCCCGGGGTCAAGTCGGCCCCTGAAATGGTGAGGGCGTTGCTCATCGTCTCCATGGCTGCTGCCGTTGTTCCCCTGCTGCCAGCCTCCATGAACCTGCCGGCGTCACCCGCGGCCTTCGCCTGGGCGCTGGCCGGCGAGGCGGTATACGGACTCGCCGTCGGCGTCGTTGTCGCCCTGCTGAGCGAGGTGCTGACATTCGCCATGCAGGCGTTCGCGCTGCAGGCCGGCTATTCCTACGCTTCCAGCATCGACCCCAACAGCGATGCCGATAGCGGCGTGCTTCTGATTCTCGCCTTGCTGGTCAGCAACCTGCTCTTCTTTGCCCTCGGCGGCCACCACCTCGTCATCCGCGCGTTTGCCACCAGCCTGGAAGTCTGGCCGGTCGGCGGCGCTGCGGCCACCATTGCCTGGGGCGATGCCGTCAGGCGCCTCGGAGGCTCGATTTTCGAACTCTCCGTCCGGCTCGCACTACCGGTCGCCGGCTTGTTGCTGCTGGCTGAAATCGCCCTGGGCGTGGTCAGCCGCATCCAATCCCAGCTTCAACTGCTTTCGCTCGCTTTCCCCATCAAAATGCTGGGCACATTGGCCGCTCTTGCCGCGCTGGCACCGATGTGGGTTGCCATCTACCGGCGCGCCTTTGACCACAGTGCCGCGACTCTGGAAGGGATGCTCAGACGCTGATGTCAGACCGTTCCCAGCGCACCGAAAAAGCCACCCCGCAGCGGATCCGCAAGGCCCGCAGCGAGGGCCGCTTCCCGGTCAGTAAGGAATTCGTCGCCGCTGTTCAGTTCGCCGTAGCCGCTTCGCTCATCGTCGGTCTCGCCGGGCAATGGTGGCCGTCGCTGCAAAACCAGATCCGCGCCTTGCTCACCCTCGGTTTCACCATCGACCTCGACCAGCTATCCGTGACCTCGCTCGTCAGGCAACGCCTGGCGCCGGCCTCCGTGCCTCTGTTCGCGGCAGGGGCGGCCGTGTGCTTTTCCATGATGCTGGCTCAGTTGTCGCTGACTCAGTTCGGCTTCGCCACCGCCCGTCTGGCGCCCGACTTCAAGAAGCTGAACCCCGTCTCAAAACTCCGCGAACTCCCCGGCCAGAACCTGCGCGCCGCGCTCTCGGCCGCACTGATCCTACCCGTCATTCTCCTAGCGGTCTACTTCGTTATCGCAGACAGCTTCGAGGATTTTCTCCGCCTTCCACTGCTGGACCTCAACTCCGGCGCGGTGGAGGCAGGCTCGGCAGCGGCCTCCCTAATCTGGCGCTCGGTGGCGCTGTTGGTTGTCTGGGGCGCGATTGACCTGTTCCGGCAACGGCAGAAGTACCTTCGCGAACTTCGAATGACCAAACAGGAGATCCGCGACGAATGGAAGCAAAACGAAGGTAGCCCCGAGATCAAGATGCGCCTTCGCCGCATTCGCCGCGACCTGCTTCGCCGCCGCATGATGGCCGATGTCGAAACCGCCACCGCCGTTGTGATGAATCCGACCCACTTCGCCGTCGCCCTCAAATACGAAATCAACTCGATGGCGGCGCCGAAAGTCGTCGCCAAGGGCAAAAACTATCTTGCCCAACGGATTAAGGCGCGCGCACTCGAACACCAGGTGCCTGTCATCGAGAACAAGCCTCTGGCCCAGGCGCTTTACAAGCACTGCGCCGTCGGCCAGGAGATCCCCGCGCACCTGTACCGCGCCGTGGCTGAAGTGCTTGCCTATGTCTTCAGGCTCATGGGCGGGAAAAGGTAGGGGCTAAGCAACTTATGGCGACCAGTCCCATGATGCCGGCCAGAGCCACCAACTCCGCGCCTCCCTTCAACTCTGCGGAGAGGCCGTCTCATCCCGCCGCAAGGCGAACGGCAACGGCCGCCCCAGGGCCGCTGAAGAGCGGCTTGAAGCGGCTTGTTCGCGGCAATGTCGCCGTCCCGGCCGCCGTGCTCGGCATCCTGCTGGCGATGGTAACCCCGCTGCCATCGTTTCTGCTCGACTTCCTGATCAGCGCCAACATCACCCTTTCCACGGTCGTGCTGCTGGTCTCCATGTACATCCGGAAGCCCTCTGAATTCAGCGTCTTCCCCACCACGCTGCTGCTGATGACGCTGTTCCGCCTTGCTCTGAACGTCTCCAGTTCGCGGCTCATACTGCTGAATGGTTCGCAGGGAACCTCGGCTGCAGGTGAAGTGATCGAGAGCTTCGGCAACTTCGTGGTCGGAGGCAACTTCGTCATCGGCGTGGTGATCTTCCTCGTCCTCATTGCTATCCAGTACGTGGTCATCAACCACGGCGCGGTGCGCATCTCCGAGGTCACGGCCAGGTTCACCCTCGACGCCCTCCCTGGCAAGCAGATGTCGATTGATGCCGACCTCAATGCCGGTCTGATCAACGAGAACGAGGCCAAGGTCCGCCGCAAGGCCCTCTCCGCCGAGGCCGAGTTCTACGGAGCCATGGACGGCGCCACCCGTTTCACTCAGCGCGACGCCGTGGCCAGCATCCTCATCACGGCCATCAATATCATCGCCGGCTTCCTCATTGGCGTCTTCCAGCACGGCCTCGACATGGTGCAGGCGCTCGAAACCTACACCGTGCTCACCATCGGCGACGGCCTGGTCACCGTCATCCCGGCGCTGATGATCTCCATCGCCGGCGGATTGATCGTCACCCGAGCAGGCTCTGAAGAGGACATGGGGTCGGACTTCCACAAGCAGGTCCTCAATGCCCCGCAGCCGCTGCTCATGGCCTCCGGAGCGCTTGTCGCCATGGGTCTGTTCCCAGGTCTGCCCACCGTTCCTTTCCTGCTGCTCGGCGGCGGTATCGGCTATGCCGCCTGGAACCTCCGGACTCGCCAGATGGCCGAGACCGTGCAACACGAAGTTGACTCCAGACCCGCCCCGCCGCGCGAGAACCTCGACTCGCTCCTGCGGGTCGAGCCGCTCTCCATCGAGGTCGGCCTCGGCCTGGTGAAGTTGGTCGAAGGAGGAGCAAATTCTCCGCTCCTGCGCCGCATCGCCGGCATCCGCCGCCAGATGGCCACTCAGATGGGCTACCTGCTACCTTCGGTCCGCGTCACCGACAACCTCTCGCTGAAGGTCCGTGAATACTCGGTCATGCTGAAGGGCGTCGAACTGGCCCGCTACGAGCTCGTCCAGGGCTGCGAACTCGCCATCCCGCCCAAGCCGGGCGTTGTGCCTCCCAACGCTTCGCCCGCCATCGAGCCGGCCTTCGGCATACCGGCATTCTGGGTCCCTTCAAACCAGGCCGAACGGCTTCGCGTCGAGGGCTACACGGTCGTCGACACCATCTCCGTTCTCGGAACCCACGTCTCGGAACTGGTCCGCCGCCACGCTCATGAGATCTTCTCCCGCCAGGACGCGAAGAAGGTGCTTGACCGCGTTGCCGAGGACAATCCCAAGCTTGTCGAAGACCTCGTCCCCAAACTGGTTCCTCTCGGCGCCGTTCAGAAAGTCTTCCAGAATCTGCTCCGCGAACGCGTCTCCATCCGCGATGCCGCCACCATCCTCGAAGCTCTGAGCGAAGCCGCGGCCGTGACGCGAAATCCGGTTCTCACGACTGAATACGCGCGGCAGGCCATCCGCCGCAGCGTCGTCCAACCCTACCTGAATTCCAGCAATGAACTCGGCGTCTTCTTCCTCGACCCCGACCTGGAAGGCGAAATCGAACGGTCGGTCGAGCACGGTGAGCACGCCTCGCATCTCAATCTCTCCCCGCACAAGGTCCGGGAGATCGTCGACGCCGTCAGTTCTGGCGTTGCAGCGGCTCAAGCCGGCGCGGTGATCCTGGTGGGCTCAGGCGCAAGGTACTTCCTGCGCCAGATGATCGAATCCCGCACCCCCCAGGCGGCGGTGTTGTCACACGGGGAAGTCCCGTCTTCAGTGCGTGTGGTCAGTTTCGGTGTTTTGAAAGGAGCGCCTAACCATGAATAGCCAGACCAGGCGATCGTACTTTGCCCAGACCGTTGAAGCCGCCGTCGCGCAGGCACGCCTCGAACTGGGAGACGACGCGCTCCTGGTGGAGTCACGCCGCATCGCTGGCCACGAGCAAGGCTCCGCCGGCTATGAGGTGCTGTTCGATTCCGCCTGCGCCGATCGGTCTGAGACGCCCGCCACATCGCTGGAAACCTCGGGACTCGCCGAGCAGGTCGCCGGGCTCCAGCGCGATCTGGCTCGCATGAACGCGCTGCTCCGCCACCTTGCCGCCGCCGCCTACCACTCCGACGCCGCTCTCGCGCCCGTGGCTGCGAGACTGGGCGATCTCGGCTTTCCGCCAGAGCTCTCCTCGGAACTGGTCTTCCACATCGAACGCCGGTTGGGCCGCGCGCACCAAAGGGAGATTCCTTCTGAACGCGACCTCCAACGAACTTTGGCCGCGGAGCTCGAATCTCGGCTCCAGGTGAGCCCCGGAGTCGGCCGCGACGCCGCCGCGCGCAAGATCGTCGTGCTGGTGGGACCGCCTGGATCGGGAAAAACCACCACCCTGGCGAAACTGGCGGTAGCCGCCGGCGTCTCGCAGGGCCTGCCTGCCGCCATCATCTCGACCGACTCGTTTCGCGTTGCTGCCGCCGATCAGTTGCGCAGCTACGCCGCCATACTCGGCCTGCCCTTCGATTGCGCGGAAACGCCCGGCGACCTGATGCGCTGTCTCGAAGCCCACCGCAACAAGCGGTTGTTGCTCGTCGACACCCCAGGTTACGGGCCAGGCGAGGCTGACCTGGCCGCCGAATGGGCGCGGTTGTTCCGCTCCCGCAGCGAGATCGAGGTCCAACTCGTGCTGAACGCCTCCACCCGCTTCCGCGATATGGAATCGGCGCTCGCCTTCTGGTCTTCCTACTCGCCGTCTCGTTTGATCTTCACCAGGCTTGATGAGGCCGCCGGCTGCGGCGGCATCCTTGCCCTCGCTATGAGCTCAGCGCTCCCGGTGTCGTTCCTCTGCGCCGGACAATCGGTTCCCGAGGACATCGAACCGGCCGCGCTCAGCCGCCTGGTGTCGTTCGCTATGGAACAGGAACCTGCGGCGCGGGCCGCCACTGCTTAGGCGGCAGTTACTCGCAGGAACAAGGCGATGAATCCATATCAAGCTACGGCCGCGGCACTCACCTCCGAGGAACGGGAACGGGTGATCATCGAGCACCTGCCTCAAGTCAGGCTCATCGCGCGCCGCATCCATGAACGGCTTCCGGACAGCGTTAATCTGGAAGACCTTGTGTCCACCGGCGTCGTGGGCCTCATTTCAGCCATCGACCGCTTCGACCCCGGTCAGAACGTAAAACTCAAGACTTACGCCGAATACAAGATCCGCGGCGCGATCCTCGACAGCCTCCGCGGCCTCGACTGGGCGCCGCGCCAGCAACGCCGCCGCAGCAAGCGCATCGAACAGGCCGTCTCAGTCCTCGAGCAGCGCCTCAAACGCGCCCCGGCCGAGGAAGAGATCGCCGCCGAGGTCGGCGTGACGCTGGAGGAATATCATGAGTGGCTCGGCGAGGTCAGGGGGCTCAGCCTGGGTAGTCTCGATCAGCATGCTCCGGAAGAAGAAGGTCGTGACCTCCTGCGATTCGTCTCCGGCAGCGACGAGGACCTTCCATCCAAACTACTCGAACGCTCCGAACTCCGCCGTCTGCTGGCTCAGGCCATTTCCCGGATGCCCTACGTGGAGCGAACCGTCCTCGGCCTCTACTACCAGGAAGAACTCACACTTCGCGAAATCGCCAAGGTCGTCGATCTGCACGAATCCCGCGTTTCGCAACTCAAAACGCAGGCCATCGTCCGCTTGCGCGCTTTTATGCGGAAAAAATGGCCGACCGAGAGGGGCATATAGGAGTCATGCATGGCAAGTGAAGTCCTGAACTGGCTGCGCCGCGAATACGCGGACCGGCTCGCCCCCGCGGTTGAGTCGATGACGGGTGAGCCCACCAGCACCAGCCCGGTTGACCAGCCATCCGAACCCATTCTCGACGGTGCTCTCGTCCTCCGGCAGCCGACAGGTCTGGCCGCCGGAGCAGACCTCTGGTTCGCCGTGCCCGGTGAGTCCTGGCGGCCCATCGGCCGCAAGGTCCTTGAGAGTGCTGGTATCACGGAGGCAGCCGACGACGAGGCGCGCGGCACCTTCCTCGAGGTCCTTCAACAAGCAGTCGCGCCGCTGGCTCAGGCCATCGGAGGCCGGCTGGGACGTGAAGTCGAATTCCCACCGGCAGATCTCGATGCCGCTCCGCCTCCCGGCCTGACTTGGGCGTCGCTTCAAGTCCACCTCGGCTCAACCGAACTCTCGCCCCTCCTGCTGGCCGCCGCGCCGGGATTCGAGGAACTCCTCTCCAATCAGGCTGAAGACGCCGATGACCGGGGTCGCCCGGACACTCAGCCCCTCAAGCTCCCTTCTCCTGCGCGGTCCTCCAAGACAATGGACCTGCTCATGGAGGTCGAACTCCCTGTCGGAGTCAGCTTCGGCCGGGTGCAGATGAGACTACGCGATGCCGTGAAGCTGACCACCGGCTCCATCGTCGAACTCAACCGCCGCGTCACCGAACCCGTTGAGGTCATCGTCAACAATTGCGTCATCGCCCGCGGTGAGGTTGTCGTCGTCGAAGGCAACTATGGCGTGAGGATCCAGGAGATTGTCAGCCGGGAAGAGCGACTCCGCACCCTGTTCTAGCAACATTTGAATGCTCTGATTGAGGTACTTAATGAGTAATGAAACGATGATCGCCGCGGCTGTGTCAACAGTGAGTTCGGCTGGGCTGGCCGGAGCGCTTGCCCTCTTCTGGTCGCTCAAACGCGAGAACGCCGCCTTCGATCGCCGCCTCCGCCTGGATCGCGAGCAGACCGTCGCCGCGGTCGAATTGCTTCGCGCTGCAATCTCTCGCGTCGAAACCGACCTCGCTATCACCCGCGACGACACAATCCAATTCGCCACGCCTGCGCCGTCCCTTCCCGCCGGACTATCCATGAATCTCAGCAAGCGCACTCAGGCGCTTCGGATGCACCGCCGCGGCGAACCGCTCGAGCAGATCGCTTCCGTGCTCGGCATTCCCCGGCGCGAGGTCGAACTCCTCATCAAGGTTCAGAACGCCGTTCGTTTCGGAGTCGGCGCATCGGCCTAGCCGCCTGATTCAGCCTCTCCCTGTGGTCCGCCGCCAACTCGCTGGCTAGAACTCGAAAGTGAGCCCGACCACCGCTCTGCGCATCTCACTCGGGCCATAAACGTAGGCCGAATCCCGGCTCGGTCCCCGGTCCAGGTCGCTCTGGTAGCTGTCCCCGATGTTCTGCACGTTTAGAAACAGTCTCAGCCGCTTACGCTCGGAAAGCTCGAAGGTCCGGCTGACTACCGTGTTGAAGGTCAGAAACCGCGGCGTGGTCTCCAACCGGTCCTCGGCGATGTAGCCCGCATAGTGCGGCGCTATCATCCTGCCCGTGAAGTCCGCGGTCAGCGACCACTCAACGCCGCCAGGCATCGACCAGTCCGTCCCCAGAAAACCATACCGCGACGGCGTCCGGAAAAACGACCGCGACCCAAACTGCGGCTCCGGCTCCGCCCACCGCGCGTGCTGCGCCGTGAACCCGCCCCGGATCCCGACCTGGTTCGTCAGGCGAAGCGTCCCGTCAAAGCTCGCTCCGCCCACCGACGCGTCCGGCCCGTTGATCCTCAACAACCGCCGGAACTCCTGGCCCTCCACCACATCCTCGGCCAGCGTGAACGCGTCATGCAGATTGGTCCGGAACAGGTTCAGCCCCAATTGCACCCGCCTGCTCATCACCAGTCCGGAGAAGTCCAAACCACCGCTGTAGCTAACTGACCTCTCCTCTCGCAGACTGCCTGCGTTCTGCAGCACAAACCCCTCACCCCCCACTTGGGCGATGTGAAGATCCTCATCGAATACCGCCGGCGCCCGGAAACCCGTCGAGACCGTCGCCCTCGCCACCAGACTGTTGCTGAGCCCCACCCGAACCCCCGCCCTCGGGCTGAGGATCGCCTTGTCCAACCGGTTCGATTTGTCCACCCGCGTTCCGCCGATCAGCGTCAACCGCGACGTGGGCCGCCATTCGTCCTGAAAATACACACCGTGGTTGTTGAACGTCCCTCCTAGCGTCCGGTTATACGCCGGCGCATTGTCTTCCACATGCTCCCACCACACCTGGTAGCCAGCCAGAAGCGAATGGCTCCCTTTCTGATGGCCGGCCTGCGTGTCCGTCACCCAAACCGGATTCCGCGTGTCCCCATACGCATTCGGATCCATGCCCGAGCCATAGTATGACTTGCGTGCGTAGTATGCATGGCTCGCCCGCAAAGCATAGAAAGTATTGGCGGAAATCGTGTGATTCCAGTTCGCGGCCAGCGAGTACCTCCGCGAATCCACCTGCTCGGTAATCCAGGACTGCTCCGGCGGAAGTTCAAACTGGTCGCCGCCGCGGCGAAACTCGCTCGCCAATGCCCCAGTCACCGACAGCCTGCCCCGGTTCTCCATAAACCTCCGGTACAGGCTGAATCCTCCCGAATCCAGCCGCCGCTTGCCCATTTCGCTGAATCCGTCCCCATCGCGGTCCACCGGCACCCGGTTCACCGACCGCACGAAAAAGTCGCCCGACAACCCGCCCGGTATGTCGATAATCTGCGCCGCCCCGCCGATCTGCTGCTCCGGCCGCCCCTTCTGCCACCCGCCCAGTGCATCCAACCGGAACCGGTTCTCTCTCGGTTCGCGCCGGATCAGATTAATCACTCCGGCCACCGCACCCGGCCCATACAGCGCCGAGTTGCCGCCCTTCACCACTTCAATCTGTTCCAGAAACGCCGCCGGTATCTGCTCCAGCCCATACACCGCCGTCACCCCTGAATACGTCGGCAGCCCGTCTTCCAATATCTGCGTGTACGGACCCTCCAGCCCGTTCATCCTGATCTGCATGAACCCGCAGTTCTGGCAGTTCGTTTCCACACGCACACCCGATACCGTCGCCTGAAACGCCTCCGCCAGCGTCGTCTTCACCTGCCGGTCCGCCAGCGCCGCCTGGATCACTTCCGTCCGCACCGGAGACGACTGCAACTCCGTTGCCGTGCCCGTCGCCGTCACAACGAGGATCTCCGACACCACCGCCGCCCGCTTCAACTCCACCACCACCAGCGACGGTTCGTTCGCCGAAACCTCCACCCCATCCACTTTCGCCGGGTAGTACTCCGCCGACTCCACCCGGATTCCGTACTCCCGCCCCACTCCAACCGTCAACTGCGCTATCCCGTCCTTGTCCGTCCGGAACACCCCCGCCACCCCGCCAATCTTCACTGTCGCGTCCGCAACCGGCTGCTTTGCCTCATCCCTCACCTCGACTACCAGCACACTCGACGCTGCTCCTGCATGCGTCGTCTGTGCGGCCGCCCCCACCAGGGCAGAGCCAGTCACGATAAAGGACAACAAGGCCCGAATCATGGTTTAATTGTATTCGAGCTTATTGCGACATGCAACCCAGTTGCAAAAAATATTCGTTCATGGTTACAACACGGGCCCTTCGGCGGCTGGCCATCGCAAGCCTCCTCCTCGCCTCGGCGGCCATTGCTCGGCCACCGGAATCGAGCCAGAACGCCCCTGAGTTCCGGCTCCCTGACTCCTCCGGAACCCTGCAATCGCTATCCTCCTACCGCGGCCAGGTCGTTGTGCTCAACTTCTGGGCCACCTGGTGCAAGCCCTGCCGTCAGGAGATGCCCGCCCTCGACCGCATCGCCCGCGAATACGCCTCTCGCGGCGTCACCGTCCTTGGCGTCGCCATGGACCAACGCGGCTGGGCCGCCGTCACCCCTTTCCTCGCCCAGTTCCCCGTCTCCTACCCCATCCTCTTGGGCAACCCCCGCATCGCCCGCGACTACGGCGGCCTGCGCACCCTCCCTCTCACCGTCTTCATCCGCCGCGATGGCCGCATCGCCGCCTCTCACGACCAGACTCTGTCGGAAGCTCAACTCCGCAAAGCCGTCCAGGCCATACTCCTCGAAGACCGCTGAGTCCCCCTCTCATCGGTCCGCCAGTCTTCACTAAGCCCCTACCGCGACTATAATCATCATGGAAATCGCTCCATGCGAAGACGCTCCATCCTCTCCTGCCTGGCCGCGCCCCTCAACCTGCTTCGCGCGCAGGATGACGAACGCGTCTGGCACGACTACCTCGATTGGTTGCGCCGCCAACCCTTCGGCTTGGCGGATCCCCGCTCCGCCTACCTTGCCGAGTTGAAGCGCCAAGGCCTCGACGAACACGCCGCCCAGGCGCGCTTCAGTCTCATCGAACGCATGCGGCGCGCCAGGCCGGACGACTATCAGCGCGCCTTCTTCGACCGCACCTATCGCTCCACCGAACCTCGCTTCCAATCCAAACCCAACGAACTGCTCGCCGAGACCGTGAAATCCCTAAAACCCGGCCTTGCCCTCGACATCCACATGGGCCAGGGCCGCAACGCCATCCACTTGGCGCGCCTCGGCTGGAAGGTGACCGGCTTCGACTACTCTCGCGAAGGCGTCGAGGCGGCGAGCAAGTCCGCATCCTCGGCGGGCGTACGAATCGAAGCCGTAGTCGCCCGCCACGAGGACTTCGACTTCGGCAATAACCGCTGGGACCTCATCGTCATGTCCTATACCTGGGTTCCGCTCGCCGAGCCTTGGACCACACGCATCGTAGCCGCCCTCAAACCCGGCGCCATCCTGGTCTTCGAACATCTCATGGACTCGTCCGGCAGCGATAACGCCGCCGTCTGGCTGCCTCGTCCCAACCAACTTCTTCAGACCTTCGCCGCCCTGCGCATCCTGCGCTATGAAGACGTCCGCCGTCAGGCCGATTGGTCCTGGCGCCCTGAACGTGTTGCCCGCCTGGTCGCTGAGAAAAGCGAAGTCTCCGGGCCGGTGCATCGCCTTCAGGAGTAATCTATAAGGTCATAGGAGACGATCCATGCTGCCGAAATCCATGCTTGCCGTCGTGCTCATCTGCGCCGGCGCCCTGTCCGCCGCCGCCCAGGATCTGCTGGCCGGAATCGCCAAAATCGAAATCACCCCCGCCTTCAACGGGCCCATGTACGGTTACTCCAACCGCAAATGCGGCGAGTCCACCGCCGTCCACGATCCTCTCTTCGCCAAGGCCCTCGTCCTTCAGGCCGGCTCCCAGCGTGTCGCCATCGTCACCATCGACCTTGGCAGCATCTCCAGCGACGCCATATTCCGCCGTGTCGCCGATGAACTCAACATCCCCGTCCTCATCCTCTCTCTCTCCCACACCCACTCCGGCCCCGCCTTCATGGCCTCCTCCCTCGGCGGCAAGGAGCCTTCCCCTTACCTCAAGGAACTCGAAACCAAGCTCTTCGTCGTCGTCAAACAGGCCTCCGCGTCCATGGCCCCCGCCCGCCTCGCCCTCGGCCGCGGATCCATCCAACTCGGCTACAACCGCCTCCTGCCCCGCGACGACGGCCGCTCCCGCGCCCTGTTCGACAACCTCGACCGCGTCCCCTACGGCCCCGTCGACCCCGAAGTCGGCCTGATTCGCATTGACGCCGCCGACGGCCGCCCCCGCGCCCTCATGGTCCACTACACCGCCCACCCCGTCACACTCGGCTCCACCAACTGCCTCTATTCAGCCGACTACCCCGGCGTCATGAAGGCCCGCGTCGAATCCGCCATGCCCGGCGTTGAAACCATGTTCGTCCAGGGCGCCGCCGGCGACACCAACCCCCTGTTCCAGGGCCGCACCGGCAACTCCGAAGCCGATTTCGCCACCATGACCAAAATGGGCGAACTCCTCGCCGCCGAGGTCCTCCGCGCCGCCAAGTCCATGGAACCCCTCCCCGCCGGCCCTGCCTCCATCGTCTCCAAGACCCAAACCCTCCCCTTCAAGGGCCGCTGGGACCAGTCGCGCGCCTTCCCCGTCGGCATCACCACCCTCCTCATCAACGGTAAAATCGCCATCGCCACCGTCCCCGGCGAACCCCTCCTGGCTCTCCAGACCCGCTGGAAATCCGATGCCGGCGTCCCCTATCCCTTCTTCTACGGCTACACCCAGACCACTTCCAACCCCTGGCCCGGCTACCTCCCCGATATCAAATCGGCCGCCCATGGCGGTTACGGCGCCGACAACGCAACCAACATCGAAGTCGCCGCCGCCGAACGAATCATGGACCAGCACCTGGTCAACCTCTACGCCCTCCGCGGCATGTGGCTCGACAAACCCGGCCGCCCGTAGCCCTCATCTTCCGACGGACAATTTTCGATAGATGCACAAACGGGTCAGAATGGACTATGATTTTTACTTGGCCGGCTCATCCGGTCAGGGGTCGCCCCCGAAAGCTGTTTGATCTCGTGTAGACCGACCTAAGACTGATGATTCGACTCGCGGCAGCCGTGCTTGCCCTCGTGGCCATGTTCGTCCCCCTCCCGGGCGCGCCGGCCAAGGCGAAGCCCTCCACCACCAAGGCCAAGGCTCCGGCGAAAAAGCAGTCCACAACATCCGCGAAAAAAACACACAAGAAGAAACCCACCGCCACCCGCGCCTCGGCCAAACGCAAAGTGACGGCAAAGAAGACCGTCACCCGCGCCTCCGCCAAACGCAAGGTGACGGCAAAGAAGACCGTCACCCGCGCCTCCGCCAAACGCGTCAAACGTCCGGCCAAGCCAAAGTTGGTGATCCAGGAACCCGCCGTCACCGCCCAGCAGTGCGCTCTCGGCGTCGCCGCGCCGGATGCCGCCAACACCTGCGTCACCTGCTCTGAACAGGCTCTGGTCCGCGCCTTTTCCCTGGTCGGCCTCCGCTACCGCCGCGGCGGCACTTCGGTGGAAACCGGCTTCGATTGCAGCGGCTTCGTCCAGCACGTCTTCGACGCCTCCTGCCAGTTGCAGGTCCCACGCTCCGCCAGCCAGCAGTATCAGGTTGGCCTTAGTGTGGACCGCGAAGAACTCCAACGCGGCGACCTCGTCTTCTTCCGCAGTCGCCGCGGCTGGCACGTCGGCATCTACACCGGCGACGGCCAGTTCATCCACTCTCCCAACCGACGCGAATCCATCAAAGTCTCCTCCCTCGCTTCCCCCTACTACCGCCGCACCTTCCTCGGCGCCCGCCGCCTCACCCACGACCTCATCGACCCCCTCCCCGA
>JACZJQ010000032.1 GCA_014860455.1 Bryobacteraceae bacterium | reverse complement strand
GAGAAATTGCTCATCAAGAAGTTCGACCCGAAAATCCGCAAGCACGTCGACTACAAAGAATCCAAGATCTGACCTGCTCCGCTCGTTGGAGCGGATTCGAATGCAGAGCGGGCCGTCCCCAACAGGGCGGCCCGTTTTGTTTTGTCTATTGTTTACTTGGACTTGTAGACGACGAGAGACGAAAGGTTATCGCGATGGGCCGAGGCGTCATAGTTGGCTTCGTCGAAGGCGTCAAGCAGTTTCTGCTCGGCCTCTGGCAGCTTCGCCCAGGCCGCCTGCGACGCCGCGCGCATCTTGTCGAACGCACCTAGGTCGGGCACAAGCACCCAGCGGAACGTCATGCCCGGCGCGGTCGTGTGAAACGATTCAACGTCGTAGCCGTACGCGCAGATAACTCCTGATTTCATGAGCGCATCCATCTCGCCCTTCCAGTACTTATTGAACAGGGCCACGTCGTCGCCGACCTTGCCCGCCTTCACCTTTTCTGTGGTCGAACTGCCGAACTTAGCCGCGCAGGCCGAAGAAGGACTCATCGAGATCACCGGCGACCGGACGATGACGTCGCGGTGCTGGTTCATGTCGTGCATGGCGGCGAGTTCGGTCATGGCCTGGGCGTTCTTCGAGATGAGTTCGCCGATCGCCACTTCAGCCTTACCGAGGTCGGCCATGTTGGCCGCCGTGTACCAGAAGGTGACGTTCGCGCCGCCGGGGGTGTGAAGGTAATCGACGTCGATGGCGTAGGCGAAGATGGTGCCGGCCGAGAGCAGGGAATCGAGGACCGGAACGAAGATCTTGGCCTTCGTCGTGAAGGCGCCGACCTTGTCGACCGGGACCTTGAAGTAAGCCATCATGGTCACTGGCTGTGGTTTCTGCGCCGGCTGCGCCATCAGCGCGCCGGCGGCGATCAGCGGCAGGGCAAGCCCGCGCGCAATCTGAGTGATTTGCATCCCTTGATTCCTCCTTGGTGGACGGGTTTGGCAAGCATAGGGTAAAACCTGACCAAAGTAAACAGTTTTATACCCTCGGCGTCCATTCGATTGGCGGTATCCTGAATCCGTTATGCCGACTCGCTTCTCCCGCCGCTCCCTGCTTGCTCGCGCCGCCGCCGGCGCCATCGTCTACCGCGCCGCCGGCCGTGCCGCCCAGGCACAGACCAAGGCCGATGTCGCCCTCGGTTTCATCGGCAGCGGCATCCGCGGCAAGGGCCTCATCGACGAGTTCAAAGCCGTCTCCGGCTTCCGCGGCATCATGGTTGCCGACGTTTATGACGGCTGCCTACAGCGCGCCAAGGAACAACTCGGCCCCTCCATCCAGACCACCAAGGACTACCGCCGCGTCCTCGACAACAAGGACATCCAGGCCGTCGTCATCGCCACGCCGGATCACCTGCACCTGCAGATGGTGCTCGACGCGCTGTCGGCCGGCAAGCACGTCTACTGCGAAAAACCCCTCACCTGGACCCACTCCGAAGGCCGGAAGATCATCGACGCCGTCAACAAATCCGGCAAACTCCTGCAGGTCGGCAGCCAGGGCAAGACCACCACGCTTGTCGCCAAGGCCCGAGAGATTATCACCTCCGGCAAGCTCGGCAAGGTCAACATGGTCCGGCTGTCAGAGCACCGCAACAACGCCGAAGGCGCCTGGATCTACCCCGTCCCGCCCGACGCCAGCGAAAAGACCATCGACTGGCCGCGCTTCATCGGCAACTCCCCGATGAAGCCCTTCGACGCGAAAATCTTCTTCCGATGGCGCTGCTGGTGGGAATACTCCGGCGGCGTTGCAACTGACCTCTTCGTCCATCAATTCACCACCCTGCACGAGATGCTCGCCGTCCAGCGCCCGGCCTCGGCGGCCTCGTTCGGCGGCATTATGAAGTGGAACGACGGACGCACCGTGCCCGACGTCATGCAGTCTGTTCTGCAGTACCCCGAGGGCTTTGTCGTCGATCTTTACGTCAACCTTGCCAACGGCAGCAGCCGCGGCCGCGGCATCTGGGTGATGGGCAGTGAGGGCACGCTCCAACTCACCGGCGAAGCCATCACCGTCTACCCCGAGCCCCTCTTCTCCGAAAAGCAGATGTACGGCAGCGACTACATGCCGAAGGCCATGCGCGACGCTTACCTGAAGTCGTTTGAAGGCAAGCCCGAAACCCAGACGCGGCCCGAGCAGGTGATCAAGGTCGAACGCGGACCCACGCATAACGCCCTGTTCATCGACGCGCTGGTGAACGGCAAGAAGAGCCCTGAATCCGCCGAAGAGGGCCACAACGCCGCCTCAGCGGCCCACCTTGTCAACGCCGCTTACCGCGACAACCGCCGAGCCGCCTGGGAGGATCTCGACCTGGCGTAGTCCAGTGATGGAAGCACCCGCATGAAACTCCTCGCCCTGTTCGCCACCACTGCCGCGCTCTGCCTCGCCGCGCCCCCCGGCGTCGTCATCGACTACATAGCCGCCGAGACCGGCCACTACATCGGCTCACCCTCAATCACCATCCTCAAGAACGGCCACTACGTCGCCTCCCACGACTTCTTTGGACCCAAATCCACCCAAAGCGTCTCCGCCGTCTCCCGCACCTTCGTCTCCACCGACAAAGGCCGCACCTGGACCCGCACCGCCGAATTCACCGATCAGTTCTGGTCCAACCTCTTCGTCCACCGCGGCAAGCTCTACCTCATGGGCTGCACCAACGAATACGGCCGTCCCGTCATTCGCCAGTCGCTCGACGGCGGACGCACCTGGTCCGCGCCTTCTTACCTCACGCAGGAGACCGGCTACCACACCGCGCCTATGCCCGTCGTCGTCCACAAAGGCCGGCTCTGGCGCACCTACGAATGGCACCCTGAAGGCAAGTGGGGCTTCTTCCAATCGCTCGCAGTCTCCGCCACCGACAAGGCCGATCTGATGGACCCGAAAAGCTGGTCCTTCACCCCCCGCCTCACCTTCCCCGAAACCGGCGCCGAACCTGGTAAACATTGGCTCGAAGGCAACATCGTCCTCACCCCCGGCAAGGAACTCTGGAACATCCTCCGCGTAGATAACGTCGAGAAAGCCGCCATCCTCAAGGTCACCCCCGAGGGCCTCACCTTCCACCGCCTGATCGACTTCCCCGGCGGCGCCAAGAAGTTCACCATCCGTTTCGACAAAAAGTCCCGCCGCTACTGGGCCCTCTCCAACCCCGCCATGCCCGAGTTTCCCCATTCGGCCACCAACCCGGCCTCGGTCCGCAATACGCTCGTCATGATGTCCTCGGCTGACCTTCTCACCTGGCGCATCGAGCGCACCATCCTCTCGCACCCCGAGCCCATCTATCACGCCTTCCAATACGTGGACTGGCAGTTCGAAGGCAACGACATCATCGTCGCCTCCCGCACCGCCTTCGACGACAATAAAGGCGGCGCCAAACGCGCCCACGACGCCAACTTCCTCACCTTCCACCGCGTCGAAAACTTCCGTCGCAGCCCGCCGGCGGGCGCGAAGCCATAATGGGAGCAGTGCAAGTTCCCCGCCCCGGCCATCGCATCGTCGCCCTCGACACCACCTCCGAACACGGCTCCATCGCCTTGGTCGAGGACGGGGTCCTGGTCGAAGAGATCGAAATCCACTCGCCCGACGGCTTCGGCCACGTCCTGTTCGTCGAACTCAACGCGCTGATGAACCGCCACGGCTGGGCGTATGATTCGGTCCACGGCTTCGCCGCCGCATCAGGGCCTGGATCGTTCACCGGCGTCCGCGTCGGACTTTCCGCGGTCAAAGGTCTCGCCGAGGTCACCGGCGTCAAGGCGGCGGCCATCTCGAACCTGCAAGCCATCGCAGTCTTCGGCACAGGTCCGGTCCGTGCACCGTTCTGCGACGCCCGCCGCAACGAAATCTACGGCGGCCTCTACGACGCCGAATTGAACCCGCTCGCCCCCGAAATGGTCGCCCCTCTTGAAACTTGGGTCGCCACCCTGCCCCCAGGCGCTGAACTGCTCACGATGCACCCCGAAGCCTTCCCGGTCGCATCGCGCCCAGTCCCTCGCGCCCTCGCCTCCGCCATCGCCCAACTCGCGCCCCGCCGGTGGCGCGACCCTGCCGAACTCGATGCAAACTACGTCCGCCGCTCCGATGCCGAATTGAAGTGGACTGACCGGTAGCCGTTACTGCAGTTTGCCCCGCCCCTCCAC
>JACZJQ010000327.1 GCA_014860455.1 Bryobacteraceae bacterium | reverse complement strand
CGTCCTGGGCGCTGAAGTAGTTCACTTTGACGCCGGCGTGGTGGAGGAGGTTGACGGCTTCGCCGACGGTGTCGAGACCGCCACGGAGCTGGATGAAATCGGCCTTGGCGGCAATTGTGGACGCGGCGTAGGCGAGGTTGTCGGTGCGCTGTCCAGCCATGTTGCATAAGCGGATGGATGGGGCGATGCGGCGGGCCTCGGCGGCCTGGGCGGGGGTGCAGGCGAGGACGCAATCGGCGGTGCGGCCGGCGACGGCGATGACGCGGGCTACGGCTTCGGCGAGCCCCGGGGTATCACTCAAATGGATGTTGCAGACGATGCCGGGCGGGATGGCGGCAAGGGCTTCCCCGAATGTGGGTACGCGAAGGCCGGCGAATTGGGGCGAGAACCAGGAGCCGGCGTCGAGGGCGCGGATCTGCGAGAAGGTGAGATCGGCGACCCGACCCTGGCCGTTGGTGGTGCGGTTGACGGTTGTGTCGTGCATCAGGATCAAGTGTCGGTCGGCGGTGAATTTGACATCGAATTCGATCTGGTGGGCGCCTTTGCGGACGGCGGATTCGATGGCGGGCAGGGTGTTTTCGGGGGCGGCTTTAGAGTCGCCGCGGTGGGCCGAGGCGCGTGTGGAGACCGGCGGCGCGGCGAGGGCGGCGGCGCAAAGCAGAATGGCGGACAGGCGCGGGTTCATGGGCTTCGAAACCAGCTTAGCGGAAGGCGGATCGGGCCAGCGGTTGGGCGCTAAGAGCCGGGCGGCCAGACGCGCGACCGGATATAACAGGAAGGGCAAGGCATGAGAAGGCGCCGCAAATGGACACGGTCCGGCGGCGAGGAGAGAGATTGTGTTCGACGAATTGGAGCGGATCAGCGAACGGCCCGAGCCGTTCGAGCACTACACGGCCAGCGAACTCTGGACCAACGAGCACACCTCCGCGCAGATGCTGAAGCTGCACCTGGATGAGGCGGGCGACATGGCGTCGAGGAATGGCGGGTTCATCGGACGCTCGGTTGAGTGGATCGCCAGGAGGTTCAAGGCGGGCGAGGGCGCGGCGATCGCCGATTTCGGCTGCGGTCCGGGCTTGTACTCCAACCGGCTGGCGATGCTGGGCGCGCGCGTGACGGGCATCGATTTCTCGAAGCGAGCGATTGAGTTTGCTGGGCGGGCCGCGGCCGCCGGAAGGCTGAGTGTGGACTACCACACGTGCAACTACCTGGAGTTCGAGACGGATGAACGCTTCGATGCCGTGCTTATGATCATGTGTGACTACTGTGCCCTGAGCCCCAGGCAGAGACGCCTGATGCTGGGCCGGTTCGCGGCGATGCTGAAGCCCGGCGGCGCGGTCCTGCTGGACGTCTACTCGCCGGCAGCGTTCGATCGCAGGACGGAGCAATGGGGCTGCGAGGCAGTGGAATGGGGCGGGTTCTGGTCACCGGAAAGACACTTCGTCTTTCAGAACACGTTCAAGTATGTCGCGGAAAAGGTGGTGCTGGACAAGTACACGATTGTTGAACGAACGGGCGTGAAGAGGGTCTACAACTGGTTCCAGCATTTCTCTCCGGACGAGCTTGGGCGGGAGATGCTGGAGGCTGGTCTTGAGATTGCGGAGATACATGGCGATGTTGCCGGGGGCGATTACGAGCCGGAGTCGAGCGAGTTTGCCGTCATCGCGGTGAAGCGGAGGTCCTCGCCGGCGGGTGCGTGAGACAATCGAAGATTCGATGATGAAGCGGCGGCAGATCTGGCTGATTAGGCACGGCGAAACCGAGTGGGCGCGCGAGGGCAGGCACACGGGGCGGACCGATCTGGCGTTGACGGGGCAGGGCAGGGAAGAGGCGCGAGCGGTGGCGGTGATTCTGGGCGGGCGAGGGTTTGATCTGGTGCTGGTGAGTCCGTTGAGGCGTGCGGGGGAGACTTGCGAGATTGCGGGGTACGCGGGCGTGGCGCTGGTGGAGCCCGATTGCATGGAGTGGGACTACGGGGAGTTGAACGGGAAGACGAGGGCCGAGGTGCGGGCGTGGCTGGGCGAGGACTGGAATATCTGGAAGGGGCCTGTGCCGGGAGGCGAAACGCCGGAGGATGTGGCGGAGCGTGCGCGGAGGGTCTTGATGGGTTTGGATGGGGTGGACGGCGACGTGGCGGTTTTCGCGCACGGGCACTTCCTGAGGATCTTTACGGCGACCTATTTGGGGATGGAGGCGCGGGCGGCGCGGCATTGGGCGTTGGGGACGGGCAGGGTGTCGGTGCTGGGGCGGGAGAACGGGTATCCGGCGATTGTGAGGTGGAACGCGCGGGATTAATGGGTGCGCGGGTCGGGCGAGCGCGACGTCACGAAGCGGCAGCGCTTGACGATTGAGGCGGCGGAGGAAAAGGGATATAGTGCTTTTGTCGTGGAGTTTGGCTCGCGCGACAGGAGACGTATGACTGATTCCAACCGCACACGCCGTGGTTTTCTTAGAGAGGGTTCGGCAGCGCTGGTGTGGGGCTGCGCCGTGGGGCAATCAGAGAAGGTCGAGCATGTCGAGGCTCGCACGGCGATGGGCCGTATCCGGGGAGTGAGGGACCGGGGTGTCTGCTTCTTCCGAGGCATTCCCTATGCCGGGCCGGTGGCGGGCGCGAACCGGTTCAAGCCGGCGCCGGCGGTTGAGCCTTGGACGGGGGTGCGCGATGCGCTGGGGTTGGGCGCGCCATCCTGGCAGCCGGGCAAGACCTATTACGGTGTGAACGAACCATCGCCGGATGAGAACTGCCTGGTTCTGAACATTTGGACGCCGGAGGTGGATGGCCGCAGGCGGCCGGTGATGTTCTACAACCACGGCGGCGGCTTCACCACGGGTTCGGGCGGAGGCCGCAGCCAGGACGGAGCGAATCTGGCGCGGACCTATGACGTGGTGGCGGTGGCGACTAATCACAGGTTGGGGTTGCTGGGCTATCTCTACCTGGGCGAGTTGGGCGGCGAGGAGTATGCGGGGTCGGGCAACCAGGGGCTGTTGGACATGCGAGACGGGCTGAAATGGGTGCATAACAACATCGAAGCGTTTGGAGGCGATCCAGGGAATGTGATGATCTTCGGTGAGAGCGGCGGCGGGGCCAAGACGTCATGTCTCTATGCGTTGCCATCGGCGGCATCGTACTTCAACAAGGCGTCGATCGAGAGCGGTCCGGGTATAAGGATGACGCCGCGGGAAGTGGCCGCCGAGACAGCGCTGCTGATGTTGAAGGAGTTGGGTCTGGAGAAGAGCGAGTGGAGGAAACTGCTGGACGTGCCGGTGGAGAAACTTGTGGCGGCTCAGGTGGCGCTGGGCCGCGCACCGGGCCGCGCCACGGGTGGGCCTTCAG
>JACZJQ010000326.1 GCA_014860455.1 Bryobacteraceae bacterium | reverse complement strand
CTTGATGTGGTCGATCTGAAGAATGGAGTTTTTCTTCACAATTCCAAAGAGCACGAGGATTCCGAGCGAAGTATAGACGATGGAGAAGTTCTCGCCGGCAATGAGGAGGCTGAGCAGGGCGAAGGGGACCGAGAGGGGAAGAGAGAGCAGGATTGTCACGGGGTCGATGAAGCTCTCGTAATTGGCGGCGAGAATCATGTACATGAAGATGATGGAGAGGCCGAAGGCAATGAGGAAGTTGGTGACGGCGCGGCCGAGTTCCTTGGACTTGCCCATGGGGCCGTGCTTGATTTCGGGGGGCAGATTCATGGCCGCGACCTCGTTCTGGGCGATTTCGAGGACGGTGCCGAGAGCCTGGCCCTTGGAGATGTTGCCTTGAATCAGGATTCGGCGCTGGCGGTTCCAGCGGTCGATGGAGACAGGACCCTCGCCGAGTTCGAGGGTGGCTACGCTGGAGATGGGGACGTTGCCGAGGGTCATGGAGGGCATGTAGAGGCGTTCGAGGGCGAGGGGCGAGTTGCGGAACTGCTCCTTGACGCGGAGCATGACGTCGTAGCGGTCGTCGCCTTCCTTGTAAGTGGTGGCCTGGTCGTCGCCGCCGACCAGGACGCGCATGGCGTTGGCGACCTGGGCGACGTTGACGCCGAGGTCGGCGGCTTTATCGCGGTTGATGCGGACGCGGACCTCGGGCTTGCCGGATTCGTAAGAGGATTCGAGATCGACGACGCCGGGGATGGTGCGGAGCTTCGCGGTAAGGCGCTTGGCATAGACGTCGAGTTGTTCGAGGTCGGGGCCCTGGAGCGAGTACTGGAGATCGACGTTGGCGCCGCCGCCCTGAATCAGGGAAGGCAACTGGACCGAGACGGTGAGGTCGGTGTATTTGGCGAGGATATCGCGGGCCATGTCCATGAGTTCGCGCTGTGACTGTTTGCGCTCGGAGACATCTACGAGGGTGACCAGGATGGAGCCGCGGTCGACCTGCTGGCGCTGGTCGGCGCCGATGAGGGTGAGTTTGTCGCGGACGCCGGGGATGGCCTCGAGGTCCTTTTCGATTCTGGCCATAACGGCTTCGGTACCGTCGAGGGACGAGCCGACGGGGGCGCGGACGGCGACCTCGAATTCGCCCTGGTCCTCGACGGGGAGGAAGTCGACGCCGACGAACATCATCATGGGCGCGGTGGTGAAGACGACCAGGATGCTGATGGTGACGATGACCCAGCGGTGGGACATCGACCATTCGAGCATCCGCCGGTAGGAGCTTGAAACGAATCGGAAGAAGGAGCTGTCCTTGGTGTCGCCGCTGGTGTGGGTGATCTTGAGGAAGCGCGAGCAGAGCATCGGGGTGAGCGTGAAGCTGACCAGGAGGCTGACCATGATGGCGAAGGCGGCAGTGTAGCCGAACGAGGACATGAAGCGTCCGACGATGCCGGGCATGAGGGCGATGGGGATGAAGATGATGACCAGGGAAAGGGTGGTGGCCAGGACGGCGAGGCCGATTTCGTTGACACCCTCGCGGGCGGCGGTGACCGGGTCCATGCCCTTTTCTTCCATGTGGCGGAAGATGTTCTCGAGCACGACGATGGCGTCGTCGATAACGATACCGACCATGAGGGTGAGCGCCAGCATGGTGATCTGGTTGAGGGTGAAGCCCATCAGGTTGAGCAGCGCGAAAGTGGAGATGATGGAGGTGGGGATGGCGACGGCGGCGATGAGAGTGGATCGCCAGTTGCGGATAAAGAGCAGGACAATGATGCCGGCGAAGATGCCGCCAAGGACGAGGTGTTCCTGGACGGCGAAGAAGGCGGCCTGAATGAAGCCGCTCTGGTCGCGGGCGTAGGAGATTTCAAAGTCGGGCGGGAGGACGGATTTGAGTTCCTCGACGCGGCTTTTGACAGTGGCGATGACGTCGAGGGTATTGGTGCCGGCCTGTTTGCGCACCTGTAGGACGACGGCGTGTTTGCCGTTCAGGCGGGCGACGCTGCGCGGCTCCTCGTAGCTGTCGCGGACATCGGCGATATCGCTGATGCGCACCGGGGCGCCGTTGAGGGTGGCGACGGTAATGCGATTGAAGTCGAGGGGATGTTCGACGCGGCCCATGGTGCGCAGCGCGAGTTCGCGGTTGCCCTGGTCGATGCGTCCGCCTGGGATTTCGATATTCTGGGCGGCGAGCGAGGCGCGGACCTGTTCGATGTTGAGGTTGTAGCTATAGAGCTTCTCAGGGTCGAGGACGACCTGGACCTGGCGTTTACGGTCGCCGACGAATTTGACCTGGCCGACGCCGTTGAGCGACTCGATGTTCTTCTTGAGCTGGTCGTCGACGAGCTTCGTGGTTTCGCGCAGGTCGCGACTGCTGGAAATGACGAGGTTGAGTACGGGCGAGGCGTCAGTGGCGAGTTTCTCGACCAGGGGCGGATCGGCGTCGCGGGGCAGTTGGGAAAGGACGGTGGAGATCTTGTCGCGGACTTCCTGGGCGGCGACCTCGGAGTCCTTTTCAAGGACGAAGCCGATGACGATGAGCGAGATGCCCTCGGCGGAGGTGGAGTTGAGTTCGTCGATGCCGCTGATGGTGTTGAGCGCCTCTTCGAGAGGTTTGGAAACCTGGGACTCGACCTCTTCGGGGCTGGCGCCGCGAAGGGTGGTGGTGACGCTGACGTAAGGGAATTCGACCTTGGGGAAGTAGTCGACTCCGAGCTGGCGGTAGCCATTCAGTCCGACGACCACCAGCGCGAGGATGAGCATGGTGGCGAAGACCGGGCGCTTGATGCAAAGTTCGGCGAGTTTGCGCATAGGGGACTAACTCCTGCCAGGCGCCGCCTTGACGGGCACGCCCTGGGTGAGCTGGGCGACGTTGGAGACGGCCACCTGGGCGCCGGCCGGGATGAGGCCTTCGGGGATTTCGACGAATCCGTTCTGGCCGAGGATTTCGGGGATCTTGTGCTCGACGGCCTTGCCGCTCTCGATGGTGAAGAACTTATTAAGGCCGGCGACGGTGTAGACGGCTTCCTTGGGGATGGCGATGACGGGGTAGGAGGCGGAAGTGACCAGACGGACCTGGACGAAGGCGCCGGGCTTGAGCCGGGCGTCGGCGGCAAGCAGGCGGGCTTCTGCGGAGAGGGTGCGGGAGCGCGAGTCGAGGGCGGGGTTGAGTTCGGTGACGCGGGCCCGGAATTCGGTGGCGGCGACGGCTTCGGTGGTGAAGACGAGCTCGGTGCCCATGCGGACGAGGCCGACGGCGGACTCGGGCACCTCGACGCGGAGCCGCAGGGGAGAGGTTTTAATCAGCGTGACGATGGGCACGTTCTCCTTGATGTACTGGCCTGGGGAGACGTGCTTGGCCGAGATCTGCCCGTCAAAGGGGGCGACGACGGTGGCGTCGCGGACGCGTTTCTCAGCGAGGCGGAGGTCGGCGCGGAGGCCCTTGATGGCGGCGAGTTGGGTGAGTTTGTCGTCGCGCATCATGTCGTAGGCGGCCTGGCGGGCAGCGAGGGCCTTTTCGGCTTCGACGAAGCGTTCCTGGGCGATGTCGCCGGTCTTGGTGAGCTTTTCGGCGCGTTCGAAACGGGAGCGGGCGTCGTCGAGTTGGGCCTTGGCCTGGCGCATCGAGGGGGTGGATTCAGGGGCGGTATCTTCGGGGGCATCGGCGGGCAGGCCGACGCGGGCCAGCGCCTGGGCGAGGGTGGCGCGGACGCGTTCCATCTGGAGCTTCAGTTCCGTCGTGTCGAGTTCGGCGACGACCTGGCCGCGTCGGACCGACTGGCCGAAGTCGTAGTTGATGGCTTTGACGCGGCCTGAGACTTCGGAGGTGACCGTCACGGTTTCGTCAGGCTGCAGCGAGCCGGTGACCATAATGGAGCGCTCGACGGCGCGGGATTCGGCGAGGGCGGTTTTCACCTCGACGGCCTGGGGCGCCGTGGCCTTGACCACTTCCTGATTCCGGCCGCAACCGGCAGCGGCAAACGCCGCGAGACAAAGCACAGTAACTGCAAATCGCATCGCTGTAGAGATCCCTTGTTTATGAGCGGCGTCCCGCGCCGTCGAGGAAGACTGTGACGAACCGGGCCACGACCTCTTGCCGGCTCAGGCCGAAAGCGCCGTAGTGGAACACTTCGGTCATCATGCCGTAGTGGCCCACCATACCGATAAACGAACGGGCGAGGACGTCCGGTTCCATTTCGATGAGCTGCCCTGTCGCCGACATCTGCGCAACGCGTCCGATGACCGGAGCGAAGAAGGTGGTGAATGCCTGCTGGTGCCAGATTTCGGCAAGTTCATGTCCTTCCAGGGCGCTGAAGGTCAACAGGCGGATGAGGCGGGAGTCGTCCATATACCAGGCGAGGATGAGCAGGCCGAGCTGTTCGAAGAAGCGCCTGGTATCGGATTCGGCCAGCACAGCTTCCAATTGGGCGCCATAGCGGCCGATGCCTTCCTCGATGAGGTGCTGGACGATGGCGGTATAGAGTTCCTTCTTATTGGAGAAGTGCTGGTAGAGGACGGGTTCGCTGACGCCGACGGCCTGGGCGAGTTCGCGGGTGGTGGTGCCGCGGAAGCCGTTGCGGGCAAAAAGGTCGAACGCGGTTCGGACGATCAAGCGGCGGCGGTCCTCGCCCGTCATTCGGGGACGGACTTCATGGCGAGCTTTAGCGTTCGCTAACATAGCAAATACTAAACTAGCAACCGTTCTTTGCCGTCGTCAATCCCTGACGACGAACTTGAAGGATTTTACGTGGATCTCGTAGAGGGATTCGTGGACCATTTCGAGGGCTTCCATGAGTTCCTCGAAGGCGGCTTCGTCGGACTGGCGCAAGGGGTCGGGATTGCTGAACAGGATGGCCCAGCCGCGGGGTTGCCCGGTGGCCATGCGCAGGAGGCAGTTTCTGAGAGATTCAAAGTCCCTGGTGGTCTGGCCGGGGATGGGGGCGAATTCGTCGAAGCGGCCCATGAGGGCGTCGCGGTCGGCGACATCGGCTGCGGCGTCGATGTGGAAGACCTCGAAACCGTGAATTCGGAGAGCTTCGGGCAGGGCGGCCCAGAGATCGTCGGGGATGGCGGGATCGAGCCAGACCACGGGGGTTTCGGGATCTTCGACACGGGACACGATTTGATCCAAGGTAGGAATCATCGGGTGACTTTTCAGAATACGCGATAAACTAGCCGGGCAGGAGGCCTTCATGCTCATCAGCCGTCGCCATCTCAACCTGATGCCATTGTCTTCGGTGCTCGCCGCGGGCGGCGCCAAAATGTCCATCCAGCTCTCCTGTGGGTCTATCGGCGTAAAGGCCGATCAGCGACAGGCCATCGAGTATGCGGCGAAGTATGGATTTGAGTGTGTGGAGGCGGATTCGGGGTTTCTGGCGTCGCTTGAGCGGCCGCAATTGTCGGAGTTGCTGGCGGAAATGAAGGCGAAGGGCGTGAAGTGGGGGTCAGCCGGATTGCCGGTGGATTTCCGGCGGGACGACGAGACGTTCCGGCAGGGGGTGACGGATCTGCCACGGCGGGCGTCTGCGTTGAGGGCGGCCGGGGT
>JACZJQ010000325.1 GCA_014860455.1 Bryobacteraceae bacterium | reverse complement strand
ATCAGCCCCGCAACCGATCCCGCCGCCCACGCCTTCGGCAGCGCCGGCAACAAATCGATCGTGCCCTCGTGGCTCTGCATCAGCATCTCCGCCATCGCCGCCGCCGCGCCGAAGTTGCCGTCAATCTGGAAGATCCACGACTTGCCCGCCGGGTGCGTGTCAAACAAATTCGGGCCCGTCGAATGCTGCATCAGCATCGACAGCGATTCCTGCGCCTTGTCCCCATCCAGCAGCCGCGCCCAAAATCCGATCGCCCACGCCCGGCTCCACCCCGTGTACGCCCCGCCCGCCGCCAACCGCCGCTCCAGCGACACCCGGCACGCCTGCGCCAACTCAGGCGTCCGCCGCGGCGTGATCTCCCATCCCGGATACAGCCCGTACATATGCGACATGTGCCTGTGCCCCGGCTCCGGCTCCCCAAACTCCTTCTCCCACTCAAGCAACTGCCCGTGCGGCCCCACCTTGTACTTCACCATCTTGCCCAGCGCATCCCGCAGCTTCTCCGCGAAATCCTCATCCCTCTCCAGCACCCGCGCGGCTTCCACCACATTGCCAAAAAGTTCGTGGATCAGCGCAAAGTCCATCGCGCATCCCGCGCTCGTCACCGCCGTCTTCCCGTTCGGCGCCCTGAAGACGTTCTCGGTTGAAAACGACGGGCATGTCGTCAACTGTCCCTGCTTGTCCGGCACAAGCCACGCCAGCAGAAACTCCGCCGCCCCCTTCATCACCGGGTAATACCGCCCCAGAAACTCCTTGTCGCCCGCAAACCTGTATCGCTCCCACAGGTGCTCGCAGAACCACGGCGCGCTCATCTGCCAGTTCGCCCACGTCGGCGAACCCGTCCCTTCCCCAACCGGCGCGGACTGCCTCCACACATCCACGTTGTGATGCGAACACCACCCCGGCAACCCGTAGTTCACCCTTGCCGTCTCCGCCCCATTGCGCGCCAGCCCGCTGATCATCTCGAAAAGCGGTTCATGGCACTCGCTCAGGTTGCACGTCTCCGCCGGCCAGTAGTTCATCTGCGTGTTGATGTTCACCGTCCAGTTCGAACTCCACGGCGGCCTCACCTGTTCGTTCCAGATCCCCTGCAAATTCGCCGGCTGCGACCCCGGCCTCGACGAAGAGATCAGCAGATACCGCCCGTACTGGAAATACAGCGCCAGCAGCGACGCGTCCTCGCTCTTGGCAAAATTCGCCAGCCGCGCCGATGTCGGCGTCGCCGTCTCCTGCGGCCCCAAATCCAGCGACACCCTGGCGAACAACGCCCGGTGCGCCGTCGTGTGCGCGGCCAGCATTTTCGGCCACGCCATCTGCATGGCTGCTTCGACATCCGCATTGCACAGCGCCGATATCGCCCGTTCAGGCATATCCGGCATCTGGTCGTAGCCCCGGTGCCCCGTGCGGATGGCCACCAGCAGCGTCGCCGCCTTTGAGCCTTCAATGCTCAACACCCCGCCGTTCGACGCCACCGTCCCGCCCTCGGCCGATGCTGCCACCAGCACCTCGAACCGCATCCCATACCCTTCCCGCTCATCGTCGATCACCGGCTTGTCTGACCGCTTATAGTTCGGGTCCACATGCGCCGGCGCCTTGCCCCGGTACGCGATCCTGTTGCCTGCGGGCGACACCGATCCGCCCTTCAACTGCGAGTTCAGCGACGCCGTGAACGAAACCGCCTCACCCTCTTCGGCCTCGATCCGCACAGCGATCACTTGCGCCGGATACGATGCGATCACCCGTCTCGTAATCCGGCTCCGGCCCTGCGTGCAACTCACCTCCGCCACCGCCGTGTTCAAATCAAGCGATCGCCGGTATCCGCCCGCCGCCGCGCCCGGCGCGAACTTCAGCACCAGGTTCCCAGGGCACAAGTAGCTCTGGTTGTAAGGGCCCTGCATCTTGCGGCACACCGCGTCGGCCGCCTGGTAGTCTTCTTCCTCCATCACCAGGCGCCGTACTTCGGCCAGATGGTTCTTCGCGTCCGCGTTGTTCCAGTCCTTTGGACAGCCTGACCACAGCGTGTCTTCGTTCAACTGGATTCGTTCTTCATCCACGCCGCCGAACACCATCGCGCCCAGCCGCCCGTTGCCCACCGGCAGCGCGTCGGTCCAAGCCTCGGCCGGCTTGTCGTACCAAAGCACCAGATCGGATTCAGCCTGCGCACCCCGGGCCGCAACAGCGCCTATCGGGAGCGAAATCAGAGTTCGTCTTGAAATGCGGGACACTCGCCATGCTATAACACCCGCCTGGTGCTCAAGTCGAACCAGCGGTTGCACTCCGAAATCCGCGCACTCTCCCTTCCTGTGTTAACTTCAAAAAAACGGGGCAAGGAGAACCACATGAATCGTCGCCACTTCGTCCGCCTGGGCTCGGCCGTACCGCTCGGCGCCTTTCCACACCACCTTTTCGCCGCTGCCGAAAAGAAGATGGCCTCCGACGTCATCGAACTCGGGCCGCGCAAAGTGAAAGTTTCCCGCCTCGCCATGGGCACCGGCACCAACGGCGGCGGCGGCTCTTCCAACCAGACCAAGCGCCTCGGCCTCAAAGGTCTCGGCGAACTCCTCCGCGCCGCCACCGACAACGGCGTCTTCTTCTGGGACTGCGCTGACCAGTACGGCACCCACCCGCACATCAAGGAAGGCCTCAAATCGGCCGCGCGCGAAAAGGTCGCCATCCTGTCTAAGACCCACGCCTCCACCGTCACCGAGATGAAGGCCGACATCGACCGCTTCCGCCGCGAACTCGGCACCGACTACATCGACGTCCTCCTGCTCCACTGCATGATGGACGCGAACTGGCCCGAACGCAGAAAGGGAGCCATGGAGTACATCAGCGAACTTCAGGAAAAGGGCATCGTCCGCACCAAGGGCGTCTCCTGCCACACCCTCGCCGCCCTCAAGACTGCCGCCGCCACCCCCTGGGTCGAAGTCGACCTCGCCCGCTTCAACCCCGCCGGCGTCGCCATGGATGCCGACCCCAAAACCGTCTATGGCGTTCTCAAGCAGATGAAGGCCGCCGGCAAGGGCATCATCGGCATGAAGATCTTCGGCGCCGGCCGCCTGCGCAACCGCACCGACGAGTGCCTCCAGTACGCCCTCGCCCACACCGACGTCATGGACTGCTTCACCATCGGCAGCGAGAGTTTCGACGAGTTCAAGCAGCTCACCGAAAAGATCCCCGCCGCCAGCGTCCGCGGTTAACGCCCCGGGGTAATTTCAATGTTCAGCCGCCGCGAGTTCCTCGCCTCTGCCGCCGCCACGGCGCCGCGAGTCGGACGCCTGTTTTCTTTCGCTGCTCTGGCTGACATCCAGTACGCCGACCAGCCCACCGCCGGCGCGCGCGACTACCGCGCCTCGCTCTCCAAACTCCGCGAATGCGCCCGCTACTTTGAAAACCAGGGCTGCGCCTTCACCGTCCACCTCGGCGACCTCGTCGACAGCGGCCTCGAAAACCTCGAACGCGTCCTGCCCCATCTCGACGCACTCCCCCAACCCGTCTTCCACGTCATCGGCAACCACGACACCCCCCGCGACGGCTGGCTAAAGCGCCTCAACATGCCCGCCGCCCACTACAAATTCAGCCGCGACGAATGGGACTTCATCGTCCTCGACGGCCTCGCCATCCGCGCCGGCGACGGCGGCCAGGGCGACCAGATCCTCGACGAACTCAAACGCCGCGGCGAGCCCAACGCCCAGACCTGGAACGGCGGACTCGGCCCCTCCCAACGCGAATGGCTTGCCGATCTGCTGGCCGATTCCGCCCGCCGCGCCCGCCTCGCCGGCCTGTTCTGCCACTACCCCATCAGGGAAGGCTCCGCCCGCCCCGACCATTTCCTCTGGGACTGGCGCCAAACCCAGGCCATCGTCCAGCGCGCCGGCAACGTCCGTTTCTGGATGAACGGCCACGACCACCGCGGCATCCGCGTCCGCGTCCTCAATACGGACTACTTCACCCTCAAAGGCCTCGTCGAAAACCCGCCCGAAGACTCGGCCGTAGTCGTCGACCTGTTCGCCGACGGCGTCTACTACCGGCGCGCCTCCTTCGGCCCGCCCAAAGTCTAGATCCGGTTAAAGAGTTCGATCACCTTCGTCAGCGACTTGTGCTGCTTGATGAACGGGACCATCTTGGTCTCTCTCGCGTCGATCTCCTCTGACTTCTTCAGCACCTCAGCCGCCCGCTCCTGCGGCACCACCACCACCCCGTCCTCGCCCGCCACAATAATGTCGCCCGGCCTCACCTTCACCCCGCCGCACTCCACCTCCACGTCCTTCGCCACGCTCGCCCACCGGCTCACAGCCGTCGCCGGCGTAATGCTCGTCGAATAGACCGGCAGTCCCAGCCCTCTCAACTCAGCCACGTCCCTCACCCCGCCGTCGATCACAATCCCTGCCATCTCCCGTGCCTTCGCCGCGGTGCCCATCAGCCCCCCGATCGCCGCCACGTCGGCCCCGTCAACCATCACAATCACGCCCACCTCGCCCGGCTTCGACGAATCGATCATCTCCACCGAGTGCTTCACCGCCAGCGGCGGCGTCGCTTTGTCCGGCGTAGTCGCCTGCACGATCGATGTCCGCGCCCGCCCCACAATCTTGCCCGCCACCGCCGGCCGCATCTTGTGCGTCATGAATCCACGCGCGCCCGTCACCTGGTCCACCGCGTCGGCCACCGACGCCACCGTCGACTTCTTGAACCCCGCAATCAGCGGATCTTCAACCACTGGCGCCGGCGGCGCCGAACATCCCACGAATGCCGCCGCTGCCATCAGCGGCACGGTCGCGAATAAAACATTTCTTCGGTTCATTGTGTTCACCCGTCCCTTCGCGTGATCTCTTGATTCTGACTCAACTCCACCCGCTACAGCCCCGCCTCGAACCACGGCGTGTTCGGCACCTGCGCCTTCTTCGCCGCCGCTTCGTTCATCGTCACGCCGATGCCCGGCCGGTCGGGCACAGTGATGAAACCCTTCTCAATGATCTCGCCTTCCTGGACGAAGTTCTTCCACAACTCCAACCGCTGGATCCAGTGCCACTCCAGGATCAGGAAATTCGGTATCGCCGCGCACATATGCGCCGACGCCATCGTCCCGATCGGCGACACCACGCAATGCGGCGCCACCGGCACGTAATACGTATGCGCCATATCGGCGATCTTTCGCCCTTCCAGCAACCCGCCGCATTTCTGCAGGTCCGGCATGATGATGTCCGCCGCCCGCTCTTCCAGCACTTCTCTGAATCCATGCCGCAGGAACAGGTTCTCGCCGCAGCAGATCGGCGTCGACGTGGACTCGCGAATGTCCCGCATCGCCTTCACGTTCTCCGCCGGTACCGGCTCTTCCAGGTACAGCAAATGGAACGGCTCACACTCCTTCGCCATCCGCTTGCCCGTCGTCATGTCATAGCGCCCGTGCATGTCCACCGCCAGGTCCACACGCTTCGGGAAGAACTCTCTCACAAACCGGATCTTCGAAACCATCGTGTCGATCTCGGCGTTCGACGCCGTCCAATTCATCGCATCCCAACGGTTCGGATCCCGCCCGTCGTCCACGTCGATCTTCACCGCCGTGAACCCCATATCCCGCACCTGCCCCATCTTCTTCGGCGCTTCCGGGTCTTTCGGGTCTTCGGTCTGCGAATCGCAATACAGCCGGATCCTGTCCCTCATCTTCCCGCCCAGCAACTGGTAAATCGGCAGCCCCGTCGCTTTCCCCGCCAGGTCCCACAGCGCCGTCTCCACCGCCGTCAACGCCGCCACATACTGCCCGCCCTGCGCGCCCGCAAAGATCCCCGCCGTCCTGATCCGCTCAAACAGCCTGTCCACATTCAGCGGATCCTGCCCCATTAGGAAGTTCCTGAACGACCTCACGATCGGCGCTCCGCCCACCACCGCGTCGGTCCCCTCCCCATGCCCGAAAATCCCCTTGTCGGTGTAGATGCGCACATGCAACTGCAACCCGTGCCCGCGCACCTGCGCCGTCCTCACATCGGTGATCTTCAGCTTCGGCCTGCTATATGGTGTCGTCTGCGACTGGACGGCTTGCGCCAGGGAAGGGAACTGGAATCCGGGCAGGGCCAAGGCCCCGCTGAGGAATGCGCGGCGGCTGTGTTGGTGTCGCATGATTGTATGAATAATATTCGAGTCTACGCGCGGCCTCAACACCTTCTTACTCAGGCTTCTTTGTCTTTCGCGATCGGCGCCCACACCGCATCCACCGCCTTCGCATAGTCCTCCGGCGCCATCAACACCTGCAACCCCCGCCGCCCTGCCGACACCGAAATCCTGTCGTACAACTGCGCAAACTCATCCACGATCACCGGAAACACTCTCTTTGTCCCCAGCGCCGTCACCCCGCCCCGCACGTAACCCGTCAACGGCTCCACCTCCTTCAAAGCCACCGTCTCCACCTTCCTGTCCCCCGACGCCTTCGCCAGCGCCTTCAAATCCAGCGCCGCGTCGCCAGAGATCACCGCCATCATCACCCCCGTCCTGTCACCTCGCGCCACCAGCGTCTTGAACGTCTGCCCGATCGGGAACCCGATCTTCGCCGCCACCGTCTCCGCCGACAGATCTTCGGGATCCACCTCGTACTCCCTTAGTTCAAAGGCGATCCCCATCGACTCCAGCAATCTCACCGCATTTGTCTTCGCTGCCGCCATCCCTCGTCATCATACTCGGCGCTCGGACTAAACTGAAAAGTCGGGGGATACCCAGGAATGACAATCGATAAAGCCGTAATCACCGCCGCCGGCCCCTCCCAGCGGACCCTTCCGCTCCAGCACCTTATCGACCGCGACGGCCAGGACCGCACCGTCCTCGCCATCCTCGTCGAGGAAGCCTCCAAGGCCGGCATGAAGGAGGTCGCCGTCATTGTCCATCCCGGCGACGAATCCGCCTGCGCCTCCGCCGCGGAGGGTGCCTCGGTCAAACTCCACTTCATCCCCCAGACCGCCGGACCCGGCTACGCCCGCGCCATCTGGTCCGCCCGCGATTTCACGGGCGCTGACCCCTTCCTCCACCTCGTCGGCGACCATCTCTACGTCGGCAGCGAACCCGGCGCCTGCGCTGCCCGCCTCATCGAAGTCGCCTCCCGCGAACGCTGCGCAGTCTCCGCCGTCCAGGCCACACACGAAAGCCTCCTGCCCAACTACGGCGCCGTCGGCGGACAACCCCTCGCCGGCCATACCGATCTCTATTCAGTCGACCGCGTTACCGAAAAGCCAACCCCCACTCTCGCCGAACGTAGCCTCATCGTCCCCGGTCTCCGCACCGGCCAGTACCTCTGCTTCTTCGGCATGCACGTCCTCACCCCAACCATCATGGACGTGCTCGACTCGCTCCTCGCTTCTGACCCCATCCCCCCCCCTTCCATCTCCTCGGCACTCGAAACCCTCGCCGCCCGCGAACGCCTTCTCGCCCTCCTCATGGACGCCCGCCGCTACGACCTCGGAGTCAACTACGGCCTGTTTATGGCCCAGGCCGCTCTCGCCCTCAACGGCCGCGATCGCGATGAGGTCCTCACCCGTCTCGTCCAACTCCTCGCCGCCAGCCCGGCCCGAAAGGTGAATCTCTGATGGACCGTCTCATCGCCATCATCACCTCGGACGATGAGGCCGTCCGCAATACCCCCCTCGACGCCGCCCTCGAAGGCCTCGAATCCAATCAACTTCTCCAAGCCGCACAATCCCTCGACGCCTTCCGCCGCGAAACCACCAACCTCTACCACCGCGTCCGCGCCCTCTTTTTCCTCTCCTCCATCCACCGCTATTCTCTTCCGCGCCTCGGCCGCGCACCGGCCTTCGGCCACATCCCCTTCCGGGCTTACATCCAACTGCTCGACCGCCGCTTCGAGGAGTCCATCTCGATCCTGCTCAATACTGCCGCCGCCGATGGTCCCAGCGAAGCCCTCTCCAGCGCCCTCGCCGCCGCCTACCGCGGTCTCGCCTTCCAGACCCTCGCCGATCAGGTCCGCCGCAGCGTCCGTTCCATCTCCGGCAACCAGTGGATGTTCCGTTGTGGGCACGCCGCCGATTATCCCCTCCGTCTCCACCCCGATCTCCTCCTCCGCGAATCAAGCCGCTTCCCCATCCTCCGCGAAACCACGCCCGTCCGCATGGACCTCTCCCATAGCGCCTGGAGCGACATCTTCTTTCTCGGCATGGACTACCCCGAGGGCGCCCGCGTCCTCAACATCTCCATCGATCTCGCCATCAGCGGGCGCGGTGAACCCAGGCCCCCTGTCGAAGCCCACCTCCGCGTCATCGACCGTCCAGTCCTTCGCCTCGTCAGCGTCGACCTCAACGCCCAGGTCGAACTCTCCGCCGTCGCCGAAGTCTTCGATTTCGCCAAGGACTACCTCGGCCTGCTCAAGGCCGCCGTCATCGCCTCCGGCATTGTCCCCCCCGGCATGGAAGGCGCAACCGCCCCTCTCGCTCCCCTGCTCGAACGCCTCACCGGCCGCCCCGGCCACGGTCTCGAGATCGTCTCCAAGGTCAACGACATCCCCAAAGGCTCCCGCCTCGCCGTCTCCACCAACCTGCTCGCCTGTCTCATCGCCGCCTGCATGAGGGCCACCAGCCAGGTCTCGCATCTCACCGGCGCCATGGATGAGGACGACCGCCGGCTCGTCGCCGCACGCGCCATCCTCGGCGAATGGCTCGGCGGTTCCGGCGGCGGCTGGCAGGATTCCGGCGGCGTCTGGCCCGGCATGAAACTCATCCGCGGCGTCCAGGCTCAACCCGCCGATCCCGAGTTTGGCATCAGCCGCGGCTGCCTCCTGCCCCGACATGAACTCCTCTCGGAAGACCGTGTCCCGCCTGCCGTCCAAAAACTCCTTCAGGACTCCCTCGTCCTCGTCCACGGCGGCATGGCCCAAGACGTCGGACCCATCCTCGAAATGGTCACCGAGAAATACCTCCTCCGCTCCGCCCGCGAATGGGAGGCCCGCTCCGAAGCCGTCGCCATCCTCGACCAGGTCCTCGACCGCCTCGCCCACGCCGACATCCGCGGCATCGGCAGCCTCACCCAACGCAACTTCGACTCCCCCATTCAAACCATCATCCCCTGGGCCGGCAACCACTACACCCAACTCATCATCAACCGCGCCAAGGCCGAATTCGGCCCTCGCTTCTGGGGCTTCTGGATGCTCGGCGGCATGGCCGGCGGCGGCATGGGCTTCCTCTTCGACCCCGAAATCAAGCCCCTGGCCGCAATCCGCATCCAGCAGATCCTCTCCGAAACCAAGCGCGAACTCGAAGGCGGCGTCCCGTTTGCCATGGAGCCCGTCGTCTACGATTTCCGCATCAACCCCTGCGGCAGCTGGTCCGAACTCGTCCCCGCCGGCGATGCCTTGATGCCCCCGGCCTACTACGTCCTCACCGCACCGGCCCTGCTCCGCCGCGAGTCCCGCAGCCTCACCCCCGCCCAACGCGCCGACCTCGAACACTTCGGCTCGCGCAGCCGCCATGGCGGCGAATGGGCAGCCGCCGGCTCTTCCCTCATTGACCATCTGCTCCCCGAGGCCGCCCACTCCCGTATCGCCTCGGACTCTCTCGACTGCCTCCTCGAATCCAACGGCTTCGACCGCCTCCAGCACGAACAGATCCGCGCCGACATGAAATCCGGCCGCATCGGCCTCGCCCAGAACCGCCTCCCGGCCCGTGCCCGCATCACTAATGTCGAACCCGGCGAACTGCCTGGCATCGACGGCGTCCACTCCCGATTCGTCGCCATCGGCCAGGACGCGCTCGCCCAGGGTTCCGTCGCCGCCATATCGCTCGCCGGCGGAGCTGGCAGTCGCTGGACCCGCGGCGCAGGCGTCGTCAAAGCCCTCAACCCCTTCTGCAGGATGGCCGGCCGCCACCGTTCCTTCGTCGAAATCCATCTCGCCAAAAGCTGCAAAACCTCCCGTCCTTACCCCCTCCCCATCCCCCACGTCTTCACCACCAGCTACATGACCCAGCGGCCCTTCGAAGACACGCTCGCACGCGAGTCCAGCTTCGGCTACCAGGGTCCACTCCATCTCTCGCCCGGACGCAGCGTCGGCCTCCGATTCATCCCCATGGCCCGCGACCTCCGCTTCGCCTGGGAAGAAACCCCCCAGCAGATCCTCGACGTCCAGAAACAGAAGGTCATCGAAAGCCTCCGCGCCGGCCTCATCCAATGGGCCCTCGCCGCCGGCGAAGCCTCCGACTACCGCGATAACCAACCGCTGCAGTGCCTCCACCCCACCGGCCATTGGTTCGAACTCCCCAACATGCTCCGCAACGGCGTCCTCGCCCGCCTCCTCGACGAACGGCCCTCGCTCACCACCCTCCTGCTCCACAACATCGACACCCTTGGCGCCGACATCGATCCCGGCCTGCTCGGCTTCCATCTCGATTCCGGCGCCGCCATGACCGTCGAGGTCATCCCCCGCCTGCTCGACGACCGCGGCGGCGGACTCGCCCGCGTCGACGGCCGCATCCGACTCGTCGAAGGCCTCGCCCTGCCCGACGAGCGCATCGAATTCGACTTGTCTTTCTACAACACCGGCACCATGTGGATCGACATCGACCGCATGCTCGCCGCCTTCTCCCTCACCCGCGCCAAACTCGCCGACCACGCCTCTGTCGATGCCGCCGTCCGAGATCTCGCCGCACGCATGCCCTCTTACGTCACCCTCAAGGACGTCAAGAAGCGTTGGGGCCGCGGTCAGGAAGATATCTTCCCCGTCGCCCAGTTCGAAAAATTATGGGGCGACATGACCGCTCTTCCCGAACTCGATTGCCGCTACGTCTCCGTGCCCCGCCTCCGCGGCCAGCAACTCAAAGACGTCGCCCAACTCGACGGTTGGGTCCGCGACGGCTCCGCCGCCTACGTCGAGTCGCTCTGCGATTGGGATAGGTAGCGTTTAGAATCTTCCTTTACTTGGCAATAATGGACTGTTGCATGCTCGTATATCGAGCGGGGAACCACATTGCCAATCTTGCTGAAGCAGAGCTTTCAACTCGGCATTTCCATAGGTTTTTGAAACAGGCGCCGATATTTTGTCTTTGAAATCAGATACTTAAGTACAAGCTATCGATTCGGGGATTGACCGACCGCAACATATTGGGGTACTGTTACCAGTGCCAGCCGTTGTAGGCTGCACGATGGTTGCTGCGGGCGCTGCTCACCTGTACTAAGAGCACGTGATTGCCGTGACTTGGCCTGTGGAAATAGAAACGGGTCGCCCGTTGCATCGGACGACCCGCTAAATCCCTTGTTTTGTGTGGGATGGAAATAATTGGACCTTACCATCCTATCGTCCTCTGTCGTGCAAGTCAAGGGAAAAATGAGGGTCAATGGAGACTCAGAGACCTCCGTTGAATTGACGTTCCGGCCACCAGGCCGAGGACATAGGAGTACAACATGTCCAGTATTTACGCTTCCAGTCAGAAGCCCCGTCTGTTTACCGTTGACTATGATCTGATTGCCCCGGGCCGCGACTACACGGCCTTGGGCAACGCGCTGAGGAAACTCGGTGCCGAGCGCATCCTATTGTCTAAGTGGGTTCTGCGTTCGAATACCTCGGCGTCCCAGATCAGGAAGTACTTGATCCAATTCGTGGATCGGAATGATCGGCTGTTCGTGGCCGAGCTTCCCACGGATTGGGCAGCCTGGAACTTACTGTTGAGTATGAGCACAATGGTCGCTTATCCGACTTATTCCTAACGGGGTCTGTGGTTGGCGATTGAACTGACATCCGACGGCACCCCACCTGCGAATCTGGTAGGCGGGGTGCCGCGGTGTTTGCTTTTCAGTCGCCGTCGCCGTCGTACTCGAAACTGGCGGCTACTTCTCTTTCACCGCCACCAGTCGCACCGTCGGCGACCGCCCGTCGGCGTTAGTCGCCCATTCCGCCTGCATCGTCCGGTCTTCATACCGCAACACCCTCAAGCGTCCGAACGCCCTCACCAGCTCGTTCGTCTTATACCCCTCCTGCCCCGGCATTGGCCGCGCCTCCAGATGCGGACCCTCCACCACCAGCACCCCGCCCGGCTTCAGCATGTCGATGATCTTCGCCGCATTCCTTGTCGCCACGCGCGAAACGTACATGCACAGTATCAGGTCATACTTCGCCCGCGCCGGCGGAATGTCCTCAAACCGCGCCACGTTGGCCTCCAGCGTCGCCCCCACCTTTGCCGCCGCCGCCTGTGCCTGCTTGATCGCTTCCCTCGACACGTCGATGCCGGTCACCTTCCAGCCCTTCCGCGCCAGATACACCGCGTTGCGCCCGTTGCCCATGCCGATGTCCAGCGCCGTTCCTGCCGGCAGATTCGCCGTCGCTTCCAGCACCAGCGTCGACGGATTCACCGGCACTTTCACCGCTCCGCCCTGATAAATTGCATCCCATCGCGCGCCCGGCGCCTGCGCCCAGACGGAGCACGCGAACAGTAATGCAGACAGGACTGTAACGGCCGGCAGGGATTTCAATGTCATTTGGCGAGATTCCTTACTACTGCGGTTGAATGTTGGTCAGCCAGTAGTGGAGGTCGTTCATCTCCACCGTCGCGGTGATCTTCATTCCTTCTTTCAACTTGGCGAACTCCTCAGCCGAAGGCACCGGGAAGTCCATCGTCATCGCTTCCATCCAGCCCTCGATATTCTCATGCTTCACCACCGCCACCCGCATCTCCGGCTTCAGCCTCAATACTTCGCCCCGCATCGGAAACTTCTTCTCCGCCGCGCCGTAATCAAACGCCGGCTCCTTCTTCGCCGTGCAGCCCGCCAGGGCCGCCGCAAGCAACATGACCGTTCGGCGTGTCATCCAGATCCTCCTCGGAAACTACTTGTAGGCCGGTATGCCCGTCACCCGCTCGCCGATCACCAGCGTGTGGATGTGGTCTGTCCCTTCGTATGTTTTCACACTTTCCAGGTTCGCCATGTGCCGCATCATCGGATAGTCGTCGGTGATCCCGTTCGCCCCCAGCAGATCCCGCGCCGTCCGCGCCACATCCAGCGCCATCGCCGTGTTGTTGCCCTTCAACATCGAGATGTGCGCCGCCTCCAGTTTTCCCATGTCCTTCAGCCGCCCGCACTGCATCGCCAGCAACTGAGCCTTCGTGATCTCCGACACCATCCACGCCAACTTGGCCTGCACCAACTGGTGCGACGCGATCGGCTTGTTGTCAAACTGCTTACGCTCGATCGTGTACTGCCGCGCAGCTTCATAACAATCCATCGCCGCGCCCACCACGCCCCACCCGATCCCATACCGCGCCTGCGACAAACACATCAGCGCCGCCTTCAGCCCCTTCGCCCCCGGCAGCACATTCTCCCCAGGTATCCTGCAATCCGAGAACATCAGCGACGACGTCACCGACGCCCTCATCGAAAGCTTCCCGTGTATGTCCGACGTCGTATAACCCGCCATCCCCTTCTCGACAAGGAACCCCCGGATCCCCTCATCCGTCCTCGCCCACACCACCGCCACGTCGGCCGCCGTGCCGTTCGTGATCCACGTCTTCTCGCCGTTCAACACCCACCCCGCGCCGTCCTGCTTTGCCGTCGTCGTCATCCCGCCCGGATTCGACCCGAATCCCGGCTCCGTCAATCCGAAACACCCCACCGCATCGCCCGACTGCAACCGCGGCAGCCACTTCTCCTTCTGCGCGTCCGTGCCAAACGTGTGGATCGGGTACATCACCAGCGCCCCCTGCACGCTGGCAAAACTCCTCAATCCCGAGTCGCCCCTCTCGATCTCCTGCATCACCAACCCGTACTCGACGTTCGACAACTCCGCGCACCCATACCCCGTCAGGTTCGCCCCCAGAAATCCCAACTCCCCCATCTTGCGAATCAATTGCGAAGGGAACCGCCCTTCGTTGAAACAGTCCTTGATAACCGGCGCCACCTCTTCATCGACGAACTGCCGCGCCGTCTGGCGCACCAGCAGTTCCTCCTCGCTGAGCATCAGGTCGATATTCAGGTAGTCAACTCCGCGGAAGCTGGGCATACATACTCATGTTAGCCCCGAATCCACCGCCGCAACTGTCCCCGACGCGCTACTTCCGCAGCACCAACTTGTCGGCCTCGGTCTTCATCAGGTGAGCGTTCGTCCACGCCTGCCGCTGATAGGGCCCCGGGATCTTCGAACACTGCTCGCTGTACCGCGAGCCCTCCAGAATCTGCGCATGGTTCATCGCGCTTCGCCCCAGGTAGTAGTTCGACACGCCCAGGTAGAACAATGCCGGCGCCAGCATCTGCGGATTGTCCTTGAAGTACGGCAACGCTGCCTTGAAATCCTTGTCGCACTGGAAGTGCTCGTTCTTCTCGCCATGCGCCAGCCCGGCGATCCAAAACGCGCGGCCCAGCGCCAGCGACTTCATCCGTTCCCAGTCCGCCGCTGAAACCGTCTCCGGCTTGGCCTGCTTCGTGAACGCCGTGATCGTCTTCTCGGCGTAACTACCCGCCCGCGCCGTCTGCTTCTGCGTCAGCGCATGGTCGGCCAGCACCATCAACAGGTCCGGACAGTTCGGGAAGTGCACAATCGCCTTCCCGGCAATCTCCACAATCTTCGCGCTCTCCCGCTGCTTCAGCAGCGCCGCGAAGTAACACCCATACGCCCCCGCCAGATACTTGCTCTTCGGATTCAGCGTCTCCAGATCCTTCATCAGATCCGCCAGCGTCGCCGGCTCAGACTGTACCGCCGTCGCAAACAGCGAATACTCCACATAGCTGTCCACCTCTGCCGCAAACGTCTTCCGCTTGGCGAGAGTCTCCTTCTGGTCCGCGTCCTCGGGATCGGGCGCGGCAATCACCTCTCGGGCGAGTGCATGTGTCTCCTGGGCGAGCTTCTTCACCAAGGCGGCATCCTTCGCCGCCACGGCTTCTTTCAGGCTGTTGTAGGAAGTTGTCAGATCGTCGGCAGCGCCCGCGGGCACTCCGGCGAAGAGAATAACCGCAAGACCGAGTATCGGAATTCGCATGTCAGACTCCTAATCATTGCGGCTGTATTGTAGACCAGACAGCCGCCGAGTGGAAGCCTCTATCCTGCGAATTCCTTCCTTTACGCCGCCCCCCGCAACAGCACCTTCATCGACCCCTCCCGCTGCGCCTCCAGAAACGCCTCCGCTCCCGCCTCCAACGGATACTCCCCTGTGATCAAATCCTCCAGCAGCAGCTTGCCCGACTTGATCAGTTTCATCGCCGACTCCATCCGCCCGCACCTCGACCCCATAAGCGTGATCTCATCCACCACCACCGGCGCCATGTCCAGCGACACCTCCCCATTCACCGTCGACTTCATCACCACCGTCCCCCGCGGCCGCGTCATCGCTATCGCATCTTTCAACCCATCCGCCCGACCCGTCGCCTCCACCGTCCACCTGTACGCCTTCACCGGCGGCTCTTCGTTCAAATGCACCTCGATGCCCGCCTTCGCCGCCACCGCCAGCTTGTCCACATGCCGCCCGTACTGGTGCACCTCGGCCCCATGCGCCGCCAGCACCTGCCCAATCAGCAGCCCCAGTTTCCCGTCGCCCAGCACCGCCACCGCCTCGTCTTTCCCGATCTTCACCTGATCTAGAATCTCGCACGCTGCAGCCACCGGCTCGGCAAACACCGCGTGCTCGGTCTTCACCCCATCCGGTACCGCCAGCAGGTTCGCCTCCGGCAGCGTGAAATACTCCGCAAACGCCCCCGGGTGCTTCAAAATCCCCAGCACCGTCCTCTCCGCGCAGTGCCGCCCCATTCCCGCGCCGCAATACACGCATTTCCCGCACGCCACATTGATCCCGCCCACCACGCGCTTGCCAATCCAACTCTTGTCGTCCGCCGCCACAACCTCGGCCACAAACTCATGGCCCGGCTGCCCTGTGAACTCGTAATACCCGCGCAGCAGTTCCAGATCCGTGTTGCAGATCCCGCCCCGGATCAGCTTCAGCAGCGCATGGCCTGCTTTCCTTCTCGGCTTTGGAGCTTTCTTGGCCGCCAACGCCCCGTCTTCAATCCACAATCTGATCATCGCCCGCCCGCCTTTCTCACTCTCGACCAATACCACCACTGCCGCTGCTCCGCCGGCAACTCCGGATCCCGCGCCTGCTCCACTGCGCAAACCAGCGTGTCCTCCACGCATGGATCCTGCCGCGTCCCTGTCCGCCTGCAAAGCTCCTCGTACAGCTTCTTGCCGTCCTTCTTCGCCAGTTGGCTGACGCTGGTAATCCCAAGCAACTCGAAATCTTTCAGGAACGCCCGCCCCACTCCGGCCAGGTCTTTCAGTTGACGCTCGTCCTTCATCGCATCTCCCCTTTCGTACCCGCTATGATGCCAGACATGCAGCGCGTCTGTTTCACCCTCCAGGTCAAGCCCGGCCGTCTCGACGAATACAGGCTCCGCCACCGCGAAGTCTGGCCCGACATGCTCGACGCCCTCCGCCGCACCGGCTGGACCAACTACTCGCTCTTCCTCCGCTCCGACGGCCTCCTCATCGGCTACCTCGAAACCCCCGACTTCGAAGCCGCCCGCGCCGGCATGGACCTCGAACCCGTCAACGCCCGCTGGCAATCCCAAATGCGCGACTTCTTCATCGACCCAGGCGCCCGCGACCCCGACAAACAAATGCTCTCCATCGAAGAGGTCTTCCACCTCGACTGACCTCGCCTCCGTGTCATCTGAAATAATAAGAACTTGCCCTCCGTCCTAGCCTGTATCAACACATCCTGCGCCTCGTCCTACTCCATCGACGAGGTCATCTATACGTGTCCGAAGTGCGGCGCCCTCGTCGAATACCGCGACGAAGGCCTCGCCCTCGACCCCCATCAGTCCACCAAACTCTGGCGCGCCCGCCGCATGTCCAACCTCCCCATCGACCAGAGCGGCGTCTGGCGCTTCCGCGAACTCCTCGCCTTCGCCAACCCTGAGACAGACCGCATAGTCACCCTCCGCGAAGGCAACACCCCCCTGCTAGACGCCCCCCGCGCCGCCGCCTACGCCGGCCTCGACTCGCTCACCTTCAAGCACCAGGGCTTCAACCCCACCGGCTCGTTCAAGGACAACGGCATGACCGCCGGCTCCACCGTCGGCCTCCGCCTCGGCATGAAGCGCGTCGCCTGCGTCTCCACCGGCAACACCTCCGCCTCCATGGCCGCCTACGCCGCCGCCGCCGGCATGACGCCCATCATCTTCCTGCCCCACGGCAACATCAGCTACGGCAAGCTCGCCCAGGCCCTCGAATACGGCGCCCTCACCCTCCAGGTCGAAGCCAACTTCGACCAGATCCTCGCCCTCGTCCGTGTCCTCGCCGATGAACTCGGCATCTATCTCCTGAACTCCGTCAATCCCTTCCGCATCGAAGGCCAGAAAACCATCATGGTCGAGATGATGGACCAGTTCGACTGGCGCCTGCCCGATTGGGTCGTCGTCCCCGGCGGCAACCTCGGCAACATCTCCGCCTTCGGCAAAGCCTTCCGCGAGCTTCATACCATGGGCTTTGTCGACCGCCTCCCCCGTTTCGCCGTCGTCCAGGCCGAAGGCTCCGCGCCGTTCTCTGACTACTTCCGCGACCGCGGCCAATTCCAGCCCGTCACCTCACCCGAAACCCTCGCCACCGCCATCCGCATCGGCGACCCCGTCTCCTGGCCCAAAGCCATCGACGCCGTCGATTCATCCTCCGGCATCGTCTGCAAAGTCTCCGAACAGGAGATCGCCGACGCCAAGGCCGTCGTCGGCCAGTGCGGCATCGGCTGCGAACCCGCCTCCGCCGCCACCCTCGCCGGACTCAAACAACTCGTCGCCTCCGGCGTCGTAGACAAATCCGCCGACGTCGTCGCCGTCCTCACCGGCAACGTCCTCAAAGACCCCGACTACATCTTCAAGTACCACACCGGCCAACTGAAAACCCCCTCCGGCGCCCTGCTCAATTCCACCTTCGGTAACGCCCCCGTCGTCGTCCCCAATGAGCCCGGCCGCATCGCCGATATCATAAGCCAGCGCACCGGCAGGTAGGACGGCCACCCCGTGTGACGAGCCCCCCGCGTGAGCGGCAGGCGATCGGGCGGAAATAATTGCCGGGGTGCCATTTCTGCGCGCATTTATTACCGCATCGGCGCGTACTTGTTTGTGCCCGGATCCGCCTAAGCCGCTGCGAATCGAGCGTTTGTCCGGCATGGCAGGCGGTTTGCACCTCACTTGACCACTGACGAACATCACTTGCTGCAGGCCGTGCTCGCAGCCTGCCAGCCGCTTGAAGTGCATTCGTTTGGCCGCGCCCTGCCGGGATCCTCATCCAGGCGGGCCCGGAGAACTCTCAAGCCTAGGAGCGAACAAATGAAACCCATACTCAACCTTGCGCTGGCTGTTTCCTGTGTCGTCCTGGCCGCTGCTGTGTCCCTCGCTGCGCCAGCCAGTCCTTTCGAACCGCAAGAGTCCGTGGCAAAAAGCCCCGAGGCCGCACAATCGCTGACCGGGGAGAAGCAGAACATCGAGGGCAAGATCGAATCCGTGGACGCGACTGCCAAGACCGTCAAGATCGAAAAACTGGATAAGACCATCGTGTTGACGGATTCGACGCGCTACGCCGCCGGCCTCGACTTCGCCAGCCTGAAAGCCGGCCTGGCGGTCAAAATTGTCGCTTCCCCACGCAGCGATGGCCGGATGGAAGCGATCGAAGTCAGCGTCGCCTCCTGACACCCCGCCGGGCCTCGCTTTGGGCCATCCGCACGGCTCTGATCACAATGTGATCGGCGGGGCAATGTGAACCGGGAAAACGGCCAGCGTGTCCAGTAACAAATCCGGCGGCGCTTCCTCCAGCGTCGCCGGCTTCAACCCATACGTCACCCCCACCGCCTTCACCCCCGCATTCCGCGCCGTCATCACATCCACCGACGAATCCCCCACCATCCACGTCCGCTCCCTCGCCGCCCCAGCCTCCTCAATCAGCCGGTCGATCCCCATCGGATGCGGCTTCTTCTCAGTGAAACTGTTCCCCCCATACACCTCGAAGAAGTACCTGTCCAACTTCAACCCCACTAATATCTCCTTCGAAAACCGCACCGGCTTGTTCGTCAGCACCGCCATCTTCACCCCGCGCCCGTGCAACTCATACAGGCACTCCCGCACCCCCGGATACTCGCGAGTGTAATCCAGCATGTGCTCCCTGTAGTAGCTCAGAAAGTACGAAAGCGCCTCTTCCAACTGCGGCTCCGTCGCCTCCTCCCCCATCGCCCGCTTGATCAGAACCGGCGCACCATTGCCTACATACGATGCCACCACGTCGTCCGGCAGCGCCTCCAGGCCCATATACGCACGCGTCGCGTTCACCGAATTGCAGAGGTCCTGCTTGGAATCAACCAGCGTACCGTCGAGATCGAATATGACTAAATCCATGCCTTACATCCCAGTGTATGGGATGAGGGCAATCAGCCGAACATCGCCGCCCAGCCGGTCTTCACCAGCACCCACAAGAACCACGGAATCAGAATCGCCCCAAACGCCCTGCCTGTTGTCATCTTCGGGATCGCTCGCGCAAACCCCACCGCCAGCAGGAATATCGTCCAGAACGTGAACAGATCCAGCGAACCCATCATCGACCTCAACCACGCCGCCGACGTCACCGGCAGAAACGCCCCCGCGTTGAACGCCAGCGGATTCTGTATATCGATCTCATCCGGGGCCTTCAGGTACAGCACCAGCATCATCACCAGCGATCCCACAATCCCCGGCGGAAGCATCGCATACGAATAAATATTCAGCGCGTTTTTGTACTTCAACTTGCCGTCCATCAGCAAGTTGAAGATAAACAGCAACGCCCCGGCCGCGATGAACAGGATGACAGCGCTGCCCAGCAACGCCCCCGCATACATCCCGATTGGAATGATCTTGGTCTGCTGCGCGATCACTGCATCCCGCTGCTCCGCGGACATCTGCTGCATCCGCTCGTTGGTTTCCATGATCTTGGCAATCATCAGATCAACTGGAACCCTGGATTGGATCGCAGCCACCACCCCCAACGAGATGACAACCATGATCAGCAGTGGGATGATCCACTTGCCGTACTTTGCTATGTCCCCAAACACCGCCCCCGGTGAATGAAACACGCCCGTCAATCGCTGACCTTCTGAAAGCGGGACCGCTTCCTGCCCTGTGTCCGGATTCATGCTGTTTCCTCCTTGGACCAAATCCAAATCAGGATATCAGCCACCGCCACGGGTGTACAGGCCACCCAGGTAAACTCTCCCGCCCGGCCCTACAGTGTCATCGTCACTTTGTTCAATCCCCGCGGACGGTCCGGATCCAACCCCTTCAACACCGCCAGCTTAGCCGCGAACATCTGTGCAGGAATGATGTACGGAATCGGTGTGAACAGCTCTTCCGGCAGCGGACCCTTCTGCGCCAGCTTCGCCGGAATCCGGATCGCACCCTTCGGCGCCATCTTGTTCGATTCGTCGGTCACCATCAACGTGTCCGCCTTCAGCCCCGCCAGCCTCTCCGCCAGCTCTTTCATCACCGGCCACGTCACTCCCGTCGGCGCCACCAGGAACGCCGGGAAGTTCTGCCCCACCATCGCAATCGGCCCGTGCAGGATGTCGGCCTGCGAGAACCGCTCCGCCACCACGTAGCAGGTCTCCATCATCTTCAACGCCCATTCAAACGCGTTCGCGTAGTTCAGCCCGCGCCCCACCACCACCGCCTGCTCCATAAACCTGTACCGTTCGGCCCGCGCCCCGATCTCGTCTTCCAGGCTCAGCGCCGCCTCGGCCCACTCCGGCAGCCTCTCCAGGTCTTCCATCTTGATGTCCGCGCCCAGCGCCCACGCCAGCAGGTAGAACCCCAGTAACTGCCCCGTGTAGGTCTTCGTCGCCGCCACGCTCTTCTCGCGCCCGCCCCGCACCAGCATCGGATAGTCGGCCAACCGCGCCAGCGTACTCGTCGCTTCGTTGGTGATGCCAACCGTGAACGCGCCCGCCTTCTTGGCCGCTTCCAGCACCACGTTTGTGTCGGTCGATTCACCTGACTGTGACACCGCCGCCACCAGCGCCCCCTCCAGTTTCAACGGCGCCCTGTACAGTGTCGTCACCGACGGCGCCGCCAGCGACACCGGAATCCCCGTTGTGATCTCGATCAGATAGCGCCCAAACTGCGCTGCGTTGTCCGACGTGCCTCTCGCCGCCAGCACCACCATCGGCGGCCGGTTCTTTTCAAACTGTCTACGCAGCTTTTCCAGACCCTTGCGCTCGGCCTGCAGCGTCTTCTCTATCACCCGGGGTTGCTCCCGGATCTCCCTGAGCATGATCGACATGAACGATTCCTCTCGCTCTATAATCCCACAGAGGAATTAATACGCGCCGGTCTCTAATCCGGACTCTAATTCAGAGGCGTCAGCGGCCGCGTCTCGGTCCCCGCCCAAATCACCCTTCCCACACTCTCGCTCGGCGGCAGCGCCGTCAATCTCGGCCGGATCGTCACCAACAGATCCGCGCTCTCCTCGCTCCGGTCGTTCGTCCTGAACGGCGGCAGCGCGATCAACCCCGGAAGCCCGCTCATGCTCTTCCTCGACGCTCCACCCGTCAACCCCGCCACCACCGCCGTCTCGCCAAACTTCATTCTCACCCTCGACTGCAGCTTCCGGTTCGAGATCACCGGAATCCCGTTCAGCGACGTCCCTGCCAGCAGCTTAAACTCCACCTCCACATCCAGCGTCATCTCTTCGCTCGTGTGTACATACGGCGTCGCCTTCAGCACCAGCCCCAGATCCTCAAACTGGATCTGTGGCGGCGGGATGTAATCCCCCGTACCCGCCGTCGCCAGATACGACTGCGTCTGCATCGGATACCTGTCCCCCACATGCATCGACGCCGCCTGCCCGTTCACCGCCAGCACCTGGCTCCTCGCCACAATCGACCCCTCGCCCTCCGTCATGCTCGCGAACAACTCCGCCCCGCTTAGCCCAAGCCCAAACATCCATTTACCAGACCCAAATGTCAGGATATTCCCGATCCCCGTCGGCACCGTCGGCGAATTGCCCCACGCCCGGCTCAGATTCACAATCGGAAACGACGTCGGCAACTGCATCCCAAACCTCAAACTCGACGTCGCCCCCAGGTTCACAATGTCGATCTCCAACAGCACCTGCGCCCGGTGCTCCATCAACTGCCTGAACAGCTCCGCCGCCGGCTTCACCCTCGACGCCCTGTCCTTTAGCATCACCAGCCCCCGCGCATTGTCCACCCCGAACTTCTGTATGTCGAACACCGACCTCACCGCCTGCACCGCCTCCTGCAACTCCTGCGGCGTCAGCGTCCCCGGCAGATGGATCGTCGTTGTCATGTGCCGTTCCATCTCAGAACGCTTCTGCACCGTCTCCTTCACCACAATCCCCAGCCTGTCGCCCAGCGGCACAATGAACGTCCCGCTCACCGTTTCCAGTGCCCTCACAGCCGTCCGCCAGTCCGCGTTCTCCATCTCGAACTTGATCGGTTTGCCCTCCGTCAGATCCGCGTCAAACACTGCCTCCAGCGCATACGGCTTCAGCACCTTCTCCCAAAGCTCTTTCACCCCCGCGTTCAGCTTGAAACTGTGCCGGTCCGCCGTGCCCACCAGCACCGGCACCGGCATCAACTCGTCCGCCGCCTTCAAATCCTCCTCATCGATCCCCGGCAGCACCTCCTCGCCCCCGTCCGCCTCCATCCCCTTCGGCTCCACCTCCAACTGCAGAATCCCCTGCCGCCTCACCGCATCGGCCCGCGCCTTATACTCCCCATTGCCCGGATCCAGCGCATAGGCCTGTGAATACAACAGATACGCCGCCCCATACCGCCCTTCCTTCTCTGCCACCCGCCCTTCCTTGAAC
>JACZJQ010000031.1 GCA_014860455.1 Bryobacteraceae bacterium | reverse complement strand
GGGTGGAGGCGGGCCTCGGCTTCGATGGCGGCGCGCAAGGGAGCGGGCAGGTGGGCGGTGAGCATGGTTATGGGCGAGGTCGACAGGGCAATGAGGGGTTTGGTATCCTACGAATGTCGAGGATTCCCAAGAAAAACATGGCCAGCAAACCCCCTTTCGCGACCGGCGCGCAGGTCGAACACGCTAAGTTCGGTCCGGGCTCCGTGGTCTCGTGTACGGACCAGCATATCGTGATTAAGTTCGACGAAGCTGGCGAGAAGAAGTTCGTCCTGGAAATCGCGCGCGAACACGTGAAGAAGATCGACCGCCAGCCTCCGGCCGAGAAGAAGAAGGCGCGGGCAAAGAAGAAGGCCGCGGTGGAACCCACCGCAGCGGCCGAGTAAGCCCGACCGGCGCAACCGGGTGCGCACCCTCCAGGTGCGGACCTGATAGACTGGGATTTCCCCATGAAATTCGGCGTCGTTGTCTTTCCCGGCAGCAATTGCGATCACGACGCCTGGTATGCGGCGAGTGCAAATCTCGGCCACCAGGCGGAATTCCTTTGGCATAGCGACAGCAGCCTCAAAAGCTCGGACTGCGTCATCCTGCCCGGTGGATTCTCCTATGGAGACTACCTCCGCTGCGGCGCGATCGCGAAGTTCTCACCCGTGATGGCCTCGGTCAAGAAGTTCGCCGCCGAGGGCGGCTACGTGATGGGCATCTGCAACGGGTTCCAGATTCTCACCGAATGCGGACTGCTGCCCGGCGCGCTGGTCCGCAACCGCGGATTGAAGTTCATCTGCAAGGAGGTCCTGCTCACGGCCGCGACCGCCAACTCGCCTTACACCTGCGCCATCCCCACCGGCGCGGAACTCCGCATCCCGATCGCCCACGGCGAGGGCTGCTATGTGGCAGACGATGCCACGCTCGACATGCTGGAAGCCGACGACCGCGTGGCGTTCCGCTATGTCGAAAACCCGAACGGCTCGCTGCGAGACATCGCCGGCGTGCTGAATGAAGGCCGCAACGTGATGGGCATGATGCCGCATCCGGAGCGGGCCACTGAACCGCTGATGGGATCCAGTGACGGACGGATGGTGTTCGAGTCGCTGATCCAGTCCTACGCCAGCCAGCTTTCCGCCGCCAAATAAAGCCATGAGCCAGATCACACCTGAGATCGTCCAGGCGCACCAGTTGACGCCGGGCGAGTACGAACATATTGTGTCCATCCTCGGGCGCGAGCCGAACATCACCGAACTGGGCATCTTCAGCGTGATGTGGAGCGAGCACTGCTCGTATAAGAGCTCGCGCATCCACCTGAAGAAGCTGCCGACGCGCAGCAAGCTCGTCGTCTGCGGACCCGGCGAAAACGCCGGCATCATCGACATCGGAAAAGACCCGGAAGGCAACGACTACTGCATCGCCTTCAAGATCGAGTCGCACAACCATCCCAGTTTCATCGAGCCCTTCCAGGGCGCGGCGACCGGCGTGGGCGGCATCCTGCGCGACATCTTCACCATGGGCGCGCGGCCGGTGGCCGTCATGGATGCGCTGCGTTTCGGCCCGCTCGACGATCCGCAAACCGGCGCGCGCAACCGCCGCATTATCGACGGCGTCGTGGCCGGCATCGCCCATTACGGCAACTGTTTCGGCGTGCCGACAGTCGGCGGCGAAACGGTGTTTGAACCCAGCTATGCGGGCAACCCGCTGGTGAACGTCTTCGCCCTCGGCGTCTTCCGCAAAGACCAGATCTTCTACGGCAAGGCCACAGGCGAGGGCAATCCGGTCATTTATGTCGGCTCGAAGACCGGCAAGGACGGCATTCACGGCGCGTCGATGGCGTCTGCTGAGTTCACCGAAGAGAGCAAGCAGAAGCGGCCCAACGTGCAGGTGGGCGATCCGTTCATGGAGAAGCTGCTGCTCGAGGCGTGCCTGGAAGCGATGCAGACCGGCGCCATCGCCGGCATTCAGGACATGGGGGCGGCCGGGCTGACGTGTTCGACCTGCGAGATGAGCAGCCGCGCCGGCACCGGCATCGAGATCGATCTGGCCCACGTGCCGCAGCGCGAACAGGGCATGACGCCCTACGAGATCATGCTCTCGGAAAGCCAGGAGCGGATGCTGCTGGTGGCGCACAAGGGCCGCGAAAACGAAGTCCTGGACGTGTTCAAAAAGTGGGGCCTGGATGCGCGGATCGTCGGCACGGTGAAGTCCGACGGCATCATGCGGGTGCTCAATCACGGCGAGATTGTCGCCGAGATTCCGAGCCGCCCGCTGGCCGACGAAGCGCCGATCTACGACCGCCCGCATACCAAGCCGCTGCGCAAGGTTCCGATGGAAGGTCCGGCGCTGCGGTCGGAGAATCTGACGGCCGACCTGTTCACGCTGGCCCGCAGCGAAGACCTTTGCAGCAAGCGCTGGATTTGGGAACAGTACGACTACATGGTCCGCACCAACACGGTGGCCGGGCCGGGGGGCGATGCGGCCATCATCCGCATCAAGGAGATCGGTTCGTCGGTGGCCATGGCGCTGGACGGCAACGGGCGCTATACCTATCTCGATCCGCGCGAAGGGGCGAAGCTGATGGTGGCCGAGTGCTGCCGCAACCTCTCCTGCGTGGGCGCCGAGCCGGTGGCGGCGACCAACAATCTGAACTTCGGCAATCCCGAGCGGCCCGAGATCATGGCCCAGTTGGTTGAGGCGATCGAAGGCATGGCCGACGCCTGCGCGTTCTTCGAAACCCCAATCACGGGCGGCAACGTGAGCCTGTATAACGAGACCCTCGGCGAGGGGATCTTCCCGTCGCCGGTGATGGGCATCGTGGGCGTGATGAAGACCGAGATGCCTGTGGGCATCGCGTTCAACGAGGCCGGGCGTGACATTTATCTTATCGGCGGCATCGGCGAGGCCGATGGTGTGCGCATGGGCGGAACGCAGTATGCCAAGCAGGTGATCAAAGACATCTGGGGCTTGCCGCCGGCGCTGGACATGGTGTTTGAGAAGCAGGTGCAGTTGGCGGTTCGCGAGATGGTGACGTCGCGGACGGTGGAGTCGGCGCACGATGTGAGCGATGGCGGGTTGGCGTGGGCGCTGGCCGAGGCCTCGTTCGACAACTTGATCGGCGCGAGCGTCGATGTTGATTCTGACCTGGCGCCGGAGTTGCTGCTCTATCACGAAGGACCGTCGAGGGTGGTGGTTTCCACCGCGGACGGCAAGACGGTTGAGACAATGGCCGCGAAGTATGGTGTTCCGGCGTTGAAGATCGGTGTGACCGAAGCCGGGCGGTTGAAGATCTCGAACAAAGGCATTACCCTTGTCGATACGCCTCTCGCCACGCTGCGAGAGTCCTGGGCGACCGCGCTGGAATCCAAACTCGAGGCCGAGGTTCATGCCTGATCACGACCAGACTGAGCATTTGCCGTTCGACAACTTCCCACTCGACAAGTTCAAAGACGAGTGCGGCGTCTTCGCCGTCTACGGCCACCCCGAGGCGGGCAACCTGGCGCATCTGGGCCTGCACGCCTTGCAGCACCGCGGCCAGGAGAGCGCTGGCATCGCGGCCAGCGACGGCAAGGATGTGTACTGCCACAAGTCGATGGGCCACGTGGCCGACATCTTCACCGCGGGCGTGCTGAACATGCTGCCCGGCCATATGGCGATCGGGCACACGCGGTACTCGACGGCCGGCGACACAGCGATCCTGAACGCGCAGCCATTCTCGGTGGCCTGCAACAAGGGCCGCATCGCGGTGGCGCATAACGGCAACATCACGAACGCGATGGAACTGCGGCGCGACCTCGAAGCCCACGGTTCGATTTTCCAGGCGTCATCGGACACCGAAGTGGTTTTGCACCTGGTGGCCAAGAGCGACCAGAAGACGCTGGAATCGGCATTGCGCGAGGCGCTGCTGGCGCTGGATGGCGCGTTTTCATTGGTGTTTTTGGCCGCCGACCGCGTGATCGTGGCGCGCGACCGCCACGGGTTCCGCCCGCTGGCCATCGGCCGGATGAACCTGTCGAGCGGGCCGGCGTATGTGTTTGCGTCCGAGACCTGCGCGTTCGATCTGATCGACGCTCACTACATCGGCGACGTTGAACCGGGCGAGATGGTGATTGCCGGGCCGGAGGGGTTGACGCGGCAGTTCTATGCGCCGCCGGGACGCAACGCGCAGTGCGTGTTCGAGCATGTCTATTTCTCTCGTCCGGATTCAATCGTCTTTGGACGGTCTGTGCAGGCGTCGCGGGAAAAGATGGGACAGTTGCTGAGCATGGAGATGCCGGTGGAGGCCGATGTGGTGGTGCCGATACCGGACTCGGGCGTCGCCGCGGCGCTGGGCTATGCGACGGCATCGGGGATCCCTTTCCGCCACGGGCTGATCCGTAACCATTACGTCGGCCGCACGTTCATCGAACCGTCGCAGGCCATCCGCGACTTTGGCGTGAGGTTGAAGCTGAACCCGGTGCGCGAGTTGTTGACCGGAAAGAGCGTGGTGCTGGTGGACGACTCGCTGGTGCGCGGCACGACGTCGCAGAAGATCGTCCGCATGGTGCGTAGCGCCGGGGCCAAGGAAGTGCATGTGCGGATTTCGTGCCCGCCGACGATCTCGCCGTGTTTCTATGGCGTCGATACGCCGACCAAGCGCGAGTTGATCGCCGCCAATCAGAGCATCGAGGAGATCCGCCAGTTCATCGGCTGCGACACTCTGGCTTACCTGTCGCTCGAGAACCTGCACAAGGCCGTGGCCGACGGGGATTCGAAATACTGCTACGCCTGCTACACGGGCAAGTACCCGACCGAACTGGTGAACATCGACGAACTGATGGCGTCGCGGCCGAACCGGTAGACGCATCTCACAGAGAAACGAAGGCCCGCCCGGAACCACCCGGACGGGCCTTTTCATCTGACGCGGCAGCGTTGATCAAATGTCGTAGTAGAGCGCGAACTCGTAGGGATGCGGCCGCAGACGGACGGCTTCGGCTTCGTGCTTGCGCTTGTAGCTGACGAAGGCCTCGATCAGTTCTTCGGTGAAGACGTCGCCTTTGAGCAGGAAGTCGTGGTCTGAGTCCAGACAGTCGAGCGCTTCGTCGAGGGAGGCCGGCATGGACGGGACTTTCTTGAGCTCTTCAGGAGACAGATCGTAGATATCCTTGTCGAGCGATTCGCCGGGATCGATCTTGTTGAGAATGCCGTCGATGCCCGCCATCAGCAGGGCGGAAAAGGCGAGGTAGGGATTCGCCGAGGGGTCCGGTGGACGGTACTCGACGCGCTTGGCCTTGGGGCTGGCCGAGTACATCGGGATGCGCACGGCGGCCGAGCGGTTGCGGCGCGAGTAGGCCAGGTTGACGGGCGCTTCATAGCCGGGCACGAGGCGCTTGTAGCTGTTGGTGGTGGGGGCGATGATGGCCGACAGCGCGCGCGAGTGTTTCAGCAGCCCGCCGATGTACCACAGCGCCATCTGGCTCAAGCCGGCATATCCTTCGCCGGCGAACAGCGGCGTGCCGGACCGCCACAGCGACTGGTGAACGTGCATGCCGCTGCCGTTGTCGCCAAACAGCGGTTTGGGCATGAACGTGACAGTCTTGCCGTACTGGTAGGCGACGTTGCGCACGCAGTACTTGTACAGCATCATGTTGTCGGCCGATTTCACCAGCGTGTTGAAGCGCTGGTCGATTTCGCACTGGCCGCCGGTGGCGACTTCATGGTGGTGGCATTCGATGTCGAGGCCGACCGACAGCATCACCTCGACCATCTCGGCGCGCAGGTCCTGATAGTGGTCCGTGGGTGGCAGCGGGAAGTAGCCCTCTTTATAGCGGGGGCGGTAGCCGAGGTTGTTTTCGGCGCGGGATGAGTTCCAGCGGCCCTCTTCGGCGTCGATGAAGTAGAAGCCGGAGTGGGCGTTCTGATCGAAGCGGATGTTGTCGAAGATGAAGAACTCGGCCTCGGCGCCGAAGTAGGCCGTATCGGCGAGGCCGCTGTTCTGGAGGAACATTTCGGCTTTCTTGGCGATCCAGCGCGGGTCGCGGTCGTAGCGTTGGCGGGTGATGGGGTCGATGATGTCGCCGACCATGCAGAGGGTGGGGACTTCGAAGAAGGGGTCCATGTAGGCGGAGGTGGGATCGGGGATCAGAAGCATGTCGCTTTCGTTGATCGCCGCCCAGCCGCGGATGCTGGATCCGTCGATGCCGAAGCCCTCTTCGAAGGCGTCTTCGGTGAGTTGACGGATGGGGTAGGAGATGTGTTGAGAGAGTCCGGGGAGGTCGGTAAAACGGATGTCGATCTGCCGGGCGTTCTGGGATTTCGCCATCTCAAGAACTTGGGACGCGGTCATTTTGGGGGTCACCTCACTTTGGCGGAATGTGCTGAGTCTAGCAGAACGCGGCGGGGAGTCGCTGGCGCGGGAGGCCCGCTGAAGGGACAGCGCCTTGCTTCGTAAAGCGTTGACACACGGCGGCTTAGGGGCGAAAGTGAGGAGCCGATCAATTCCGCAAGTTAAGCCCATAAAAAAATACGATGGCGTTTAGGGCCGAAAACGGTTGCGGGGTGTGGCGGGGGGTAATCGATAATAGGCGTAACGAAGAGATCGGTTGAGCCTGATTGCCGCGGCTGAGGCTAGAGGCACGAAGCAGAAAGCGCCGATCGAACTGCCCGCCTCTCCACGCCGAGAGTTCCGAAGCCAAGCCATACCACGAAGCAGGAGCATTGATGTCTAACCCATTGCAGGACTTTCTCACCCTTTCCTATGCCGAGCTTGAAGAACTGAACCTCCATGCGAAAGAGCAACGCAAGCAGCGCGTTCCGGTGGAGCAGATCCGCGAAGAGCGGCTGAAGTACCTCACCGAGGAGAAGCGGATCAAGGCCGTGACGGTGCTGTTCAGCGACCTCGAAGGCCGGCTGCACATGCTGGACTACGACAAGAAGTTCCTGCTGAAGAGCTGGGACAACATGACCTTTGACGGGTCGTCGATCCGCGGCTTCACCGCCCAGCGGGAAAGCGATCTCCGCTTGTCCATCGACTGGCCCTCCTTCTACTGGGCGCCGGCCGACATCTTTGGACCCGGCAAGGTGCTGGTGTTTGGCGAGGTGCTCGACAAGGATGGCTCGCCGTACAATGCCGATCTGCGCAGCGTGCTAAAGGCCTACGCCGACACGCAGTTCGCCAAGAACGGTTACACCCTGAACGCGGCGAACGAGATCGAGGGTTTCCTGTTCAAGGGCGCCGACGCCGAGCGGCGCTACCACGAGACCAACGAATTTGAGTACGTGAACACCGGCGGTTACTACCACTCGCTGCCCGGAGATCCACTGCGCGAGTTCATCGACCGCGTCGCCGAAGCCCAGCGCGCCATGGGCTTCGAAAACGAAAAGGATCACCCGGAAGTGGCGCCGTCGCAGTTTGAAATCAACTACAGCTACGCCGACGTCCTCACCGCCGCCGACCAGATCCAGCTCTACAAGCTGATCTGCCGCCAGGTGGCCACCCGCATGGGCCTCACCGCCACGTTCTTGCCCAAGCCCGTCGTGGGCGTCAATGGCAGCGGCATGCACACCAACGTGTCGATCACCAAGGGCGGCAAGAACATCTTCTGGGATCCCAAGGGCGAGGAGAAACTGAGCAAGTTCGGCTGGCAGTTCATCGACCGTATCCTGACCCACGGCAACGACATCTGCCTGATGCTGAACGCCAGCGTGAACGCCTACCGCCGGCTGGACCCGCACTTCGAGGCGCCGAACCAGATCATCGCCTCCGCTGTTGACCGCGGTTCGATGGTCCGCATCCCGATCGGCAACGAGCGCAGCATGCGCGTCGAAGTCCGCTCCGTCGGTCCTGACGCCAACCCCTACATGGTGCTGCTGTCGGTCTTCAAGACCGGCCTCGAAGGCGAAACCGCCAAGATCAAGAACCTGCGCTCCGCGCAGCGCTTCCTGCCCGACAACATCTACACCGCCATGGACAACTTCCTGCAGTCGGAATGGACCGGCAAGCTGCTGGGCGACGACGTGAAGGCCCGTTACGCGGACCTGAAGCGCGCCTCGGCCGATCGCTGCCCGCGGTTGCTTGGCACCTTCGTCAAGTCGCCCGAGGTGCAGTATCACCACGAGGTTTACAACCAGTACCTCTGGAACCGGTTCTAGAGCACATCCACATCACGGAGTAAATGCAACAGCGCCCCGGAGCCGAGAAGGCCGCCGGGGCGTTGTCGCTTTCATGGCGGGCGCCGGCTGTGGCAGGCTAAGGGAATCGAAAAGCGATGGAGCAGATGAGTCTAGAGATGTCTGGCCCCGTGGTGTATACGGTCACCTCGCTGACCTCGGCCATCCATCGCCTGCTAACGCTGAACTTCGACGACGTCCGGGTGCAGGGCGAAATTTCCGGCTACAAGGTATGGAGTTCGGGGCATGCCTATTTCACGTTGAAGGACTCTGGCGCGCAGGTGCGCTGCGTGCTGTTCCGCAACGTCGCCCGCTACATGAAGGTGAAGCTCGCCGACGGTATGGCGGTGAAGCTGCGCGGGTCGGTCGAGGTGAGGCAGGAGCGCGGCGAATACCAACTGGTGGTCTCCGGCATCGAACTGGAGGGCGAGGGCGAACTCCAGATGGCCTTCGACCTATTGAAGCGGAGGCTGCTGGAGGAGGGGCTGTTCGACGCGGGGCGCAAAAGGCCGCTGCCGGCATATCCCGTGCGGATCGGCGTGGTGACGTCGCCGAAAGGCGCGGTGATTCGAGACATCATCTCTGTGCTTGGCCGCCGCTGGCCGGTGGCGCGGGTGAGGCTGTATCCGACGAAAGTGCAGGGCGAGGGCGCGATTGAAGGCGTCTGTGATGCGTTAAGCCGTTTGGGCGGATCGGGCTGGCCGGAGGTGATCATCCTGGCCCGCGGCGGCGGGTCGATCGAAGATCTTTGGACGTTCAATGAGGAGGCTGTGGCAAGGGCCATCGCCGCCTGTCCGGTGCCTGTCGTATCTGGGATTGGACACGAAACCGATTTCACCATCGCCGACTTCGTCGCAGACCTGCGGGCGCCGACGCCATCGGCTGCCGCCGAGTTGATCGCGCCCGACCGAGAAGAACTCCTGCACAGGATCGCGAACCTGCAGGGAAGGGCCGAACGGTCGATGACGTTCACGCTGATGCGGCTGGGGAGGCGGTTGGCCGAGCGCGGCGCGGCACGGGCCGAACGCCTGGTGCAGAGGCTAGTCGGACGCGCACAGCAACGCGCCGACGAGTTGGAATACCGCCTGCGGACTTCCGTGACCCGGCGGCTGGAATTGGTCGCCGGCCGGTTGGAGGCATCGGCCCGCCGTCTCGGCGAATCGGATCCACGGCTGCGTCTGGCACATTCGGGCCACCGGTTGGCGATGCTCGACGCGCGGATGTCGGCGGCCATGGAGGGCGCTGAGAGGCCGGTCAGGGAAAGGCTGGCGTTGCTATCGGCGCGGCTCGGCGCGCTGAGTCCGCTGAACGTTCTTACCCGGGGCTATGCCATCGTCGAAGGCCCCCAGGGCATCCTGCGCGAGGCCTGCTCGGTGAGCGAAGGCGATGCGTTGAGAATCCGGCTGGCCCAGGGCCGGCTGGGCGCACGTGTCGAGCGGGTTGAACCCGGCCCGTCTCCGGAATCCGATCTCCTGTAAGATCGCTTTACGGAGATCAAATCCCATGTGGCTGGCATTCCTGCTTCTGTTCGCGAGCGATTTCGAAACCAAACTGACCCAACGGGCCGAGGCCCACTGGCAGGCGCGTGAGCGGGCCGTGGCCGAACTGAAGACCCCCCAACAGGTCCAGCAGAGAGCCGAACGTGCCCGGGCCTGGATGCTGGAGGCCGTCGGAGGCCTGCCCACGGTCAAGACGCCACTGAACGCGCGCATCACCGGCGCCTTCGTGCGCGACGGCTACCGTGTCGAGAATGTCGTTTTCGAGAGCCTGCCGGGATTTCGCGTGACGGCGAATCTCTATCTCCCCACGGCCACCAATCCGCCGTTCCCGGCCATCCTGGGCGTGGCCGGCCACAGCACCAACGGCAAGGCGTCGGCGACGTATCAGCACGCCTGGATCGGTTTCGCCAGACGCGGCTATGCGGTGCTGGCATTCGATCCGCCGGGGCAGGGCGAACGGCTGGAGACGTTGGACCCGGCGACGCTCAAGTCGCGCGCGGGGGTGGGGACTTCGGAACATACCCAGGCGGGTATGCAGTGCCTGCTGACCGGGGCTACGATTGCGCGCTACTTCGTCCATGACGGCGTCCGCGCGTTTGACTATCTGGCCACGCGGCCCGAGATCGACATCCGGCGCGTTGCCGTGGCGGGCAACTCCGGCGGCGGCACACAGGCGGCGTATCTGGCGGCGATGGAGCCGCGGCTGGCGGCGGCCGTATCGTCGTGCTACATGACGCGCTGGCGGGAGCTTTGGTCCGGACCTGGCCCGCAGGACGCCGAGCAGATCATGCCCGGCATGGTGGCTTCGGGCGTCGATTTCGCCGACTTCGCCTTGGCCTTTTCGCCCAAGCCCTACCTGATGACGACGGCCATCCGGGACTACTTCCCGATCGCCGGCGCGCGGGCGACCTACGCCGAGATCGTGCGGCACTACGAGCGGCTGGGCGTGTCGCAGGGCGCGGGGTTTTTCGAGTATGACGACACGCATGGGTGGTCGAAACCGCGGCGGGAAGCCGCAGCGCGCTTCCTGGACAAGTTCCTGATGAACCGCGAATCCGACGGCGCCGAAGCGCCGATCCTGCCGGAGCCGGAGTCGATGCTCTATGCCACGCCGACAGGGCAGTTGCAGACCTCGATCGGCTCGGAGACGGTGACGTCGCTGAACCTGAAGCTGGCGATTGAGATGCACGGGCGGCGCACGGCAGCCAAGCCGATGCTGCCGGAGCAACTGGCCAAGGTGGTGGCGGCGCGGCTGAGAATCCCAGTGCAGGCAGCGCCTGCGTCTTGGACGCCGGGCGCGCAGAAGGCGGGCGAAGGCTGGACCGAGACCGAGGGCACGGTTGTTCCGGACGGCGGCGAACCGGTGGCGGCCGTGCTGTTTCAGCCGGTGAACACGGCGCAGGGCACCATCGTCTATGCGGGTCCGGCGGCGGATGCTCGCAGCCTGGCCGGGGCCGGCTGGCGGGTGTTGTCGGTGAAGCCGCGGGGGTTCGCGGGCACGGAGCAACCGGGGCGGCTGGGCTATTCGCCGATCTACCAATTCGCCGCGCGCGGGTGGCTGCTGGGCGAGAACGTGCCGGGCTGGGCGGTGACCGACATGCGCGCGGCGATCGCGGCCGCACGGGCGATGCCCGGAGCGGGTAAGGTCGCCCTGATCGGTCGCGGCGGAGCGGGGGTGATCGCTTTGTTAACGTCGGCGCTCGAACCGGGCGTGGCCGGCGTGGCCATGGAAGCATCGCCGCTGAGCTACCTGGAGTACTGCCGGGCGGTGGTCCACAACGGGCTGGCCGAGTTGGTGATTCCTGGCGTGCTGAAGGATCTCGATCTGCCCGACTTGGCGCGCGCGGCGCAGGGCAAACTGCTTGTCGTCAGCCCGGTGACGCCCACCGGCGCGGCGCTGCCGCCGAACCTCGTGCCCATGTGGTCGAAGAACCAATACGGCGCGCCGTTCATCGAACGCGGCGAGATGCAGACCGCCGGCGCGCTCTACGCCGACTGGCTGCGGGCGAGGTAAGGCCGCCGACTGGCCTCCGTAAAGAAACTCGCTATTGACGGAGCGTCGTAATTCAGATACATTCCTAACTAGGAATGACAACGAATAAGGAATGATTCGTCATGGTTCCTGCGCGTGACCAGCTCAATGAGCGAATTGGCAAGTTCAAAGAAGGCCTGAAGCGGGCGGGCGTCAAGTTGACGCACCAGCGGCTGGAGATCTTCCGCGAAGTGGCCGGGGCGGGCGACCATCCCGATGCGGAGACGATCTTCCGCGGGGTGAGGGAGCGTGTGCCGACGGTGTCGCTGGACACGGTCTACCGGACGTTGTGGCTGCTTGTGGATCTGGGGTTGATTTCGACGTTAGGGACGCCGCAGGATCGTGTGCGTTTCGATCCGAACATGAAGCCGCACCACCATTTCGTGTGCACGGTCTGCGGCACGACGATGGACTTCTATTGCGAGGATTTTGACCGGCTCAAGGTACCCGAGCAGGTTTCGGGCCTGGGCATGGTCAGGGCGACGCAGGTGGAGGTGAAAGGCCTTTGCCGGCGCTGCATGGAGAAGGCAGATTCAATTGAGTCCAAGTAGACGAAGGAGCGAACCGTGAAGAAGAAGTTGACAACGAACGGCGGCGCGCCGGTGCCGGACAACCAGAACGCAATGACTGCGGGTCCGCGGGGCCCGATGCTGCTGCAGGATGTGTGGTTCCTGGAGAAGTTGGCGCATTTTGACAGGGAAGTGATCCCGGAGCGCCGGATGCATGCCAAGGGCTCCGGAGCGTATGGCACGTTTACCGTCACCCACGACATCACCCGGTACACGCGGGCGAAGATCTTTTCCGAAGTGGGCAAGAAGACGGAACTGTTCACGCGGTTTTCCACCGTCGCCGGCGAGCGCGGCGCGGCCGACGCCGAACGCGACATCCGCGGCTTCGCCATCAAGTTCTACACCGAAGAGGGCAACTGGGACCTGGTGGGCAACAACACGCCAGTGTTCTTCCTGCGGGATCCGCTGAAATTCCCCGACCTGAACCACGCCGTGAAGCGCGATCCAAGGACCAACCTGCGCAGCGCGCGCAACAACTGGGACTTCTGGACCTCGCTGCCCGAAGCGCTGCACCAGATCACCATCACCATGAGCGAACGCGGCATCCCGGCCTCGTACCGCCACATGCACGGCTTCGGCAGCCACACGTTCAGCCTGATCAACGCCAGCAACGAGCGGTATTGGGTGAAGTTCCACCTGCACACCCAGCAGGGCATCAAGAACCTGACCGACGCCGAGTCCGAAGCCATCATCGGCAAGTGCCGCGAGAGCCATCAGAGGGATTTGTTTGATTCCATCGAGAAGGGCGAGTTCCCGCGCTGGACGATGTATATCCAGGTGATGCCGGAGAGCGACGCGGCGAAGTGCCCGTACAATCCGTTCGACCTGACCAAGGTGTGGTTCCACAAGGACTACCCGCTGATCGAAGTCGGCGTGATGGAGTTGAACAAGAATCCGGAGAACTACTTCGCCGAGGTGGAACAGGCAGCGTTCAACCCCGCCAACGTGGTTCCGGGCATCGGCTTCTCGCCCGACAAGATGCTGCAGGGCCGGCTGTTCTCCTACGGCGACGCGCAGCGCTACCGCCTGGGTGTGAACCACCACTTGATCCCGGTGAACGCCGCGCGCTGCCCGTTCCACAGCTATCACCGCGACGGCGCGATGAGGGTGGACGGCAATCACGGCGGCACACTTGGCTATGAGCCGAACAGCTATGGCGAATGGCAGCAGCAGCCGGACTTCTCCGAGCCGCCGCTGAGCCTGGAAGGCGCCGCGGATCATTGGAACCACCGCGAGGACGACGACTACTATTCGCAGCCCGGCATGTTGTTCCGGCTGATGACGCCTGAGAAGCAGCAGGTGCTGTTTGAGAACACCGCGCGGGCGATGGGCGATGCGCCGCGGGAGGTGAAGATCCGCCACATCGGCAACTGCCTGAAGGCCGACCCGGCCTATGGCGCCGGCGTGGCCGCCGCGCTGGGCATCCCGCTGAGCGAAGTGCCGGCTTAGTCTGAAGCAGATTCGTGCCCTGAGGGGGCCTGGTTGCCGCAGAGGCGCCAGGCCCCTTTTCTATGCCTGGAGAGGCGGGCGCTTCAGGTGCCAGTCCGTCGCCTGCTGGTAAGCCAGGGCGGCGCGCAGCAGGGTGTCTTCACGGCGCCAGGGGCCGATGAAGCTGAGGCCCTGTGGAATGCCTTTGACGAAGCCGCAGGGCACGACAATTTGCGGGTGGCCGGTGAGGTTGGTTGAAGACATGTGCGAATAGGGCGGGCAGACGACGACGTCCCAGTTCTGGAAGAAGGCGTCGAGGTCGTGCATCAGCTTGGTTCGGGCGCGCTGGGCCTGGATGTACTCGACGGCCGGGATGAGGCGGGCGGAGCGGAACTGGTTGGGCCAGTCGCTGCGTTTCTGGCCTTTGAGTTGATCGACGCGGCCGTCACGGGTGATGCCGTCAAAGGCTGCGGCGGCTTCGGGTCCGAGGACGAAGGGGACGATGGCGCCGGCGGACGAGTCGGGCAGGGTGACGGGGGTCATCTGGAAGCCGGCGCGTTTGAGACCGTCGAGCGCCTGGGCGTAAACGTCCTTGGCCTCTCCCTTCATGTCGTCGAAGGCTTTTTGGTTGATGCCGATGCGCAGCGACGAGAGCGGGCGGGCTGGTTCGTAGTGGACAGGCGCATCGAAGACGGTGAGGTCCTGGCCGTCGGCGCCGGCGATGGCGCGCAGGACAAGGGCGCAGTCCTCGACCGAGCGGCAGATGGGGCCGATCTTGTCGAGCGTCCAGCAGAGTGCCATTGCCCCGTGACGGCTGACGCGGCCAAATGTGGGGCGCAGTCCGGTGACGCCGCAACGGATGCTGGGCGAGATGATTGACCCGAGCGTTTCAGTGCCGATCGAGAAGCCGACCAGTCCGGCGGCGGTAGCAGAGGCCGAGCCGGCCGAAGATCCGCTGGACGTGGTTTGCAGGTTCCAGGGTGTCTTGGTCATGCCGCCGAACCACAGTCCGCCCATGGCCAGCGCACCCATCGACAGCTTGGCGACAAGCACCGCGCCGGCATCGCGCAGGCGCTGATAGACGGTGCAATCGGTGTCGATCACCTGATTTTCATAGGGCTCCGCGCCCCAGGTGGTCTTCGTGCCTTTGACGGCGAAGAGGTCCTTCAGACCATAGGGGATGCCGTGGAGCGGGCCGCGGTATTTGCCTTTCGCGATCTCCTTGTCGGCGAGGGCGGCCTGTTCAAGAGCGATCTCTTCGGTGAGGTTGATGACGCACAGCAGCTTCGGCCCGTACTGCTTGAGGCGGGCGAGATAGAGCTTCGTCAGTTCGGTGGACGAGATGCGCTTGGCGCGGACGAGTGCGCCGAGATCAGATGCCGGCAGGAATGCGAGAACCTCATCAGCCTTCGGCCGGGCGACGCGTTTGGCGAGGGGCTTGAACCGCGAGGGCCCTGCCGCGGGGCGGCGGCCGGGGAGTTCGGTGCGGAAGAGATAGGACGTTCCGATGTCGTTTGGCAGTTCAAGGGCGCGCAGTTTGGCGAACTGCGCGAAGGTGCGATTGACCTCGGGCAGCATGAGGTCAAGCTGGTCGTCCTTGAACGACAGGTCCATCACCTTGAGCGCGGCCACGAGATGCTCTTTGGTGAGCGGGGCGGGCGCTTCCTTCTTCTCATCCTGCAGGGCCGCGGCCGGCCGGGCGGCGGAGAGCACCGCCATCAATTGAATCCACTGTCTGCGCTCCATGGATGACATGGTAGCCCGGAGTCAGATCTTTTCGTATTCGACCGATTGCGGCAGCAGCGAGATGTAGCGGCTGGGCGACTGGTCGCGGCCACGGTCGTTGCGTGTGTGCCAGGTGATGAACAACCGTCGCTTGGCGCGGCTGATGGCGACATAGAACAGCCGGTGCTCTTCGTGGAGACGGCCTTCGCGCTTGCTGCGGCGGCTGGGGAATTCGTCGTCGGAGGAGCCGGCGACGAAGACGGTGTCGAATTCGAGACCCTTGGACTGATGGACGGTGAGGATGGGCACGCGGTCCTCGGCCTGCGTCTGGCGTTCGATGTCGCCGGAAAGCGAGGCGAGGTTCAGCGCGGCCACCAGCGCGGCCTGTGGCGAGAGTTCGGGCACGTCGTAGCGGGCGAACAGGCGGCAAAGTTCTTCGAGATTCATCAGGCGGCGCTCGCCGTCGGCTTCGTCTTCGAAATGGCGCGCCAGGCCGGACTCCTGGATGATGCGGGCCAGCAGCTCGTGCGGGCGCTCGAATTGCAAGCGCTGACGCCATTTGGTGAACATACGGGCATGGGGGGAGAACTGCCTGGTGTGCGCGGCGACGGCCCGGCGGCGGACGGCGGCGGTTTCGGAAAGTTGTGCCGCGAGGCGCTGCAAGAGTTCGACAGTGGTGATGACGTCGTCCATGGCGCGGTGGGTGGGGACCGATTTCAGGCCCAGCGATTCGGCGATCTGCGACAGGCGGTATCGCGGCAGGCGATGGAAGCGCCGGGTGATGTCGAGCGTGTCGAAAGTGAGGCCGAAGTCGCCGTCGGGGAACAGGCCGTAGCGGTTGTAGCTTTCGCGCAGGATGGGGATGTCGAAGGCCTGCGAGTTGTGGCCGCAGAGGACGGCGCCGCCGCAGAATTCGAGGAAGCGGGCCAGGACGTCATCGGGCGGTTGGCCGTTGGCGGCGAGGAATTCATCTGACCAGCCGTGGATGGCCTCCGAGTCGCCGACCGGGCGCGACGGCTTCAGGTATTCGTGAAACTGTTCGGCGGTGGAGTTGAGACCGCAGCGGGCGGCGGCGATTTCGACGATCTCGTCGGAGTAGGGATCGAGTCCGGTTGTCTCCGTATCGAAGACGACGACACGCTCTTCGGCCAGCGCTTCGAGCAAAGGCGCGTAGGGGTCGCCGGCATCGAGAGTGCGCTCGTCGAGCAGGTCGCCGACTTTGAGTCCGGCCTGGCGGGGTTCGGCGCAAAGCGAGTTGTAGGTGGCCTCGCCGATGCCCTTGGGCGGGGTCTTGATGAAGCGCAGCAGGCTGTTGCCGTCGTGGGGCGTGAGGATGAGGCGCAGCACGGCGAGCGCGGCCTTGATCTCGGCGCGATGGAAGAATTTCTGCTGATCCACCTGAAGATGCGGGATGTCGAGGCGCGTGAACAGGGCCGAGATGTCGCGGCCCTTGAAGTTGGTGCGGGTGAGTACGGCGAAGTCGCTCCAACGCTTGCCGTGGGTGGCGCGGATGGTCTCGATGCGGTTGGCGATCCACTTCGCCTCGGCTTCGATTGACGGTGCTTGCATGACCAGGACCGGTTCGCCCTGCTCGCCGTTGGCGGCTTCGATGGAATGGGTGACCGCGCCGGGACAGCGGCGGACGACGGCACGGCAGGCGTCCAGGATTGCGCCCGTGGAGCGGTAGTTTGTGACCAAGCCGATCTCGTTGGGCGAGAACTCGGCGCGGTAGCGGTCGAGGATCGTGTGTGGCGACGATCCGCGCCATTCGTAAATCGTCTGATCGACGTCGCCGAAGAAGCTGAGCTGCTTATGATCGGCCGCGAGGTTGCGGAGGATGGAGTATTCGGGCAGGCTGGTGTCCTGGATCTCGTCCACCTGGATCCAGGTGAAGCGGCGGCGCCAGCGGGCGAGCACTTCCGGGTGGCCGTGGAACAGGTGGAGGACGCCGAGTTGAAGGTCTGTGAAATCGACGGCGTGGTTCTCGCGCAGGGCGTGGACATACGAGGCGAGCCACTTGGTGAACTGGAGGCGCTTCAAGGGTTCTGCATCGAAGCTGGCCTGTTTGAGCAGGCGCAGGAAGACGTCGTTGGGCGATTCGCCGGCTTCCTCGTAGCGGGCCATGCGGGCCTGGCCGGCGGCGTCGAACAGGAAGAAGTTGACGCGGTCGGCGTCCTCGCGGCCGACGCGGATACCGGAGGCGGCGAGAAGGCGGCCGATCACCTGGGTGGAGTCTTCGTCGTCGTAGATGACGAAATCGCCGTCGAGGCCGGCGGTGGAGGCTTCGGCGCGGAGAATCGACGCGCAGAGGCCGTGGAATGTCGAGACGGTGATTTCGGATGCAAGTTTGCCGTAAAGGGCCGTGAGACGGTCTTTCATCTCGCGGGCGGCTTTGTTGGTGAACGACAGGCAGAGCAGCGAGCGAGGGCTGAGGCCGAGATCGACGGCGCGGCCGGCGCGGATTGCGAGAACGTTGGTTTTGCCGGTCCCGACCGGCGCCATGACAAGCACCGGGTGCAGCGCCGAGTCAACGACAGCGCGCTGCTCGTGATTCAGAGTATCAAGGGGGGCGGACATGTCCCGGTTGACCAGCATACAGGCTTTAGGGGACGCGCATCACGTGTTGACGGGATTCCCGCGGCCGCTGCAGAGGCGCAAACTGGTGAAAGTGGCGGTCCCCAAGAACACGAAACAGATCCAGTCGATGCCCGCCGAGGCGCGCCAGGTGGTGGATGAGATCCGCCACGCCGACATTGTGGTCGGCATTCCGAGCTACAACAACTCGAAGACGATCGGCCATGTGGTGCGGGCGGCCCATGCTGGGCTGGCAAAGTACTTTCCGTCCTACAACGGCATCATCATCAACTCCGATGGCGGGTCGAAGGACGGCACTCCGGAGGTGGTGACGCAGACGCCGATGCAGGACTCGCAGTTGCTTCTGCTCAATACGCCGATGAAGCCGGTCAACCGTCTGTCGTTCCCCTATCACGGCATCCCCGGCAAGGGCAGCGCGTTCCGGATGATCTTCCAGATGGCGTCGATGCTGGACGCCAAGGCGTGCGTGGTGGTGGATTCCGATCTGCGGTCGATCACGCCTGAATGGTTTGACCTCTTGATCCGTCCGGTGCTGGAGGGCGGCTTCGACTTCGTCGCGCCGTATTATCACCGGCACAAGTACGACGGCACGATCACTAATTCCATCGTCTACCCGCTGACGCGCTGCCTGTATGGCCAGCGCCTGCGCCAGCCGATCGGCGGCGATTTCGGCATGTCGCAGCCGCTGCTGAACCGCTATCTGGAACGCGACGACTGGGAGACCGACGTAGCCCGGTTCGGCATCGACATCTGGATGACGACGATCGCCGTCGCCGAGGGGTTCAAGGTCTGCCAGAGTTTCCTGGGCGCGAAATTGCACGACGCCAAGGATCCCGGCGCCGACTTGAGCGCGATGCTGCAGCAGGTGACCAGCAGCGTGTTCCTGCTGATGCGCGAGTACGAGAACACCTGGCGCGGCCGCACGGGGAGCGAACCGGCGGCATTGTTCGGATTCCGTTACGATGTCGGGCTGGACCCGATCAACGTGAACCTGGACCGGATGTTGACGGCTTTCCGCAAAGGCGCCGAAGACCTCGGAGACGTCTGGAAGCTGGCTCTGCGGCCGGATACGCTGGCCGAGGTGAAAGAACTGGCGCGGACGGCGAAGCCGGGCGATTTCCATCTCGACGACGAGCTATGGGTGAGGATCGTGTATGAGTTTGCGTGCACGGCGAAATCGAGCCGGCTGGAGCGCGCGACGCTGTTGAAATCCATCACGCCGCTATATCTGGGGCGCGTTGCATCGTTTGTCGTTGAAACGGCCGAGATGGGCGCCGCCGAGGTGGAGCACCGCATCGAAAGGCTCTGCCTGAAATTTGAGGAATTGAAGCCGTACCTGATCAACATCTGGTTCGGCGAGACGCCGGCAGCCGCCGCCCCGCCCCAGTCGAGCGCACCGGGCGCGGAGCAGCCCGAGCAAATGGAGGTATAGGCCATGATTCGAACTCTCGAACAACTGCTGGAGGGGGTGGTCGGGGGCATCGTCACGCAATTGAACAACCTGCTGCCGCCGCTCATCGTCGCCGTTTTCCTATTTGCCGTCTTCTTCGTCGCCGCCGTCCTGGTGAGGTGGTTCCTGACCAAGGCGGTGAAGGGCGCGCGGATGGACCGGTTCCTGAAGGAGATGGGACTGTCGAACATGCTGGCCGACAGGGGAGATGTCCACACTACGCCCCTGGTGGCGGGCGCTGCCTTCTGGATGATCCTGCTGGTGGGTGCGCTGATCGGGCTGAGCCTGTTCAACACGCAACTGACGACGCGCATGGTGGAGGCGACCGTCTTCCTGTTCCCGAAGCTCGTTACGGCCGGGCTCATCATGCTGGCCGGAGCATGGCTGGCGCAGTTCCTGAGCCGGTCAGTGCTGGTGTGGACCCATAACGAAGAACTGCCCGCACCGAGGCGCTGGGCGGCGGCGACAAAGGTGATGGTGATGTTCATCGCCGTAGTGGCGGCGTCCGAGGTCCTGGGATTCGCGCCGCATGTGTTCTTCGCGGCGTTTGTCATCGTGGGCAGCGGCGCGGTGCTGGCGGCGAGCCTGGCGATGGGTCTGGGCGGACGGGATGCAGTGAGGAGATACCTGGAATCCCGTGAAGCGGCGAAGCTCGACCGTGAGGATGAGAAGTCGCTCTGGAACCACCTCTGATGCCTTCGTTTTAACGTCCCAGAAGACTTCGATTTCCGGTATCGCTTACAATAGCCGGAACGATGTGGCGTCAAACCTACTCCCCGATCGCCGACCATCTCGGCCTCTCAGCGCTTGCTGCCGCGCTGCCTCTGTTCGTCCTGCTCTATCTGCTTGGCGTCAAACGGACCGCGTCCTGGGTGGCGGGCATTTGCGGACTGGGCGCCGCCGTGGGGGTCGCCTTGGTCTTGTACAAGATGCCGGTGGCGATGGTGGCCAGCGCGTCGGCGCTAGGGGCGGCGTTCGGACTGCTGCCGATCACCTGGATCGTGTTCTGGGCGATTTTCCTGTACCGGCTTGTTGTGGATACGGGCCGGTTCGAGGTGGTGAAAGATTCGGTCGGCAGCCTGACGCAGGACCGGCGCTTGCAGGCGCTGCTGATCGCCTTCGCCTTCGGCGCGTTCATTGAAGGCGCGGCCGGATTCGGCACGCCTGTCGCCGTCGCCGCGGCGATGCTCACCGGGCTTGGCTTTTCGCCATTCTACGCCGCCGGCATCTGCCTGCTGGCCAATACGGCGCCGGTGGCGTTCGGATCGATCGGGATACCCGTGGTCACGCTGGCCGGCATTACGGGACTGCCGGTCCAGGCGCTGAGTTCAGCTGTCGGAAGGATCTGCGCGCCCGTTTCAGTGTTCATCCCCGCCTACCTCATCATGGTCATGGGAGGGTGGAAGGGGCTGAAGGGCGTATTGCCCGCGGCTCTGGCCTGCGGCGTGGCGTTCGCCGGAACGCAGGTGCTGGTCTCCAATTTCATTGGACCCGAACTGACCGACATCCTCAGTTCTCTGGCAGCGATCGCCGCCGTGCTGTTGGCGCTCAAGCTCTGGAAGCCGACAGACCATTTCGAGTTTGCCGAGGCCAGCAACCTGAAGCACGAGCCCAAACGCCACCCGGCGGGCGAGATTCTGCGAGCCTGGCTGCCGTTTGGAATGCTGGTGGTCTGCGTATTGGTCTGGAGCATTCCGGACGTCAAGACGGCGTTGAACTCGGTGACACGGATCTTCGAGTGGCCCGGCTTGCACAACCTGGTGATTCAGGCGCCGCCAGTGACCGCCGCGGAGTCATCCTACGCGGCCAGATACACCTTTAACTTCCTTTCAGCATCGGGTTCGGCCTGTGTGCTGGCCTGCCTGCTGTCGATCATCCTGCTGCGGATTCCTCTGGCGACAGTGAAACAGGTCTTCGTGACCACATGCAAGCAGTTGGGCAAGCCGACCTTGACCGTCTGCTCCGTACTGGCGCTGGCGTTTCTGATGAACTACTCGGGCGCGACCGGCACCCTGGGCCTGGCCTTTGCGGCCACGGGCATGGCGTTTCCGTTCTTCAGTGCGCTGCTGGGGTGGCTGGGGGTGTTCCTCACCGGAAGCGATACGTCGGCCAATGCGCTGTTCGGCAACCTGCAGGTGGTGACGGCAACCAAGCTGGGGTTGAACCCGGTGCTGATGGCGGCGGCCAATTCCAGCGGCGGTGTGATGGGCAAGATGATCAGCCTGCAGAGCATTGCGGTGGCGGCGGCGGCGACGGCGATGTGCGCGTCGGACGAGTCAAGGCTGTTCCGGTTCACGCTGCGGCATAGCATGCTGCTGGCTGGGGTGATCGGGTTGGTGGTGCTGTTCTACGCCTACGTCATGCCGGGTTGGGCGCCGCAGGCATAAAAAAACGGGCGGGAGCCGTGGCCCCCGCCCAAGTGTCAGTCCTTCCAGCGCAATTCAGGCTTGGCTTTGAAGATTAGAATCTGGCCGGTCCGCGCCCAGGTCCGCGTCCGCGCATCATGGGCCCCTGCGGCGGCGCGCCCCCTTCCGTCGTGCCAACGCGCGGCGGCGTAATGAGGCCCATGGCGGCGGCCTGGCGGGCAGCCGGGGCGAGCTTGGCTGCTTCCTCAAGGGCCTGTAGCTTGGCCTGCTGATCGGCGGTGAGTACAGCTCTGGCCTTGTCGCCGAAGCCCGAGCGTTCGGCCATGGCCTTTTCCCTCAGTTGCTTCAGTTCGACGGTGAGCTGGCCGACCTTGGCCGCGTCAGGCGCCGAGGACTGCATCTCCTTCCTCAACTCCTGCGCCTTGGCGCGTATGGCCTGAGCGTCGGGCCGGACCTGCTCAGCCTGCTCGCGGCGCAGGGTGCGCATCTGTTCCATCTGGGCGTCAGTCAGCCCGAGGTAGTCTTTCAGCGCTCCCGCGCCCGCCATGGCCTGGCCGGCCGCCTGGCGCTCGGCGACGACGCCGCGTGGACCCGGCCCGCCACGCCGTCCCATGGGACCCTGGGCGAGCAGCAGCCCACTGCAAAGTACCATTGAAATCACAAGTTTCCGCATTGTAGCCTCTCCTTTACTCCGTATCTTTCAGAGTATCGTTTCATCTCTCGACACCCTCTATGACGGGACTCCTCGAAACCGGATTACCTTCCTGGCCGTTTCTTCCTGGTAGCGCGAACCGGCTTGCCCTCCTGCGCTTCGCCTTGAGTCCATCAATGACCCAATGCGGAGCGGGGTTACGGTCACTGGCGCGCGTGGTAGTAGTCCAGCCGTAGTAGGAGATAGGCGGTGAGCCTTAGTACCGCTAGGGTCTTTTCCTAAGTTGCGCAGGCTCTTCGTTCTGAGGTTCACTCAAATTAGGAGTATCCTCCAGAAAGCTGCGACCATGATGGAACTGAGGAGAGGCAACAGAGAGGCGAGAGACGGCAAGATCCGCATCAATTGGCGGGACGCCTCAGGGGCGTCTTTCGGCAGCGTGGGCAAGCTGATTGATGTCTCCGGAAGCGGGATGTGTGCGGATATCGACCGCCGCATTGAGCCCAACACGCCAGTGCTGGTCGAATCAAGGGACGCGCGGGTGGCCGGAACGGCCGTGATCAGCCATTGCCGGTCAAAGGGCATGGGCTACCGGGTAGGCATTCACTTTCACAACCGAGCCTAGCGCGGAGGTTGGGGGACCAACCTGGTCAGCGGTTCAGCGGCGGGTTTTTGCTGGTTGTGCGCAACCGGTGTGAGATTTCCCGGGTCCGCGGGGACTAACTCAAAGGTGGAACTTCGAAACGAGATCTACGAGAAGGAAGCGGCGTCAGCCGATGAGCCATTGCAGGGCGAACTCGACCGGCTGGAAGCGGCAGTGGCGCGCAAGGACGCCGAACTGTCGCGGGGGAGGGCTGAGATTGGGTTGAAGGACCTTCTTATCAAGGAGATGCAGGCAGCCCTCGAGAAGCAGGAGAAGGTGCTATCCAGACTTCAGAGCCGGATTGAGGAGTTGGAACGGCGATTGTCTTCGACCATGCTGCGGTTGTAGGGTGGCGGCTCAGAGCGGCGGCAGGACGGCCTCGGCAGTGGCGCGGATGAGTTCCGGAAGGCCCTTGCCGGTGACGGCCGAGATCTCGAAGAACGGCATCTTGCGCTTGCGCGCGGCTTTCTTGAGGTTCTTGATGCGGTCCTGATCCTGGGCGGCGTCGAGCTTGGTTGCGATGACGAACATGGGCTTGCCGGGAAGTTCGTCGCTATAGCTGGCGAGTTCGTCGAGGATCACTTCGAAATCGTTGACCGGGTCGCGGCCGGAAGCCTCTGATACGTCAACAAGATGCAGGAGGAGCCGGGTGCGTTCGACGTGGCGGAGGAACTGGATGCCGAGGCCGTGGCCGAGGTGTGCGCCTTCGATGAGGCCGGGGATGTCGGCGACGACGAAGGTGCGCATGCCGCCGGCCTGGACAACGCCGAGGTTGGGTTCGAGGGTGGTGAATGGATAGTCGGCGATCTTGGGCCGGGCGGCGGAGATGCGGCTGATGAGGGTGGACTTGCCGGCGTTGGGGAAGCCGACCAGGCCGACATCGGCGAGCAGTTTGAGTTCGAGGCGAAGGCGGAGTTCGTCGCCGGGACGGCCGGGTTCGTGGCGGATGGGGGCCTGGTGGGTG
>JACZJQ010000324.1 GCA_014860455.1 Bryobacteraceae bacterium | reverse complement strand
CCCCAGTAGGGCGCTCATCCTGCTACCCCTAAACGGCAATGACGCCATCCGCACAACTCTCGCGATCAGAGTCACCCGTTATGAATACCACTTTTCCCTCTCGCCCATCACCCCAGCCCAGTTTCGTTCTCGCCCTCCGCGGCAAACCCGCCTCTCTCATCCGCTTCGTCCGGGTCGCCGCGAGTCTAGTGTCCGCCAAGTAGCTGGCCCTTTTCCTGAGAGCCTTCGGATTCTTGTCCAGTTATGTGCAGGACGCTGCTTCAGCGGATGAAGGACTTGAGATACTGCCGGACGGCATTGCCGGAGATCCTGAGAGCGAGGGAGAGGCGGGCGAAATGGCGGGCGGAGATCCTGGAGCCAGAGTCGTTAAGTGTCTCAGCAGCGACGGCGAGGAAGTAGGAGTGGCTCCTGCGCGCAGCAGTCCGGAGGTGTGGATCTCTGATGGCCCCGATGGCATGGGAGACGGAGAGGCACTCGATCAAGTGGCGGTGGAAGACGGAAAATGCGTTGAACAGGCGCGGGCGCGGGGTGACGTCGAACAGGGCCACCGGTTCGCGCCGGTAGATGATGCAGTCGCAAAGGTCGGCGTAGCGGAGGCAGAAGTTCACATCTTCGGCGGGCTGGAGGCCATCGGTGAGGCCGCCGATGGAGCGGGCCTTTTCGGTCTGGTAGACGACGGCGTTGAAGTGGGGCCATCGATGGGCGTAGACGGCGGCGAACTGTTTGAGCGAGGCCCGATAAATCGCAGGGTCGGTCGAGATGCGCTCCCGCAGCATGGGGCCATCCATCTCCCTGAGACGTCCTTCGAGGACGACGCGGCCGGCGTTTTCCATGCGGATGTCGCCGAAGTAGAGCGAGTTAGGGAATTTGGCGTAAAATGCGAGGGCTATTTCGAGGTGGTTGGCTGCGATCATTTCATCGTCATCGTCGAAGAAGACGAAGTACCGCGCGCGGGCGAAGCTCAGGCCGTAGTTGCGGGCGGCGCAAGCGCCGCGAACCGGGCGAGGGGCGGCTGATGCGAGGTGGATGGTGACTCTGGAGTCGGAGGTGAAAACGCCGGACTTGTAGGATTCGACCACGGCGGGCGAGGATCCGTCATCCACCACGATCACCTCGATATCGTGAAGCGTCTGGCGGAGGATGGAGCGGACTGCCCGTTGCACCAATTCGGGCCTCTCCAGGGTCGCGATGACAACACTCACCAAGGGCTCTGGCATTATGCGGATCATAGCATAGGGGTAGTGGCGCGGCGGCGTGAGGAAAGCCCGGAGCTCGTTGCAGGAGAATCAGTTAGCGGAAGGCCAGGAGGGTCTGTGGCAGCAATGAAGCTCTCCCAATCGCGGCCTATTATTGCGCAACGGCTGCCTGCCGGAACGCTGTTCGAAGGGTGGCACAATGAAGCGCTGGGGGTTGCCTCGGACAGCAGGGCGGGAGGCTTGGCGCGCGGAGACTCAGGGCCGCGACGCCGGCGAGACAACCGTGCCTGACGCTCCTACCCTGACTATGGACGCCGGGAGATGGAAACCGGCTCAAAAGTGGCCCCGTGTACTGGGACATGCGGGGTTGAAAGGCCGGGTGCCGGGCCGTAGGCTTGGAATTGCGGCGCAGTGCTCCGGGACCGGTTGGACGGTCACCCATGGGAGGAGCCGGTCGGAGGAAGCCGGAGCCCGCCGCTGCCTCAAAAATTCTGGGGAATTGCTTAGATCCTAAAGAGCATTCGACTTAGAACCGATAGGACTACCAGTGGCAGTCGAAGCGCACATTGGTGTCCTGGCCGATGCGGCCGCATCCTTGAGCCCGCAGTTTGAACTAGACCTGCGGAGGATGGCGGCGGCGATCGCACCGTTGGTGGAGATACTGGAAGCGAGATTCGTCCGGGTTCTGAACCAGGCTGGGCACGACAAGCAGCGAAAAGCGGCTTTGTGCGCGATCACTGCGGGAGGCGCCGCCCGGATGATCCATGGCGGGCGGCAGTTAGACGACTTTCTGGAAGAAGTGCAATACCGGGGACGCAGGCTGGCGAAGCTGGGGCTGGCGCCTGCGGATGTGGTATTTGCGCTGGGACAGTACGATGAGTTGCTGAACGCCGAACTGCGCAAGCGGAAGGATCTGGCCGACGATACGCTGGCGCGGACACGGAGCCAACTCCATTTCCTGGTTGTGGTGGCGTTGAACACGGCCTTTTACCAGGTGAGAGAGGCCGAGAGCCGGGCCTTCTACGAGTTGTTCCGGGTGGAGGTTGAGTCCACGTCCCTGAACCAGATGCTGGCGCGGTTCATAGAGATCCTGTCGGTGTTCACCAACTCGAACGCATCGAGGGTGTATCTGCCGGACGGCCATTCGAAGCGCTGGGTGAATGTGGCGGTGCAGCCGGAGGGCGAGCCGGCGGGCGAGCTTGAAGTGGCTCCTCTCACCAAGCGGATGCTGGCTAAACCGCGCTGTTTCCAAATCGACGAGGGTACGGCGCCGCTCTGCGTGGACGCCGTATGGGCCTCGCAGTTCCAGACCTGCTGGTCGATCCCGTTCAAGTCGGAAGGCGCGCTGCGCGGGGTGATGCAGTTCTTCTTCGCCAAGCACTACGACTGGTTGCCGAGGGAACTGGACCTTCTGCTTGCCGCGGCGGAGCGCTGCTGGCTGGCGGCGGAGAAGGCGCGTCTATTGGAGGACCTCTCGTTGCGGGAGGAGCAGGTGCGGCGCCTGGCGAGCCACATGGTCGAGGTGGAGGAGTCGGAGCGGCGGCGGATCAGCCGGGAACTGCATGACGAGGCGGGGCAGTCGCTGCTGTGCGTGAGGCTCCAACTTGAGTTGATCGAACACGAGTTGCCGGACAGCGCGAAGACAGTCCGCCAGCGGCTGACCGAGGCGCGGGATCTGACAGAGCATACGATTCTCGAGATCCGGCGGCTGATCGCGGCGTTGAGCCCGGCGATTCTGGAGCAGATGGGGCTGGCAGCGGCGCTGCGGCAACTGGTGGGGCGGTTCCGGCGGCTGCATCCGGCAGAGGTTCAACTGCATTTGCCTCGGGTGATCGACCTGCCAAAGAAGGTGGAGATCATCGTATACCGCTTGGTACAGGAGATCTTCAACAACATAGCAAAGTATTCGCTGGCCTCAGGTGTAAACCTCTGGATGGAATCCGTCGATGGATACCTGAAGCTGCATGTCGAGGACGACGGCGTCGGATTCGATGTGAGAGAAGCATTTTCGCGCCGGGAGTGCTACGGGCTTTCCGGCATCCGCGAGAGGGTGGCCCTGCTTGGGGGGGCCTTGGCGGTGAGCAGCAAACCGAGGGCGGCGTCGCAAAGCGATGGCCCGGGGCTGCATGTGGAAGAAGATCTGAGTTTCGCCGGACGGATTGGCATCGATCGGCCTGGCACGGCCATCTCGATCGAGTTGCCGATCAACACGACCGCGGCACAGGTGGATGGAGAGATGTGATTCCCGGCTCAGGCAACGGTCGGGGATACAGAAGAGAACAGTGCCTACGCGCACTGCGGAGTTTAAGCAATGGCAAAGATCCGAATCCTGCTGGCTGACGACCACACCCTATTTCGCCAGGGCATCCGTCAGCTCATCTCGGCCGAGTCCGACATGGAAGTGGTCGGTGAAGCCTCAAACGGCAGCGACGCGGTGGACAGGGCCGCGGAAGTGAAGCCTGACCTGGTGCTGATGGATATCGGCATGCCGGGGCTGAGCAGCTTTGAGGCAACGCGCCAGATCAAGAAGAACCGGCCGGAAACCAAGGTTCTTATGCTGACGATGTACGACGATGAGGACTATCTCGTCGAGGGGATGGAAGTCGGCGCCAACGGCTATGTGCTGAAGGACAGCCCGTCGCAGCAACTGGTGAGCGCCATCCGCGACGTACAGCGCGGCGGCAGTTACCTGAGCCCGCGCATGTTGTCGCAACTGGTGGACGATTTCCGCAGCCGCATCAAGTCGGCCACCCGTTTACCGAGGTTTGCCACGCTGACCACGCGCGAGCGCGAGGTGCTGAAACTGCTGGCCGAGGGCAACTCCGTGAAAGAGATCGCCTGCGATCTGAACCTGAGCGTGAAGACCGTGGAGGCGCACAAGTTCAACCTGATGCGCAAGTTGGACATCCACAACAAGGCGCAACTTGTGCAGTACGCGATCCAGAAGAAGATCATCAAGATTCCGAACCTGGCCTGAGGCGCCCTTCTCGAGGGTGTACAATCGGCAGGTGAAACGCCTGCGTTGACACCCCCCGAGAGGAGCATCTTGATGGATCGCCGTAATTTTCTTTCTTCCACTCTGACAGCCGCCGCCGGTGCCTCGACCGCGGCGGCTTCTTCCTTAGCGCGCCTGCCCATCCGCAAAGGTATTCTGCTGAGCATGTTGCCGCAGTCGATGCCGCATGTGGACCGGTTCAAATTGGCGCTGGACTGCGGCTGGCAGTCGATGGAGTGCGGCACGGAGAACAACCCGGCGACGGCGGACCTGATCAAGGAAGCCAGCGTGAAGACGGGCATGCCCATCCATTCGGTAATGAACGCCGCGCACTGGCAGTTTCCGCTGAACAGCCCTGACGCGGCTGTGGTCGAAAAGAGCCTGGAAGGGATGCGAACCAGCCTGCGAAACGCCAAGCTGTGGGGCGCCGACACGGTGCTGCTGGTGCCGGCGGTGGTCAATGAAAAACTGACCTACGCCGACGCCTGGACGCGGTCGGAGGCGCAGGTGAAGAAGCTGATCCCGCTGGCCGCCGAGTTAAAGGTGGTAATCGGCATTGAGAATGTATGGAACAAGTTCCTGCTGTCGCCGATGGAGATGGCCAACTACGTGGACAGCTTCAAGAGTCCGTGGGTTAAGGCCTATTTTGACGTCGGCAATATCCTGCTTTACGGGTTCCCTCAGGACTGGATCCGGACTCTGGGCAAAAGAATCTGCAAGGTCCACCTGAAGGACTTCAGCTTCCGCAACAATCCGCAGATCAAGAAGAGGGTGGCCGATTTCGTCAACCTGAGGGAGGGCGATCTGGACTGGAAGGCTGTCCACCAGGCTCTGGCCGACATCGGCTACAAGGGCGACGCGACGGTGGAGTTGCCCAGGGGCGACGCGGAGTATCTGAAAGACCTTAGCAAGCGCGTGGACCTGATTCTCGAAGGCGCCTGAGACCCGCACGGATATGAAGAAGTTCCTTCTTGGCGTACTCGCCGGGCTGCTCGCCGCCGGCATGGTGGCAGTAATTGTAATCTTCGCCGCGATGCGACTGGGGCAGCGTGAGCCGTCCCTGCCCGACGGCTTCGTCCTCAACCTGAGGCTGGAGGGCTCTCTTGCCGAGGTTCAGACGACCGCGCCGCTGTTGCCGTCGATGGCCGAGCAGGAGCCGCTGACGGTTCCGGAACTCTACACGGTGTTTGAGCGCGCGGCGAAGGATCCGCGGGTGAAAGGGGTCTATTTGAGGCCGGCGGGGATCGGCGCCGGGTGGGCCAAAGTGGAGGAGATCAGGCGGGGGATCGAGCGAGTGAGGAAGGCCGGTAAGCCGGTGTATGCCTGGCTGAGGGCGCCGAGGCTGAAAGAGTTCTACATCGCCGCGGCGGCCGACCGGGTGTATCTGTCGCCGGAGGATCTCCTGGACGTGAAGGGACTGCGGATTGAGGCCACCTATTACAAGGGGACGCTGGATAAGCTCGGCGTCAAGATGGAGGTGGAACACGCGGGCAAGTACAAGGACGCAGGCGACATCTTCACGCGAACGTCGATGAGCCCGGAGACGCGCGAGTCGATGTCGTCGATTCTGGACGATCTCTATTCGCGGGTGATTGCCGGGGTGGCGGCCGGCCGGGGAAAGACGGCGGATGAGGTCCGCTCGCTGATGGATGAGGGTCCTTTTCTGGCGCCTGTAGCCAAGAGTAAGGGCCTGGTGGACGAGCTCAACTACGAGACGGCCGCTAGGAAGGCGATCACGGAGAAGGCGAAGGTGAAGGAATCGGGTTTCGTGAAGGACCGGGCGTATCTGGCGGCGGCATACTCGCCGAAGACGGAAGGCAAGCGGCGGCGGGTGGCGCTGCTTGTAGCGCAGGGCGACATTGTGAGGGCGGGCAGCACATCTTTGTTTGGCGAAGAGATGCTGCTTGAGCCGGGCAAGATGTCGAGTCTGGCGCGCGACATCGCCTCGGACCGGACGATTGACGCCGTGGTTGTGCGGATCAATTCGCCTGGCGGCGATGCGGTGGCGTCGGATGAGATCCTGGCAGCGATGAAGGAGCTGTCGAAAAAGAAGCCGTTGGTGATTTCGATGTCGGACCTGGCGGCGTCCGGTGGCTACTACATGGCGATGACGGGCGATCCGGTGGTCGCCGAGGCCGGGACGCTGACCGGGTCAATCGGCGTTATCTACGGCAAACCGAATATTAAGGGGCTGTATGAGAAGCTGGGCATTTCGGCGGACACGCTTACGCGCGGCAAACATGCCGGGATCGATTCCGCCGTGGAGCCGCTGACGCCTGAAGGCCGGGCAAAGCTGCGGGAGGGCGTGGATTTCATCTACGCAGGGTTCCTGCGAAAGGTGGCCGAGGGACGGAACAGGAAGGTGGAGGAGATCGAGCCGAACGCTCAGGGTCGGGTATGGCTGGGGTCGCAGGCTCGCGAACGAGGGCTGGTGGACGAACTGGGCGGACTTTCGAAGGCGCTTGAGCTAGCCGCGGCCAAGGCGAAATTCGGGAAAGACGACGACATCCGGATTACGGTGTATCCGAGAAAAAAGTCGTTCATCGAGCAGTTGCTGAATCTGCCCGACGCGAGTATGAGCAAGGCGGATCCGGCGGCAGCGTGGCTGAGGTCGAAGGTGCCGGCGGGGACAGCGGCGTGGCTCAGCGGCGGCATGCTGAGGGTGATGCCGTTCTCAGTCGACTTCAACTAATTGAAAGCATGGGAAAAAGACGCCCCGGGGACCGGTTGGCCCCGGGGCGTGAGTCACGAGTGCTTCGCTTGCTGAAAGACCACATCCGCTGTGCGCGGATCTAGAAGAGGTTGCTGGAAGTGATGCCGGCTTCGTGAAGAGCGTGGGCCATCTTCTCGAGGGCAAGCTTGTGGATCTGGGAGACGCGGCTTTCGTTGATGCCCATGAGACCGCCGATCTCCTTCATGGTCATCTCGTTGGTGTAGTAGAGAGTGACCACCTTACGGTAGCGCTCGGGCAGGACTTCCATGGCGACGTCGAGCTTGGAGCGGAGCTGCCGTTTGGCGCAGACCGAATCGGGCAGCAAATCGGCCGAGCAGGGAAAGTCCGGGGCGGGCATGTCTTCCTGCTCGATAGGCCTTGACGAGGCGGAGATGAGTCCGAGGTTGCGCAAGTCCATGGCCATCTGGCGCCAGCGGGCGACATCGACGCCCATCTTTGCGGCGATTTCTTCCTCCGTAGGGTTGCGCTGGAGGCTCGCGGCGAGCTCCCGGGTGATCTGCTCGAACTGCTTATGGCGGCGGCGCATGTCGCGCGAAGCCCAGTCGAGTTGGCGAAGGCTGTCCAGGATGGCGCCCTTGATACGGTGTTTGGCGTAGCTGGAAAACGCCACGTTCTTGCTGGGGTTGTACTTAGTGGCGGCATCGAATAGGCCGAGGATGCCGGCATGGACGAGGTCGTCGACCTCGACATGGACCGGAAGGCTGTCGTGAACGCGCAGGGCGATGGCCTTCACGAGGGAAAGGTTTTCCATCACCACGCGGTCGCGGCGGGCAATGGCGGATTCCTTGACTATCAAGGGTTTGGGGGAGGGTGTGGCAGCCGGCTCTGGAGCCGTGTCTCTGGCGGGTGCGGTGGCGGTAGCTCTCGAAGGCATTCGTGTTTTCCTTCCTGCGGCGCCCGAGCTGCCGATTCTAACGACCGGCTCGCCGTTCCGGGCTTCGTTGCCCTCGCCGGTCAACTCGCCGGCGTTGGACACCACAGGTAAGGCAAGCGCTGAACCATTCGCGGCCGACGGGCCCAAGCGAAGGTCTGGGTTCAGCGCAACTATAAGATTCGAAATACTTTGTTGTTCGCTCGCCATGGCGGATTGATCCGCCCACAAGGCAGCGTTGGTCGTGCCGGCAGTCGATTTCCGGCCTCGTTTTCCCATTCTGGCTCCCATCCCGCCGACTGCTCATCCACAGTGGAACAGACCGTCTCAAAACGGTACAAATTACCCACATGACGTGGAGCGGTTTACTTCGAACCACTCTTCTCTTCGGCTGATCGTATCGCGACCATGAGGAGTTTCCACTAGACTGAGGGCCTGAATTTACCGGAGGAAAAGCACCGAAGTCTCTGCGTTACCTTAGCCCGTCTCTAAGGTATTTCGCCGACTAGGGTTGCTCTTCGCGCTTGGCGGCGAGCCAGGTTTTGACGGCCAGGGCGGCCATGAGGATAAGGATGAAGATCCGGAGTTTGCCGTCCAGGGTAAGTACGGACAGGAGGGCGAAGACGCCGTAGCCGAGTAATGCGCGGGGGAGCCGTTTCTTCATGGTAGTGTATTGGACCTATCTTCCGGGCATATTGTAGGTAAAGACGAGTTGGAGGCGGATTTCGGGGCCCTTGTATTCGTTGGGAAGGTGGGGGAATGGAGTGGATGCGCTGACGCCGGCGACGGCGGCGCGGTCGAGGGCCTGGACGCCCGCCGGCATGGCGATGACGAGTTTAGGGACCTGCCCTATGCGGTTGATGGAAAACTGGATAACGGTGCGGCCACGCTGGCCCATGCGGGCGCTTTCGGGGAAGACGGCGAGCCAGTTGCGCTTGACAGCGGCGAGAACCTGGGTCATGTACGGACGAAAGTCGATGCCCTGGGGGTCGCTGAGGAGTTGGAGAGCGCTACCAGGGCGGCCGGGGGTCTGATTTTGGCGGAGCATTTCGCTGACGCTGGAGGATTCGAACGCGCCGGTGTCGCCAACGATGGGGCCGCCGATGCCGGTCCCGCGGGACATGGATTTGACGGCATCGTCGACGGTAAGGGTGGGCGGCTTGGAGAGAGCTGTTCCGTCGCGCGACCCGGAGGCGACCCCGGGCGGGGGGCCGACCTGTTCGAAGGCGAGCTTGGGACGGTCGGACGGCGGGCCGGCGAGGGT
>JACZJQ010000323.1 GCA_014860455.1 Bryobacteraceae bacterium | reverse complement strand
CCCCCACTCCCCGCCAAATCCCCTCCCCAAGGCCGCCTGAAACGATGCCGGAACTCTGATTACGCCCCCTAACCGCACCGGCGCGAAGGGCACGTTGAATACGGCGGATTTCTAGAGCTTTCGTTATCTGCATGGAGCGGCAGGTGTCTCCTGGTGATTTCCACTCCACCGTGGTCAGTTCTCTGCTGTGCCAGAATGGACCTTGCGCCGCCATCCCGGATAGTGCGGCCAGAGTTGCCATGCGGGTCGCCCACGAGACTGTCCGCCCCTTCGCGGCCGCGAGCGGCGCCTTGCTGGCGCTGAGTGCGGGTCCATTCGCCGTGGCCCCGGACGGCGCCATGGCGGCTGCATTTCTTCCGGCGATCTGTCTCGCCTCGGCTGGGCTGATTATCGTCCAGAAGCCGAAACCCGGACGCGCGCTCGCCACCTTGGGGATTCTGGGCTTATTCGCCTTGGTGACGCCCTTGCTGCTGCTCCACCCTGCGCTTGCCTTGGCCATCGTCCTGGTGACGCTTGCGGCTCTTGCCGGACTCTGGGACATTCTGGGGCGGCCGGCAACAAGGGCGCCGCTTCTCTGCGCGCGAGCCAGAGGGGCGGCGCTGGCCGCGCTGCTTTTCTGGATTGCCGACGCGGTCTTGCGACCGCAACGCACGATGATCGTGATCGTCCCGGTCGCGATGGGCTTTCTGATTGCCGCTGTGCTCGGGAGCTATTGGGCGGTCGCTGCGCGGCAAGGCGACCAATGGAGACCGCGGATCCTTTACGGAGCTGTGCTCACGTCTCTGGCGCTCAGCTTCTACAATTGGGAACAACCATGGACCGCGGCGAGTGCCGGAGCCTTCTACACGCTTGTCGCGGTATTTGCACTGCCCCGTGCGCGGCGTTCCGATATTGAGCCGCTGGCATGGTGGGAACCGCTCCTGAGCCACCCGGAGCGGATGCTTGTGGGCACGTTTCTTCTGCTGTCGTTCACTGGCGCCGTGATTCTCGCCTTGCCGCTGAGCGCGAGCGGCCAGGCGAGCGTCGGGCTACTCGATGCGGCCTTCACTTCGGTGAGCGCGGTCTGCGTGACCGGCCTGATTGTTCTCGATACGCCGGGGGACTTCAGCCGTTTTGGCCAATTTGCCATCCTCTTGCTGATCCAGACTGGCGGCCTCGGGATCATGACTTTTTCGACAGCCGTCCTGCGAATCCTGGGCCACCGCATGAGCCTTCGCCACGAGGGCGCCGCGGCCAGCCTCATCAACGTGCGCGAGCGCGGCCAGTTGGCCGATTCAGCTCGCCGGATTCTGGTGATGACGTTCACCGCCGAGGCGCTGGGCGCGATGGTGCTGCTTCCCCGGTTTCTGGCGCACGGCGACAGCCTGCCCGTTGCTGTCTGGCGCGCCATCTTCACGTCTGTTTCGGCATTCTGCAACGCCGGGTTTGCCCTCCAATCCGACAGTCTGATCCCATACCAGACTGATCCGGCGATCCTCCATGCCGTAGCCGCGCTCATCATCACCGGGGGTCTCTCTCCGGTTGCTGTGTATGCACTGCCTCAACTGCTGCGGAAGGCGTCGCGTCCTGTCCCCGTCCAGGTCCGATTGGGGTTGGCGGTTGCGGCCGTGCTGCTTGTGGGCGGCTCCGCCTTCCTGCTGGCGGTTGAGTGGAATGGCTCGCTGGGCCACCTTGCCTGGAGCGACCGCCTTCACAACGCATGGTTCCAATCCGTCACCCTCCGGACAGCGGGATTCAATTCGATCGACTTGGCTCTTTTTCGTCCAGCCAGCCTGTCGATGGCGATTGTCTGGATGTTCATTGGAGGGGCTCCGGGCAGTACCGCCGGAGGCATCAAAACAACAACTGCCGCCGTTCTCATGGCCTCCGCCTATAACGTAGTTATCGGCGTTCGAAGGGTGCCGGTTTTCGGCCGCCAGTTGGGTGAGCACACGCGGCACCGCGCGGCGGCGGTCACTTTGCTCGCGGCCACGACCGCCATCTCGGCAGTCGTCGCTCTTCAATTGACACAAGCCATCGACGGCGCGGCGATCCTGTTCGAGGTGTTTTCCGCTTTAGGGACGGTTGGGCTTTCGATCGGGGCGACGGCGAGGCTCGACGAAATTGGAAAAGTAATCATCATAGCCTGCATGTTCATCGGGCGCGTCGGCGGGCTCTCCTTGCTCATGTTCATGAGCAGAAGGACCATGTCCGCCCCGGTGACCCGCCCCGAAGAGGAGATAGACGTCGGCTAGTTACCAGGGGATTTCATATGCAACGTCAAGCAATTATCATCGGACTCGGGCAGTTCGGCATGTCCGTTGCCAGGGCGCTGTCCGAACGCGGCGTGGAGGTCCTCGCGGTGGACAACCGTGAGGAACGGGTGCGTGCCGCCGCTGCCTTTGCGGCAGAAGCACTTTGCTTCGACGCCACAGACACCGAGGCTCTCGCCCGGACTTCGCCGGAAAACCGCGACTTCTGCATCTGCGCGGTTGGCGACGAAGCTCGTGAGGCCTCCATCATCTGCACGGCGCTTCTCCGTCAGATGGGAGCCCGCCGCGTGATTGCGCGCGCTAACGACGATCTCCACGCGCGTATCCTTTCGCTCGTCGGGGCCCACCTCATCATCAACCCCGAGCGCGAGTTTGGAGAGAGATTCGCAAACCAGTTGGTGCACCAGAACATTCGCGGGGAGATGGACCTCGGCGAGGGCATCCGGATTACTGAATTTGAGGTTCCGCCGAGCTTCAAGGGGCAGACGCTGGGGCAGCTTCAGTTGCCGCGCCGGTTCGGCGTGACGGTGGTGGCCGTCCGTCATGCCGGCGAAAAGGCGATCTCGCTGCCGAATCCCGCGGCGGAGCTGGCAGAGGGCGACATTCTTGTGGTTGTTTCGGCACAAGGGGCCGTGTCCCGGATGATGGAACGGAGTTGAGACATGAAACTGCGGACCGAACTCCTGCTCTACACGATGTTGCTGGCGGCGCTGAATGTGGCGCTCGCCTTTGGTTGCATCGGCTTGTTCGTTCGAATGGGGCCTGCCATCGCACGGATCATGCAGGCAAACGTGTTGTCCATGGACGCCGCGGAACGGATCGTCTTTGAGTTTGCGGCCAATGCCGCCTCATTTGCGCCCGAAGCGCGCCAGCGGGTTGCTGCCGAGATGGAGAAGATCGGCACGAACATTACGGAAAAGGGCGAGGCTGAGGTGTTCGGCCTGATCCGTGCCAGCATGGAACAAGCCATGGGGGGTGATCCGCAGGTGAGGGCGGCGGTGCTCGGCCAGCTCCGTTCCTTGATTGCGATCAACCGGGAGGCCATGACGGCCGTTGATTTGGAGGCGCGGCGGCTTGGCTCAGCCGGCGCATGGGCTGCCGTTTTAGTCGGGTCACTTTCTTTCACTCTGGGCCTGCTGATCATCGCGCAACTCAGGCGGCGTCTGCTTCGGCCCGTGCTTGAGATTCACGATGTTCTGGCCGCTGCTCACAATGGCGACCGGTTCCGCCGCTGTAAGTTGCTCGACGCGCCAATCGAAATCAGGAAGGCGGCTGAGTCGGTCAACCGGCTGCTGGATGAGCGGCCTGTCCATTAAGCACCCCCGCGGGCGATTCCGAATCATCCCTGAAGGCAGCGCACACAAGGCCGCGAATGCCGCCCAGCATTCGAGCGTAAGGATCTTTGCGGATTCTTTACAAGCGAGCGGCCAATCTTAACGCGGCGCCAACGCGCGAATCCCTAATCTCTACTTAGCAGGGCATTTGCTGCTGCCGATTGCGTAGAGGAATTCGATGGACGATCTGGTTTGCATAGGGCTTTCGATTCTGTTTTTTGCTTTCTGCCTCTGGTTGTTGAGGCTCAATGGCAGGCGCGCGTCATGAGCCCGCAGTACGTGATTTGCGGCTTGATCGCGGTGGGGATTCTCGTCTACCTGATCGTTGCGCTGCTGAAGCCGGAGATCTTCTCATGAGTGGCCACGCGCTGGCTGAGATCCTGCTCTACCTGGGCGTACTCGCTGTCCTGGTGAAGCCGCTGGGCTCTTATATGTACAGCGTCTTCAGCGGGCGGCTGAGGTTCGCCCCGGAGCGATGGATCTACCGGGCATCGGGGATTCATGAAGACCGACCGATGAACTGGGGGCACTACGCAACTGCCCTGCTGCTGTTCAATGCGGCCGGTTTCGCGGCCGTGTATACGATTCTGCGCCTGCAACAGTGGCTGCCCTGGAATCCGCAGAGGTTCGGGCCGGTTGAGCCGCACACGGCGTTCAACATCGCCGTGAGTTTCGCCACTAACACAAACTGGCAGAACTACGGCGGCGAAGCGACGCTCAGCTACTTCGCGCAGATGGCTGCGCTGACGGTGCAGAACTTCCTGTCGGCGGCCTCGGGCATGGCTGTACTGGCAGCGCTGGCCCGAGGGTTGACGGCACTGCGGGCCGACACGATCGGCAACTTCTGGGTGGACGTGGTCCGGAGCACGGTTTACATCCTATTGCCGCTGTCGCTGCTGCTGGCGGTTGCCCTTGCAGGGCAAGGCGTCATTCAAAACCTGGAGCCCTATGCGCAGGTGGCGGGATCGGGGCAGACCTTGCCGATGGGTCCGGCTGCCTCGCAGGTGGCCATTAAGCAGTTGGGCACCAACGGCGGGGGATTCTTCAACGTGAACTCGGCGCACCCGTTCGAGAACCCGACGCCGCTCACCAACTTCCTGGAGTGCCTGGCCATTCTGCTGATCCCAGCATCGCTGTGCTACAGCTTCGGCCGCATGGTGAAGGACACCCGGCAGGGATGGGCCTTGCTGGCGGCGATGACGATCATCTTCCTGCCGCTGCTGTTTCTGACAGTCCACGCCGAGCAGGGAAACATGGAGGGCAAGGAGGCCCGCATCGGGATCGCCAATTCGGCGCTATGGGCCGTGGCGACGACTGCGGCGTCAAACGGTTCGGTGAACTCGATGCACGACTCCTACACGCCGGTAGGGAGCCTGGGGCCGCTGTTCCTGATGCTGACGGGCGAGGTGGTGTTCGGCGGAGTGGGGTCGGGCCTCTACGGGATGGTGATGTTCGTCATTCTCGCCGTGTTTCTTGCCGGGCTGATGGTGGGGCGGACGCCTGAGTACCTGGGCAAGAAGATCGAGTCCTTCGAGATGCAGATGGCGTCGATAGCCATCCTCGCGCCGGCGGCCTGCGTGCTGATCGGAACCGCCATTGCTGTGGCAACGC
>JACZJQ010000322.1 GCA_014860455.1 Bryobacteraceae bacterium | reverse complement strand
CTGTTGAGACGACGGTGGTGATTTCGCGGTTGGCGGGGATGGCGGGGCCGGAGAGGATCCAGGGGATGAGGATGTCGGAATCGGCGGGGTGGCCGTGTTTTTTGTCGGCCTGGCCGCCGTGGTCGCCGGTGAGGAGGACGTAGGCCGGGCCATTGGCAGGGGAGGCGGAGACGATGCGGGCAACCATGGCGTCGATTTCGGCGAGCATTTTGTTGTATTCGGGGCTGAGCCAGCCGTGGTCGTGGCCGGCGTGGTCGAGGTCGTCGAGTTGGATGAAGAGAAGATCGGGCTTGTTGGTTTTGAGGTATTCGACGACAGCATCGGTGGTGGTGGGGCTGCCTTTGTGGTGCCGGATGTAGCGGACCGAGGCGGGGTCGAGGAGGTTGGCGAGGCCCTGCCAGTCGTGGATGACGGCGGTGTGGAGGTTGGGAGCGCGCTGCTTGAGATGGTCGAAGACGGTGGGAAACGACCCGCGGGGGGCGCGGCAGGCGGGGGTGATGGCGTATTTGTCGAAGCGCCAGTCGTTGGAATCGACGCCGTGGATTTCGGGGGTTGCGCCCATGATCATGGAGGCCCAGTTGGGGGAGCTGACGGTGGGCATGACGGCGCGGGCGTTGAGGGTCCAGATGCCGGATTTCACGAGTTGGGCGATGGCGGGGGGGTGCGAGTCGCGGAGGGCGGCGGCGCCGAGTCCGTCGATGCCGATGACGATGACTGGGGCCTTGGTTTGGGCGGAGCAGATGAAGGCGGAGGCGGCGAGGATGGCGACGAGAAAGGTCTTCATGGCGTATTTGTGATCTTAGCGTGAATGGGGTGGAAGGCAGGCATCTCGGTTCGTAAGCCCCGCGAGGGGCGCGGTTCGGGTAGAATCGGCACAAATGAAACACTGGCACCTTCTCGCAACCCTGGCCTTGGCGGCCGTCCCGGCGATGGCCCAGGCCGACCTGATTCTTCACAACGCAAAAGTGGTCACTGTGGACAAGGCGTTTTCGATTCGCCAGGCGGTGGCGGTGAAGGGCAACACGATCCAGGCGGTCGGCACGGATAAGGAGATTCTCGCCCTGCGCGGCCCGAAGACGCAGGTGATCGACGTGAAGGGCAGGACCCTGCTGCCGGGATTGATCGATGCCCACGTCCATGCGATCGATTCGGGCATGAGCGAGATGAAAGAGAAGTTGCCGATCTTCGATTCGATCGCCACGATTCAGAAGTGGGTCGTCGAGAAGGCGAAGGTGACGCCGAAGGGCGAGTGGATCGTTGTGCCGAGGACGCTGCCGCCGCGGCTGAAAGAGATGCGTTTCCCAAACCGCGCCGATTTGGATGTGGTGACGACGCATCCGGTGGCGTTTGACGGCAGCTACGTGTGGGGTGCCAATACGATGGCGCTGAAGGTGAGCGGCATCACGAAGGAGACGCCGAACCCGGCGGGGGGCGAGGTGGTGAAGGGTGCGGACGGCGAGCCGAACGGGATTCTGCGGAACGCCGCAAGCCTGTTGAAATTGCCGCGGAGGTCAGCGCCGGCGACGGAAGCCGAGAGGCTCGCCGGTCTGGAAAAGATGCTGGATCTTTACCTCGCCGCCGGGCTGACGACGGTGGGCGACCGGTCAGTGACGCCAAACGAGGTGAAGATCTTCGAGCGGTTGAAGAAGGAAGGCAAGCTCCATACGCGCGTCGTTCTGACGTGGCGCATTAACTCGAATAAGCCGATCGAGGAGATCGAGCAGGAGATCAAAAACTCGCCGCTGGCGATGCATCAGGGCGACGAGTGGCTGAAGATGGGCACGTTCAAGGTGACGCTCGATGGCGGGCAGAGCGTGGGGACGGCGTATCAGCGGATGCCGTACGGTCCGTTCGGGCGGCAGCTCTATGGTCAGACCAACCCCGATGCGCGGGGCTTTCTGTTCATTGATCCGGACAAACTGCTGAGGATCTTCAGGGCGGCGCGCGATAAGGGGTGGCAGATGACGGCGCACGTGCAGGGCGGCTCGGCTATCGACAATCTGCTGGACGCCTTCGAGTCGCTCAACAAAGAGAAACCGATCGCGCCGACGCGCTCGCATATCATGCACGGCAGTTTCATGAGCCGCGAGGCGATCGACCGTGCGGCGAAGATGGGGATCATCTACGACGGCCAGGCCGACTGGCTGCATTTCGACGTACCGGCGCTGGAGCAGGTGTTCGGCTACAAGAACATGCGGTACTTCTATCCGCTGCGCAGCATCATCGACGCCGGGATTCCGGTGGCGGGCGGCAGCGACCACATGATGGGGCACGACAAGCGGACGGCGGTGAATCCGTATGACCCGTTCTACAACATGTGGATGGCGATCACGCGCAAGACGACGCAGGGCAAGGTGATCTATCCGGAAGAGCGGATCACGCGCGAAGAGGCGCTGAAGAGCTACACGGTTTGGGCGGCGTATTTGCAGTTCAGCGAGAAGACGAAGGGTTCGATTGAGCCGGGCAAGCTGGCCGATATCGTGGTCATCGACCGCGATTTCCTGACGTGCCCGGAGGATGAGATCAAGCAGATTGATCCGGTGCTGGTGGTGCTGGACGGCAAGGTAAGGAAGGGCGCGATTCGTTAGCCCGCGGCGGGGTCGCGGAAGCGGCGGTGGGGGTCGGCCATGAAGGCCTTGTAGGCGGCGGCGACGTCGTTGACGGGGCCGTCCTGGACGATTGCGCCGCGGTGGAGCCAGATGGCTCGGGAGCAGATCTGGTCGAGCCCATCGATGGCGTGGGTGACATAGACAATCAGTGCGCCAGAGGCGCGCAGTTTCTTCACGTGGTCGATGCACTTGTGGGCGAAGGCGGCGTCGCCGACGGCGAGGACTTCGTCGATCATGACGACGGGACATTCCACGTGTGCGGCGACGCTGAAGGCGAGGCGGAGGCGCATGCCGGCGGAGTAGTTCTTCAGCGGTTCGTCGATGAAGCCGCCGAGTTCGCTGAAGTCAAGGATTTCGTCGAAGCGGGCGGTGACTTCGGCGCGGCTGAGGCCCATGAGGGCGGCGTAGAGGACGATGTTCTCCCGGCCGGAGAGATCGGGGTGGAAGCCGGCGCCGAGTTCGAGAAG
>JACZJQ010000321.1 GCA_014860455.1 Bryobacteraceae bacterium | reverse complement strand
CTCACCCGCGCCCTCGGCCTCAAACTCAACCGCGTCGTCATAGACCCCGGCCACGGCGGACACGACCACGGCACCACCGGCCCCGGAGGCCTCAAGGAGAAGGAACTCGTCCTCGATCTCGCCAAGCGTCTCAAGGACCTTATCGAACAGCGACTCGGCGCCGAAGTCATCCTCACCCGCGACTCCGACGTCTTCATCCCCCTGGAAGAACGCACCGACATCGCCAACCGCCACCGCGCCGACCTCTTTCTTTCCGTCCACGTCAACTCGTCGCGCTTCCGTTCGGTCTCCGGCCCCGAGGTCTTCTACCTCAACTTCACCGATTCCAAGGACGATCTCGAAGTCGCCTCCCGCGAGAATGCCGGCCACGGCAAGTCAATTTTCGAGTTGACCGAACTGCTGCAGCAGATCGCCCTGAAGGACAAAATCGCCGAGTCCAGCGAATTCGCCCGCCACGTCCAGAGGTCGCTGTATAAGCTCGCCGCGCCCACCGCCGCCGCCAAGAATAGAGGCGTCAAGAAAGCGCCCTTTGTCGTGCTCATCGGCGCCTCGATGCCCTCGATCCTGGCCGAGGTCGGATTCGTCACCAATGCCCGCGAGGAAGCACAGATGAAGCGCCCGGAATTCCGCGACCGCCTCGCCGAAGCCCTCTATAACGGCGTCGCCGCCTACGCCTCCACCCTCAGCAAGCTTGATGTCGCCCGCGAATCATCCACCGCTCCCGCAGCCGCTCCGGCCGGGGAAGTGAAGCGCTGAAGCCGCGCTACCGCGACGCGCTCCTTACTCGGTCTATCCGCTCGGGCAATTGGAATGAGACCCGGTTGCGTCCCTGCCGTTTCGCCGCATACAGCGCCGCATCGGCCGACCGGACCAGCAGTTGCGGGGTGATGCCGAGCCCGGGTTGCAGAGAAGTCGCCCCCACGCTCACGGTAATCCCAATCTGCTGCCCGTCAGAGTCGACCGGCGTCCGCTCGATCGAGTTCCTCAGCCGCTCGGCGTGGCTCAGCGTGCAGAGTTCGTCGCAGCCCGGCAGCACGATCAGAAACTCCTCGCCGCCGATCCTGCCTATCCAGTCATAGCCGCGGATCACGCCCGTCACCCGCTGCACCACTTGTCGCAACGCCTCGTCCCCGGCGCTGTGGCCGTATGTGTCGTTGACAGTCTTGAAGTGATCCACATCCAGCATCACCACCGCCAGACTTCGCCGCTCCCGCTCGGCCCGCTCCGTCTCGCGTTCCAGCGCCTCCAGGATGACGCGGCGGTTCCAGCAGCCGGTGAGCGGATCCCTCGTGGCTTGTTCCCGCAACGCTTCCTGGGCCTGCATCAACTCCATCTGAAGATCCAGGATGCGCCGGCCGGCCCTCAGCCGGACCTCTAACTCGTGCTTGTCGAACGGCTTGACGACATAATCGTCCGCGCCGGCCCCCATCCCCTCGACGATATCCTCACGCTGGCTCTTCGAGGTCAGCAGGATCAGGTACGTGTAGGTCTCCGACCTCAGATCCCGCACCTTCTGGCAGACCTCCGGCCCGGTCATTACCGGCATGATCCAGTCGAGGATTGCCATCCGCGGAGGATCCTTCCCCTGAAGACAGGCTAACGCCTCCGCGCCATCGGCGGCGCAGACGACCTCGAAGCCCCATCCTTCCAGAGTCGCCTGCAGCAGCCTACGCATCACCAGGCTGTCGTCGGCGATAAGTACTTTCATCGGCTCTGACCGACCCTCCAGTTCCGGCCTACCACCATCATACGTGTATCGGCAGTTTCCCGGGTTCTATATAGGCGGGTGAGGGCATGACGGGCCGAGCGGCTGCCTTGGCAGCTTGCTAGTCTACTTAGAAACATGCCGGAAAGACTCGATTGCATCCGTATTCCTGTCGCGCTCATGCTCATCTGCGGCGCAGTGGCGATCGCCGCCGGCGCGCAGCCTTTTCAACTCAAGCCCTATGAAGGCAAGACCGTCGAGTTCCACGCCGCCGGTGCCGCCGCGGTACCAGCCGCCCTCAAGGCGACCGCCCCGGCGCTGCCGCTTGCCTCCATCACCGCCACCGCCTCGGCGGGCGCGATTCAATGGATCGGCACCCCTCAGGGACTTATCCGTATCGACCATTCAGCCGACCCCCGCGACCGCGTCCAATACTTCGCCTCCCGCCGCTGGCTCGCCGACGATAATGTCCTCGCCATCGTGCCTGATGTCCGCGGGGCCTGGGTCCGCACCCCCAAGGGCGTCTCCCGCATCCGCTACACCCCCACCACCCTTGCCCAAAAGGCCGCCGCCTTCGAGCAACGCATCGCCTCTCGCCACGACCGCCATGGCTTTGTCGCCGACTCCACCTTCCGCACCCCCGGCGACCCATCCTCAAACGTCACCGTCTCCAACGACAACGACGGCCTCTGGACCGCCATGTACGCCGCCGCCCAGTGCTTCCAGTATTCCGTCACAAAATCGCCCGAAGCATTGGCCCGCGCCCGGCGAGCCGTCGACGCCATCCTGTTCCTCGAACAGGTCACCGGCCGACCCGGCTTCCCTGCCCGGTCCTACATCAAACCCGGAGAGATCCAGCCCCGCGACGGCTTCTGGTACGACGCCCAGGATGGCATCCGCTGGAAAGCCGACACATCGTCTGACGAAATCGTCGGCCACTTCCTCATCTTCGCCCTCGTTCACGACCTGCTGCCCGACCCCGCCCTCAAAACCCGCGTCCAGGCCACCGCCCGCCGCATCATGGACCACATCCTCTCAAACGATCTCTATCTGGTCGACGTCACCGGCAAACCCACCCGCTGGGGCCGCTGGCACCCCGACTACTTCGCCAGCGAAACAGGCAAGCCCGACGCGCCGCTCAACGCCGCCGAAATTTTGATGTTCCTCAAGGTGACCCACCACGTCACCGGCGATGCGAAGTACCAGCGCGAGTACCTCCGCCTGGCCAACGACATGGGCTACGCGAAGATGACCACCCGCTACCTCGAGCTCCAGGAGGAATTGAACTACTCCGACGAGGAACTCGCCCTGCTCTCCTTCTATCCGCTCTTCCTCTACGAGAAGGATCCGGCGCTGCTGGCGCTGTATCGCCAGGGCCTCGACCAGTGGTGGCAGAACATCCAGCGCGAAGCCAACCCGCTTTGGAACTTCATCTACAAGGTGGCCAACCCCACCGCCAACGTCGATCTCGAAGGTGCCGTCTGGACCATGCAGCGCCTGCCCATGGACCTCATTAAGTGGACCATCCGCAACTCCCACCGCGCCGACGTCACCAAGGTGGATGCCGTGGACCGCCATCGCCGGATCGAGTTCAAGCAGTTGCTGCCCGCCGACGAACGGCCCGTGATGAAGTGGAACGGCAACCCGTTCGTCATCGACGGCGGCTGCGCAGGCTGCGGAGAGGATGACGGAGCCACGCTGCTGCTGCCCTATTGGCTCGGCCGCCACCATCGACTCATCGCGGGCCAATAGCCTCAACGCCCATGCCCGCACTGGCATCGCGCCACCGTGCGGGTCAACCTGGACGTCCGGCCGCCACCACAGCCTCATCGCCGGCCAGTCGCGACACAGCCCATGCCTGTGCTGGCATCGCGCCACCGTCCGGGTTAATCTGGAGGTGGAGGAATGGGTGAGTGGTTGAAACCGGCGGTCTTGAAAACCGTTAGCGGGGCAACTCGCTCGGGGGTTCGAATCCCTCTTCCTCCGCCACTTTCAAACAGGCTCCGCTGATCGGGGCTTTAGGGAAACAACGGCCGGCATCCCTTCTTAGGGGAAGCCGGCCTTTCAATTGGAGGTGTCAGGCCGTTGGCCCGACGGTGTGCACGGTTATCAGAAGATGAACTTGCCGGTCAACTGCACGCGGCGCGCGTAGTTGGCCGTCGTCGAGGCGACAACCGAACCAAACGCCGCGGCGGTCGGCGTCGTGTTCGGCGCCGGGAACAACGGGTGGTTCATCGCGTTCAGGAACTCGGCCTTGAACTGGAAGTTGTACCGCTCCTTGACCATGGTGTTCTTCTGAATCGAAACGTCCCAGTTGTTCATGATGTCGGCCCGGATGGAGCTGAACCGCAGCGGGAATGGCCTCACATTCGAGGCCAGTTGCCGCGACGCGTTCTTCTCGAAGCCGGCATCGGTATTGAACCACCGGGCCACGGTCTGCTGGCTGCGCGGCAACGCGATCGTCTGGGGGTCGGCCCCATAAAAGATGATGTTGCCGAAGTTGATCGGCGAACCACTTTGCAGCGTGTAGACCGCCGAAACCTGCCATCCGCCCACGATCCCGTTGGCCACGCCCCCGACATTGAGGAACTTCTTGCCCTTGCCGAACGGCAGTTCGACGATGCCGCTGCCCACCAGCCGGTGGGGACGATCAAAGTCGGAAATCACCCGCGTCGGGGCCAGGTCGTCGGACTGCAGCGTTTCAGTCGCCTGCATGTACTTTGACCAGGTGTAGTTCACCCCAATGGTGTAGCCCTTCGAAAAGCGCTTGTCGATGCCGGCCTGAAGCGAGTTGTACCAGGAGTAGCCGTCAAACCGTGAAGCCGTCACCGAATCATATTGCGGGTACGGCCTTAGCAGCCGCTCACGCGACATGTTGGCGCCGGTGAACGTGCTCGAAGCGCCGGTAGGCATCAGGTTGCGGAACGGGTTCGGCAAATTGGTGCTCAGGTAGTTGATCTTTGCTTGATCGCGGACCCCCAGCGTACTCAGATACTTCTGCGGAGTGGCGTTGATGTTCTGCGTGATCTCAATGTCCGAGCCCTTGTTGCCGACATAGGAGATGTCGAACACGAAGCCCTTGCCCAGTTCCTGCTGGATGCCGAACTGCCAGCGCTGCATCAGCGGGCGCACGGGGTTCTCGTTGAAGAACGTGATGCTCTGGCCGACGCTGGTCTGATAACCCTGAGCGGCGCCGATCGGTTCGAGAATGCCGTCCGGCCACGGATTGGACAGAGTGGCCTTGAAGGTGAGGCCGCTGTCCAGCGATGGAACGAACGAGGTCGTTCGGCTGAATCCGGTCTGGATCACGTCGCCGCGCCGCTGGCCGAGGAAGCCGTAGAACATGCCATAGCCGCCGCGCAGCACCGTCTTGTTGGTGAGCCGGTAGGACGCGCCCAGCCGGGGCATCCAGTTGTTCTTCGGCGTGTTGTACAGTTCACGCGGCTGGCCGTTGACGTTGGCGAAAGTCAGCCCGCCCTTGGTCACGAAGCTGCTCGCCGGCACCTCCGAGGTCGGATTCAGCGCGTAGGCGGCCTGCGCCGCGGCCTGGAACGGCTGCGTGTAGTTCAGGTCGAAGGTCCGGACGCTGCGGTCCCAGCGTTCGGTGAGAGCACCGTCGTGCTCCCAGCGCAGGCCGAGATTCAGGGTCAGCTTCGAATTCACCTTCCAGTCGTCGTGGACATAGTAAGACCACGAAACCGACTGCTCGGCGTAGCTCGCATTCCGGTTTACAAGGCTGCTCGAACTCGGCAGCCCGAGTAGGAACGCGGCCACGGACTGGCCCACGCTGCTGGGCGACGTCGCTGCGTTGTCCAGCGGGCCGCGCGTCCAGGTGGAGTCGAAATTGAACCGGCCGGTTTCGTCGTTGCCGAACGTGACACGGGTCTCGCGGTATGAGCGGAACTCGGCGCCGGCCTTGATCGAGTGGGTCTGGAGCATCTTCTGGACGCTGGCGATCACATTGTGTGTGTCGTTGGGCCGGCTCTCGCCGCCTTGTGCTGTTCCCTGGTAGCTGGTGATATCGAAGCGCGGGAACTGCCGGATGGCGGGCGAGATCAGGCTGTTGTAAGAGGAGGGGAATCCGAGCGAAGACAGGTCATAGCCCATGTTCTCCAACTTGCCGCTCGTGCCCCGGATGAACCGGTTGTATCCGTACCTGAAGTTGAGCACCGTCGTTGGGTTGATCGTGTAGACATCGTCGATCACGGCCGCGCGGGACTTGAACCAGAAGTAGGTGCCCGAGGCGTCGTTATCGAAGTAGTCGTTGTAGGTGCTGGTGCGGTCATACCAACTCACGCGCGCAAACAGCCGGTTGCTGTCGGTGACGTTGTGGTCCATGCGGATCGAATGGGTGAAGTAGTCGGCCACCTCCATGAGGTCTGGGCGCAGGTAGTTGTTCCGGAAATCGGCGTCACCGGCCTGGAGCGGCGCCGGGTAGAAGCTGCCCAACACCTTCTTTGAGATGGGGTTGAACAGCGAGGACGGAATGATGTTGCCAGCAAACGGATCCTGCTGGAAGCGTCCGCCCGAAACCGCCCGCCGCGTCCAGGGGTTGTAGATCTGGTAGGAGGAGGCGACACCCAGCAACTTCGAGAAATCACCGTTCTTCATTTCCGTGGTCGGCACGGTCGGGGTGCCGTTATTTCGCGGCCTGGCCTCGTTGATGCCCTCGTATCCGTACATAAAGAAGGTCCTGTTTCGACCGTCGTACAGCTTCGGAAGCACGACCGGACCGCCGGCTGAAGCGCCCCAGCGGTGATAGTAGAAGTCCGGGCGCGGCGTCTTGGTGGCGTTGGCGAAGAAGTCGTTGGCGAACCAACTCGGCCGCATGGCGGTGTAGTAGCCCGTGCCGTGCAGGTCGTTGGTGCCCGACTTCAAGCTGATGTTGGTTACGCCGCCTTCGGTCTGCCCGAACGAGGCGTCGAAGGTGGCGGTCTGGACCTTGAACTCGGCCACGATGTCGGCCGGCGGCACATAAGAGGAGATCACCTCGCCGGCGTTGGCCGTTGCCGTGGACACCGCGCCGTCGATGGTGACGTCGCTGCGGTTGGCGCGGGTGCCGTCCATCGTGTAGCCGACGATATGGGTAGGTTCAAAGGGGCGGTCCAGACGCGGGTCGCGGGTGAACGACACGCCGGCGGCCAGGCTGATCAGGAAGTAAGGGTTGCCGTGCGGGATGGGCAACTCGGTCACTCGCCGGCCATCGACCACCGATCCGAGCGAGGCCGATTCTGTGCTCAGCAATGGCGTCTCGCCGGTGACGGTCACGCTCTGTTCGGTCGTGCCAACCTCCAATTGGATGGCCACCTCGATACGGTCGTTGACCCGGAGTTCGATGTCGTCCCGAACATACTTCTTGAAGCCGGTCAACGAGGCTTCAACCCTGTAGATTCCCGGAATCAGGAACGGAGCCTGGTAGAGCCCGGCCTCGGTGGTAGTCAGCGTGAGCTTGGTTCCCATCGCCTTGTTGGTGACTTCCACCGTGGCGTTCGGAACGATAGAACCGGAAGCGTCGACCACTCTTCCAACGATCGTGCCGCGGGCTTCCTGAGCCAACGCGGCCGGCGCCGCCATCAGGGCGGCTAATGTAAGCACTGCGAGCAAACGTGGCAACATGCGCGTCTCCTTCATGGGTAGGCCACAACCTCACTCGCCAACTTGGCGAAGTTGACCCCCGCGTGCAATTACAGACCTTTCCGGTGGAATCTGGAAGTTTCCTACAGCAGCTAACCGGTTAGTTACCGGTTAGCAATCGCGTTGAAATTCGTGTAGTCTATTGATGTGCAAGAGGTTCGGCCAGACAGCCAGGCGTTCCGGGAAGAGCTCGATCGGGTTCTCGCAAGCGTTGCGTTGCGCAATGCCGACTCGCTGCGCCGGCTGCTTTCTTACGTCGCGGAGGCGTACCTTGCGGGCAAATCTCGCGATGTGAAGGAGTACACGATCGGCCGGGACGTGATGGGCAAGCCCGAAGACTATGATCCCAGAGTGGATGCCTCGGTCCGCGTCCAGGCGGGGAAGCTCCGCCAGCGGCTGGAGCAGTATTACACCTCGGAGGCCCCTCAATCTCCCTGGCAGATCCGGCTTCCCAAGGGCCATTTCGAGATCGAGTTCAAGCAACAGGCTCAGCCGGAACCAGCCGCGCTTCCGCCATCAAACCGCTCGGCCGTGTGGAAGATTCTCACCGCCGTGCTGGGCGTTGTTTGCCTGGGCCTCGCCCTCTGGATCGTCTCGCTGAAACAGCATCCATCCGGACCCAACCGCCTTGAATGGACCCCGGAGATGACACAGTTCTGGGGACCATTCGTTCAATCGAGCAAACCGATCACCGTAGTCCTGGGCAGCCCGCTGTTTGTCCGCTTCCATAACTCCTACTTCCGCCACCCTCTGGTAAACGACTGGGCGAGCGCGGAGCGCGACCTGCCGCTGGAAGAGATGCGCCGGCTGCTGAAGAACCCGACGCCAGCATCGGAAACCCACCGTTGGGCGCCGTTCGGCGAAGCCGTCGCCGCCTTCCGGCTGGCCGCAGTGCTGAGCGACAAGAAACAGGACATGATCATCAAGCGCAGCTCCGTGCTTTCTTGGGAGGACATTCGCTCCTCGAATCTGGTCTTCCTCGGGCCGCGCAAGTTCAACCCGCAGGTCCGGGACCTGCCGATCGATCAGGACTTCATTATCGACAGCGGCGCGGTGCACAATCTGCGCATCCGCCCTGGCGAAAAGGCCACTTACAGCAAGCCGACGCCAGCCAACACCGAGGACATCCCCGAGGATTATTCGATCATCACGCGGATGAGGGGCATTGAGGGCTGGGGTGAGGTGCTGGTGCTTGGATCGTCGTCGACTGAAGGCACCTGGGCGGCGGCCGACTACGTCACCGATCCGGCGCACCTGCGCGAGTTGACACGCCGGCTGAGCGCCGAAACAGGCACAGTGCCGGACTGCTACCAGGTGCTGCTGCGCAGCCGGTTCAAGAGCCAGGTTCCGATCCAGACCGAGTACGTATTGCATCATGTTGTGAAGCCGCGCACCGGCAACACCCCCCGGACGCGATAGAATCAAGCCCGTCATGAGACGGCGCAGCTTTCTCTCCTCCACCCTAGCGGTCCCGGCTTCGGCGGCCTTGCTTTCGAGCCTTCGCGACGAGATCGGCAAGCTCGATATCGTCAGTTCCCACGAGCACCTGTTGTGGGAGGACGAACGCATATCGGCCAAGGCGGGGCTGTTCACGCTGATCAGCCACTACCTACTGAATGATGCCGTCAGCGCCGGATTGCCTCCGGCGACGGCCAAGACGCTGGAAGATCCCAAGATTCCGTTACGCGAACGCTGGGCGATTTTTGAGCCCTACTACCGGGCGGCGCGGTTCACCGGCTACGGACAGGCGTTCCGGATCGCGATGAAGGACATCTACGGCATCGCCGAGGTGAACGCCTCGACTGTCGAGAAGGCCGAGGCCGAGATTCGCCTGATGAACAAGCCGGGTCTGTACGAAGAGGTGCTGCACCGGCGGGCGAAGATCCTCTATGGCGTGCTGGACGACTACTGGCACGGGGATCCGATGCGGCCCGATGCGCGGTTCTTCGTGCTGGCGCGCAAGCTCGACTGGTTCATCACGCCGGGCAACGCAGCCGCGCTGAAGAGCATGGAGAAGGTGACCGGCGTGGCGGTCACCTCGCTGGCAGGGCTGAAAGCGGCGATGGAGAAGCGGCTGGAACAAAGCATCGCGCAGGGCATGATCGCGGTGAAATCGACGCTGGCTTATTCGCGGGAGATCCGGTTCAACGAAGTATCGGAAGGCGACGCCGAGCGCGACTTCGAGGCGCTGGCCAAGAACGCACGTGGGGCGCCGGCGGGTACGGCGCGGTTCACGGAAAGGCCGTACCGCAACCTCGAGGACCATATGTTCCACCACGCGATGCGGCTGGCCGAGGCGCGCGGGCTGCCGGTGCAGATCCATACCGGGACCCCGGCGGGCAACTCGGGCTGGGTGGAGAACACGCGTCCGATGCACCTGCAGAACGTGTTCAATCTGTATCCCAAGGTGACGTTCGATTTGTTCCATATTGGTTACCCGTATGTTCATGAGGTGACGGTGTTGGGCAAGATGTTCCCAAACGTGCATGTGGATTTCTGCTGGGCGCATGTGCTGTCGCCGGCGACGGCGCGGCGGGCGCTGTCGGAAATGCTGGACGCGATGCCGTATACCAAGATCCTTGGGTTTGGGGGCGATTACCGGTATGTGGAGCTGACCTATGCTCATGCGGTGATGGCGCGGGAGAACATCGCGCGGGTGCTGGCGGAGAAGGTGGAGCAGGGGTGGTGCACGGAGGCCGACGCCGTGGAGATCGCCAAGGCACTGCTGGCAGGGAATGCGGCGAGGCTGTTCCCGAGGAAAGGCTGAGGGGGCGCGGTTGGAGTGG
>JACZJQ010000320.1 GCA_014860455.1 Bryobacteraceae bacterium | reverse complement strand
TCTGCTATGTGCCCGGCACGTTCTGTTTAGTATGTGCCCGGTCCGTACCGCCGACACGGCAGACCTGGAGGTCCGCGCTACGAACGGTGCCGGGGTGGGAGCCGAAGACGTCTCGACACGATTGTCGAGACGGCAGGCAAGAGTGCCTGCGCCACGAAAACTCTGCCGGCGAGGGCGCCGCCCGTGGTGCGAGGGGGACCGCCCTACTCGGCCTCTGGCAGGCCGGCTTGTCCCGGTTTGGCCCCAGTTGACGGTTTGCTTGTCCCGGCGTGTGGGATAAGTGGACCCCGCCAGCGAGACAACCAAATCTCAGCGAACGGGGAACTGTCCCTATTTCTCCTGTCTCAATGCAGGGGTCCACTCCAGAGTGTCCCCTCGCCCCTGGTCTCGGCCCCATGGGGGAACGGGAGGTCGACGTCGTGCTCTTCCAGTCGGCGAACACCCTGAATACCGAAGAGGACTTTCGAGAGTGTCCGCTCGGCCCTGGTCTTGGCCCCATGGGGGAACGGGAGGTCGACGTCGTGCTCTTCCAGTCGGCGAACACCCTGAATACCGGTAAATCTCGAGGCGACCGGACCGGGGATGATCTTGAACGAATGTGACCCGCTGCCTAATGATCGGTTGGCCACTCACCGGTCAACGGCACATCGCCGTCCATGGTGACGATGGTTGCTGGAGGCGGGCGATCCGGCGGACAGCCATTGTCGGTGTCCGACGGGTAGAGTTTGAGGAACTCGCGGCAGAAGTGAGCGCGCAGCGAAGGCTTGCGGATCGTCGTGAAAAGACTCAACATGCTCTTCTGACCATCCGGGCTCCATGACCATTGTCTGAGTTCCATCTTCCACCGGGACATGGGGTCCAATTCAAACCGCCTGTTTGCTTCGAATTCCCGGACCGGGTCCAACACATTGTGAAAGTGGTTGAGCGTGCGGCGTTCTTCGGGGGAAAACCGCTCCCAGCACTCGTCCTGCGCCATCCGCAGGAAGAGAAGCGCTTCACACGCCCTGAGTTGAACTCTGCGATCCGGATGGCGCAATAGACCCCTCTGGAGCTTAGCTCTGCGCCACTCTGAGAGTGCCAACCCAGGATCGGACCTGTAGGGATCCCCGAATCCACGTGCATACCCTCGGCCGGGAAAGTGATTCAATAGGGCGAATCGCTCCAGAATCGGCGAACGGTCAGAAAGGGGGAGTCTCTTGTGATTACCCCCATAGTAAGGAAAGATGCTTCGCCAATAGTCCCGGACGACGTGGTATCTGTGTCCTTCTCGCCGCACGAGAAAGAGATACCTCTCTTGGTTTCGAGTTGAGTTCCAATTGCCCGACGCGCCCCCCGTCCAGAAGATCTCGTGTATGGGGATGAACGTGCGTTCCTCTGACCCGCGAATCAACATATCCACTTTCACGTGTCGCACCAACACCATCCATTTCCCGATTCCTTGGATGGAAAACGGCTCACCTGGAATCCTCAGGAACGGCCACGACTCGACCCTATGCTGCAGAATCTCTCCGATAAAAATGTGGGTCGCTCGATCCGCCATCTGATCGGGCGTCATCTCCTTTGACAGGTTCACTTCCAGCGGTGGCCCGCAGGCGCAGCATGCCAGCGACGCAAGAACCACGACGAGGCGCATTGTCCCTACTGACACCAAGAAAGGCATTCCTGTTCCTCTACCGGCATAGCTATCGCCAGTTGAGAAACTCAAGCCGCCGCGACGACCAGGGTTAAACGGCGATAAACGGGGTAGAGCCGCAAACGGAGACCATATGCAGTAGACCCTGCTAGCGAGCCAACGGATTCTCAGCGAACGGGGAACTGTCCCTATTTCTCCTGTCTCAATGCAGGGGTCCACTCCAATCCGTCCAAGATTTCCGGATCGCGGATTGGTAGTCCCGGATTGGTCCCTGATTGGCCCTGATTGCTGGTTGCTAGAGGCCTTTGACTTTCCAGCCGTCGCGGTAGGTGCGGCGGACGAAGGCGGTGGCTTCCTTGGAGTTTTTGAAGCGCAGTTTTTTGGCTTCCCACTCGAGGGTGGTCTTGGGGAAGCGGGTGGCCAGGGGGCCGAGCAGGACGGCTTCGGTCAGGGGGCCGGCGTAGTCGAATGTGGTGGAGGTTCGGGTCTTGCCCAGGACGGCGTTGACGAACTCGTGGTAGTGATCGACGGTTTCGAGCTGCGGGATGGCGAAGCCTTTGAACTGGTCTTCGGGCAGGAGGATGGGCATGCCGATGTGAGGCAGGATCATAATGCCCTTGGTCCCGATCATGATGGAACCCTGGCCGGGCAGGCGGCGGTTGCCGGCGAGCGCCTGGATGGCGGCAGGCGGGCGCTGGTCGCCGTCGTACCAGGTGACGCTGACTGTGTTGCCCTCGGTGAACATGGTGCCGGGGAAGACGTAGTGGATGACGGCGTTGACGGCCCAGCTATGGTCGTTGGGCGCGGGGCCTTCGGAGCGGACGGTGAGCGGCGAGGTGAGGCGCAAGGCGGCGAAGACGGGGTCGTAGATGTGGCAGCCCATGTCGCCGAAGGTGGCGGTGCCGAAGTCGAGACGCTTGCGCCAGTTGCCGGGGTGGTAGTAGTTGGCGATGAAGGGGCGGGAGGCGGCGACGCCGAGCCACTGGTCCCAATTGAGGGTGTCGGGGACGGGGTCGGTGCGGTTGGGCATGGGTTCGGTGTCGCCCCACTTCTTATTGCTCCAGGCGTGGACTTCCTTGATCTTGCCGATAGCGCCTTCCTGAACGAGGCGGACGGCGGTCTTGTACTCCTTGCTGGAGTGGATCTGGATGCCCATCTGGCTGACGAGGCGGCGTTTGCGGGCCTCCTGGGTGAGCTTGCGGGCTTCGTAAAGGTTCTGGGTGAGAGGCTTCTGGACGTAGATGTGGAGGCCATGGCGCATGGAGGCCATGGCTTGCGGGGCGTGCATGTGGTCGGGGGTGCCGACGCAGGCGATGTCGAGGTTCTTGCGCTCTTTGTCGAGCATCTCGCGCCAGTCTGCGTAGACCTTCACATCGGGGTATTTCTTTTGCATGCGGGCGAGGCGGGTGGAGTCGACTTCGGCGGCGCAGGCGAGGGTGACGTTGGCGTGGGTGGCGATGCCGTCGAGGGTGGAATAGGCCATGCCGGAGGCGCCGAAGCTGGCCAGGCGGAGCTTGCCGGAGGGTGGCGCGGAGATCAGGTTGCGGACGAAAAACGGCGCGGTTCCAAAGGTTGTGATGAAGCCCCGGCGGGTGGTGATTGACATGGCAGTAGCAACTCCTTCACTTGAGACCATACCATCTTCGGCGGCCTCGCTCTGGCGTGCGGCATATACTCGGGCGTATGGCGAGATTGGTTGTTGGTGCGCTGATGATGGCGTTGGTGGCGTTTGGGGCCGATGTGGTTGTTTATGGCGGTTCGGCGGCCGGAGTGACAGCGGCGATTGCGGCGCGGCAGTCGGGGCGCGAGGTGGTGCTGGTGGCGCCGGAGCGCCATGTGGGTGGATTCGCTGTGGAGGGGCTGGGCTCGTCGGATATCAATAACCACTGGTTCCGGAATGATGAAGCGGTGGGCGGGCTGGCGCGGGAGTTCTA
>JACZJQ010000319.1 GCA_014860455.1 Bryobacteraceae bacterium | reverse complement strand
ATCGTGATCTCCGCATCTACGGCCGGAACGCTGAATTCCGTGTAGCGCGGGACTACTGAATGTTTAAATGGCGAGGATTCCGCTGCTTTCCGAGCACTGAGACTGAATCGAATGGGGCCGCACTGCATGAAGATGATCGGTTGGTGGCCATCCTTGCGGAAAGGGGTCGCGGTCAAGCCGACCACGTAGCGGGCCTTCACCTGTTTCAGGACCTGCTCGAACGTAAACGCGGAGAGATGGTGGCACTCATCTATGATCACTTGACCGTACTCTGCAACGAAGTCATGGACCTCGCCTTTACGGTGGAGGCTCTGGATCACCGCCACGTCTATATCCCCAGTGCGGGTCGCCTTGCCGCCGCCGATTTGTCCAATCGACGCGGCGGGCTGTTCAAGAAATGTCGCGAGGCGTGCGCGCCACTGATCCAGAAGTTGCTGGCGATGCACAACCACAAGGGTGTTCACCTTCCGATGCGCAATAAGCCATGCTCCCACGGCCGTCTTTCCGAACGCGGTCGGCGCGCAGATCACGCCGATGTCATGGGCCGAGGCCTGCGTCACAGCTTCGTTTTGTGCAGGCAGCAACGTTCCACGAAACTCGACGTCGATTGGATGCCCGAGTGTGCGCTCATCCTGGATCTCCGGGTCAATCCCGTTAGCTCTGAGAAGATCCAGCGCTTCCTGCCCGCATCCTCGCGGCAGCCCGATGTGCTCCGGGAAGTTCTCGCCACAGGAGATGATGCGCGGCTTGCCGTAAGTGGAAAGGCGCATCGCCTGCGCCTTATAGAACTCAGGATTTTGGAATGCCGCCAGCCGGCAGAGACGATCCAGCATTGCGGGTGGCAGATCTTTCTTTTCGATGTAGGCCAAGTTCGAAAAGACAAACCGGACTCTCGCCGGAAGCGGACCAGCAATTCGCCTCTCACGTCTCGTCTTGGATGGCGACAACAACCACGGATCTACACCAGCTTCTTCTTCCGTCACTGCGAACCGGACTCCTACGAAGTTCCCCTCGGGGGCCAGTTCGTGGATGAGGGTCGGCAGCATGTCGGCCGGAATGCGTTCGACCCTGGACAAGTACTGCCACTGGTCCGGATACGGCTCCAACCACTCATCGACAAAGACGCTGTTGCCTGACTTCCTCGGAACCTTTTGGAGGGGCAGCGCGATCAGGTTGCCGAATCCTCCCTTGGGCATCGTGTCCTGGTTGGGGAAGAGCCGGTCATAGGAATCCAAACCAATCTCGTGGCGCGATTCGGTGGCCCTGGTCAGGAGCGCCGCGCCCAATCTGCGCGCGTCGGCCGCCCGCACTGGGCAGTCGAAGTAGAGCCAGATGTGTGCGCCGTTTCCAGACCTTGACCTTTCCAGCGAGGCCGGCACGTTGAAACGGCGGCATGTCGCCAGGAACACGACGGCGTCCTCGCGCCAGCCCGATTTGTCAAAGTCGACGGCAAGGAACCAACAAGTCTTGTCCGCCAGGAGGGGGTAGATCCCGATGGTCGCTTTGCCTTCGAGGTGATCTCGAATTGCCGCGTCGGTGAGCGGCCGCAGGATCCTCGTTTTTCGCGCGACCTGCTTCCGCTTGTCTGGTGGCGCCGCATGAATGGCATTCCAGTCCATATCGGCAGCGGGTGCGTAGCCGTGTTTCTCCCCTCTCTCCCAGCGCAACGCGTAGATGTCTTCCCGCCCGCGGAACAGGCTCTTGAAGAGCTGCAGTTTTGCTCTGGGCGGCGATCCGTTGTGGATTCCGGTGCTGCTCTCCAATGATTTGACAACAGGATCCTCTTCTGCCAGTTTGGGCAGCAGGTCATGAGCGGCAAGGATCGAGCGAAAGCGCGCATTCTCCGCGTTGAGGCGAGCGCACTCCGCCAACGCCGCCTTCAGTTGCTCTTCCGACACACTCAGCCGAGTCCCTTCCATGGTTCGCCTGGAAGCCTCGAAAGGAACAAGTGTTGGACGGATTCTGCTGCCCGGACGACATTGAACTGTACGTCGGCATTGTCGCTCAGCACCAACAGTGGTGCGACGTCGGCGTGGAAGACCGGATCGGAGAGCTTCCCAGCGAGGTTCGCTTCGAATTCGGCACGCGACACGCGGGCGCCGTTCACCTCCATGTAATGCTGAAAGCAGCGAATTACCTTCTCGGCGTCCAGGCTTGGGAAACGAACGAGGGCTGTTGACAGGTCGAACAGATCACGACCTTTCTTACGCTGATAAAAGGCTCGCAGCTTCGTGGCCAGCAGTTCCTCCAACTCGTACGTCGTTAATTCGGCAGCGCCGTCGAACCATGGGTTGACGACGGCAACCCGCTTCCTCGCCAAGCCCAGTACGGAGAAGTGCTCGCGCGTGTTGACCTCAATCTTTAGCCGGAGAGGCGTGACGGGCGGAACCTCCGACTCAAATCGATACAGAAGCGTCATTCGACCCTCCGACTGCTTACGCCGAGGCTCGCCCAACCAGGGATCCAGTCGGCTGCGAAGCCCACTGATCACTGAGCCGATGGCGCCGGCCTCGATTTGTACGAGATCGATGTCTTCTGAATACCGCGATGCTGGGCTGAGATACAGCTTGTGGAGTGCAGTCCCACCTCGGAAGGCCAACGAAGAAGAGAGAGTTAAATCCGAGTAGATCTCGACCAGAGCCCGGGAGATGACCAGATCCTGCTCCACCTGTGCATCGCTGGACCAAGGCGCCGTTCGCCGCCACGCCGTGATGTGTGCGCGTGGGATCATTCCTCCACCTCGATCCTCTCGTTCAGCAGCACTCGCCAGCGTTGGCTCCTCACTGCTCCCTGAGCGTCGCGATCCGCCCGCAGCGGAATGGTACGGGGCTTCCGATCAGCGATCCAATTCGCCAACTGGCCAACCTTGTCCCCAGCGCCCGCGAGTTCCAGGAGCAGACCGCACCGTTGCACCGCCGCAAGTTCTGGCTCGGTTTCCGCCGCTCTCAACAATCGTTCTGGGTCGATCTTCTCCGCAAGTTCCGCGAGCACGGAGACGATATTGCCAAAGCCCCCCGCGGCGAGGGCATAGCGAACAAGATCGAAAGCAGTCGCCTCTGGAGACGACACCAGCATCGTACCCGTCTCAACTTTCAGCGCAACGGTCGGGGTTTGGGCGTGATGACGTTTGTAGAAGAACCGCAACTGTGTCCTGCCAACGATGGCCGGCCGCAGGGCCCGGTCGGTAATTACCTGGAACTCCTGGGCCTGCTGATGAGCGGCGCCATGTAGAGCAGCGGCGGAAAGGAGACCAACGTAATATGGTCTGCCATGAAATCGCATGAGCGCATCAATGTACCACGCTGGCGGCGGCGCGCCGGCTGACCGGTATTCCAGCGGCACAATCACAAAGAAACCCCGTCGCGGCGCGGCCAGGCGGTTTTGCTTCTGTAGCCTCAAGGCAGCATGCCGGAAGGCGATCTCCGACAGGCTGCATGAGTCAGTCGCTTCCTCCCGAGTGAAAGTGTAGCGTCCAGACTCCTGAAGCCCGTCCACGAACCGGCTCAACGGTACGAGTTCCCGGGATGGCTGTTTCGTTCGCATAACAAACCACTATACGCTACGTTGCGAGAAGGAAACCGCACATTGAGAACGCCGTCGGCATTAAGATACCTTGCGAGAACGGGTTGGAAACCACGATTCCTGGGGAGCCACCTAAATTCCATGGTAAAAACAAATCGCAAGTTCTTTGTTTGTTGAGCATGGTGGTCATCCTCCTGCCTCAGTTCCCGTTTTCCGTATCATACGCCCGGGGGTCCGGTTTCGATGCCTTCATGTTCTACGCCCCGAGCGCGGAAAAGGCATCAGCGGCTGGATTGCCCCTATGGGTTGATCAGGCGGCCTGTGGCCAGAGCATGCTGAGCGTCCTACTTCTTCTTGCCCCCGAGCAGCCTGTCCAGCAAGCCGCCGGCGGCCTCTCCCGCCGTTCCTTTCAGCCGTTTCTGCGCCTCTTTCTGCAGCAATGACTTCGCCTGCGCCGCGGCCAGGCCACTGACATCCGGCTTGAAGACCGGATCAGTGGCCGTGCCCTGGATGAAGAACGGCACGGGAGTCTGACTCAGAAGGGCGGAGCGCGAGGTTTGTATGGTTGCGCTCATCCGGAAATCAAGCGCATTGGCGGGGCTCACTGTTCCACTCCCCTTCAACTCGCCGATGCCCTGGGCGACGAGTTGAATGTCTTGAACGGATGTCCCGTCCGGGGAATAACTCAATTTGGCATGCATGACTTCGATATCCGTGTTTGGGCCGCGCCTGATGCCTGCCAGCTTTTCAATGATTGTCATCTTTGTGCCCAAGTCGAAGTTGGCAAGCCGCGTCTTATCCAAGGACACCGAGCCGTCCGCCACGAGCCGGTCAGCAGGCCCTTCAATAATAAGCGCGGCTGCTGCAGTGCCGCCCTCAAGGCTGGAACCCTTGGGAAGCGCGATCCCGAGCGGCGGAAGCAACTCGGCCAGTTCCGAAACGGGCAGGCTTGTTCCCGTGAACTTCAGGCCGAGCACCATGGATTCGCCGCGCTCGGTGTAGTTCCCGGTCATGCTCCCAGTGGCGGCGCCAATGTGGAGATCGCCTCGTCTGAGCACGCCGGAGTGCTGGCGCAGGTCGTGGCTGGTATCGAAATCGAACGCCACGGCCCTTTTCGAGGGAGTGCCATTCCTGGCGAGCTTCAGACCTTCCGTAGTCAGCTTGCCCTTCAGAGCGAGCAGGCCGTTCGAGGAATCCGCGCTGGCGTTGAGCGAGGCAATACCGGAGATGTCGGGAGCGGTATCCGCCAGTACGGCCGCCAGGTTCAATTGCTTGACGTCGAGCGTTGCTGAGAGCGGGGTGAGCGCGGCATCGGTCCCATCAGTTGGTCCCGCTTTTCCTTCGAGCGTAACGTCGCCTCCGCCGGCAACTTTAGCTTGGAATGAGAATGGAAAAGCAGTCGCTGGGGCGAAGTCACGAACCTCGACATTGACGTTTTCGAGAGCCAGCGGCTTCTGACGCCCGGTGGTTTTGCCAACTGATAGACGGCCGTTGACGATCCGGATCAGTTTGGCGCTCAGGTCGAGGCTGTCCGTGGCAACTGTTTCCCGCGCCGGTAGATCGGCTGGCTTGGATTTGCCGCCGAGGCTTGAGTAGTTCCAGCGCCCTTCGGCGGACTGGCGCAACGCCACCTGGGGCTCGCCGATGGTAAGCCCGGTCACGATCAGCTTTCGCGAGGCGATGAGGGGCCACAATTCCACGTCGACCTGCAATGATTGGGCTTGCAGGAACGGATCTTGGCCGAAGGCCGGATCGTCGGCAATCGCCAGCCCGTCGGCGGCCACGCCACCGGAGAGGATGGAGACGCTCAGACTGCCGATGGTCACCTTCCTGCCAAGTGCGTCTGAGAGTTTCGACTCCAGCGCGGGCCTGAACCGGTCAGCGCTTATCAATAGCGGAAGACAGACGAGCGCCAGAATGACCAGCGCCAGGACGGTTCCGACAACTTGAATGGTTCGTCGCATACGCCCCAAGATAGCGCCGCCGGCAAAGAAGTTCCACCGATATTGCCAGTGCCGCGGTCTCCATGGCCGTGAGTTCTCAGCTCCACTCGATAGATCTACCCATGCCGCAGAAGACTCATTTCGTGCTCTTCCGCTTGCCGGGACTGTTCGGGGCTGTGGTCCGCATCAATGACGTCCTCTTGTAGAATCAACGGGTTCCGAGTGGGGCGTGAAAAACGCTACACGCGGCCTTCGGTAGCCTGCATTCTTGATGCAGCCCGCGGAGAACCGGCGTCTCCGAGACGCGTGGTCGAGGCTCCTCGCTAGATTTGGCAGACGCTACGGCCGAGCGGCCTCATTTACCTTCATCGATTTCCCTGGCCCATAGAGAATCGCGCCAGGGCGCGCTCCTGTGTGCTGCCCCTTCTGCAGCACCAGCACACCGTTGACGAAGACGTATTCAATACCACTCGCGTACTGGTGCGGCTTTTCCCAAACCGAGTTGTCAATCACGGTTGCCGGATCGAAAACCGTTACATCCGCCCACAACCCGGGCCGCAAGAGGCCGCGATCATAAATGCCGATTTTGGAGGCGTTGGCAGACGTCATCTTGCGAATGGCTTCCTCCAAGGGGAGGACTTTTTCGTCGCGCACGTAGCGTCCCAACACCCTTGGGAAGGTGCCGTAATAACGTGGATGAGGCTTCCCCTGCGCCAGCGGCCCCTCGGTCTTCACTGCGGTTCCGTCAGATCCAATCGAGACAAACGACTGCTGCAACGCGTGCCGCATATCCTGCTCGCTGTGGTGGAAGTAGATCGTCGGCACTGACCCTTGATTGTCTTGCAGCACACGGAACAGGACATCGATGGCGTCCCCGCCGAGCGTGGCGATCACTTCGCTCATCCTCTTGCCTTCGAATTGCTTGTAGGCGGGATTCGAAAGTGAAACCAGCAGCATGCCATCCCACGAACCCGTGGCGGTGTAGTGGTTATACCAGTTCGTTCCCGGGATGCCGTGCTCCACTTGATCACGAATCTTCGATCGCGTGGCCGGTTCTTTCAGACGATCGAGCATGGCTGCCGTGCCACCCTCGTGTGCCCAAGGCGGAAGAATCGTGGACAGGTTGTTCTGACCGGCCCGATAGGGATAAATGTTCGCCTCCACCTGCTGGCCGTTGTCACGCGCCTGGCGAAGAGTGGCGATCACCTCCGGCATCTTGCCCCACAGTTTCTGGTCGGCCAACTTCAGGTGGATGATGTCCACTGGAAGCTTGGCGCGCCGTCCGATATCGAGCGCTTCGGCAATGGATTCGAACACGCCTTGCCCTTCGGTACGCAAGTGCGTGGAATAGATGCCGCCATATCCCGCCGCAACCTTGCACATGGCGATCAGAGTGTCCGTATCTATCCACGATCCTGGAGGTCCGCTGAGCGAACTGGCGACTCCCAGCGCCCCTTGCTGCATTGCAGCGCGCACCGCGTCTTCCATCTGTGAAAGCTCGACTGGCGTGGGTGGGCCGGCTTGAAAGCCGCGGACGTGGGTCCAGATCTGACTCGATCCGACGAAGGTGCCGATGTTCGGCCTGATTCCCTGCTTAAGCAGATGCGCGAAATAGCCGTCAAAATCCTTCCATGCTCCGGGCTTGTCACCCCGCTTCCCCCCGACTGGCGCGACCGATTCACCCTCGCCGAAGATCATGGATGTGACGCCCTGCCGGATCATGCTTTCGGCATTCCCGTCGATCACGATGGAGTTGTCCGAATGGTTGTGGATGTCAATGAAACCGGGCGCCACGACCAGTCCGGTCGCATCGATGACTCTCTTGGCCGTTCGTCGCTTCAAGTTGCCCACCTCTGCGATCCTGCCCGCCCGAATCCCGACATCGGCCATGCGCCATGGATTGCCCGATCCATCCGCGACCTTGCCGCCGCGAATAAGAACGTCAAAGTCCTGTGACCACACAACACCGGCAACCAGCAGGAACGCGACCCAGCATTTCATGCAGGTCATTGTATACGAGCCAATAACGCCACGACTCGCGCGCCGGAGCCATTCCGTGCGCGCCCGCTTTGGAAACGTGCCCGGGCGGGCAGCATCAATTCTGCAGCGTGGAGGCATGATAAGTTCAGGGTCAGTATGAAAGTCCTGGCAATCAACGGCAGCGCGAGAAAAGACGGCAATACGGCGATCCTGATCCGCTCCGTGTTCGGGGAATTGAAGACAGCGGGGATCGAGTACGAGATGGTGCAATTGGCAGGAAAAAAGATCCACGTCTGCGTGGCATGCCGGACGTGCTTCGCGCGTAAAGACGGCTACTGCGGGCAGAAGGACGACGAGGGGAACGCGTTGCTCGATATGATGCAGGCGGCCGCCTGAGGCCAAGGCTCTACCAATCCGTTGTTAGCCTACCGCCACGACCCTCAGCCATCGTCGCCTCGTATGGCCAAAGCATCCGACGGGGCTCCTGGCACCGGTTCCCCCTGATTGCACCCCCACGTCTTGCCGGTTAAGAGCGGCGCGGATACCGCGAATGATGGGCGCCTGGCGCTCATCCGCAATCGCCTCAATCCGAAGCGTTGCGGATTTCGGTATCCCAACGGGTGCGCTATCCGGACGTGGGCCGGTTTCCAGCACCATTAGATCGCGCTTAGCGTGCGACTCCTCTTTCTTCAAGGGACCAATTTCCGCGCTCGTATTCCCGGTGCAAGGCGCGGACGAGTAACTCGTCAGGCGAGGACAGAACTACCAGGCGGGCCGTTGCCCGCGCCGTCTCGCCTTTCCTCACGTCATGACCGAACAATGACAAATAGGTCGAGTAGTGTGAGTCCGTTTCGTGGGGCATGGCAATTGCGAAGCAGTCCCGTGATGGCGCCATGATCACTGCCGTGAGTCCTGTGCTCGGGTCACGCCGAAGAGCAACGGGCTGTTCGAACTCGCGCTGCATTGCCCAATCCACCGGGTTGGGCGGGATCTTCCAACGGCCGTCGAAGATCACTTTGACAGCGTTTCTGTCCCTCGGGAACACCTGCCACAACCCGTTCGTGCGTTCCGCCGCCACGAGGCCACCGCCCTTTACGAGCACTTGCGAACTTGTGAACCGCGGCCCGAAGTATGCGGCTAGAAAAGTCTCGAAGCCATGCAGGTCTTGCCCTGCGGTCACTGCGATGGCGATGTCCAGAGAGGATGGTTCGATCCATCGGTACGTGGCCGTCAGTTCAAACGGCCGATCAATGTCGGGAGGCCAACGCACAGCCACCGATCCGTCAGGAGCGCCCTGCGCCTCGCTCAAGACATCCCACATGCCCTTTCCGTAACGGCGTCCATCTGAGAAGACCCGATAGATGCCGAACAGACCCATGCTGCTCGTGAGCGTGGTCCCCGATGGAATGTGCGTCGCGGGGAGCAGACCGATGGAGCGGCCGGCATTTCGAAAGTTGCCGCTCAAAACGCCGGTGTTGAAGACGAACCCGCCGTCCTGGGCCGGGTGGAATCGAAGATCGGCGGCCCGTTCATACACTCGGAGTGGCGCGGCAGTGACGCCCAAGAGTAAAGAGCGGCGTGAGAACCGCTCGCCGGCCGACTTTTCCGTCATCTCCCGCCTCCCGCTGCTGCTTCTACCCGCGTGATCATGATATGCCCGAATCACCAGCCACAGCACCCCATGTTCGCCAGATGCCTCCCAGGTCAGCATCCCGCTACGAGCCGCTTCCGGCGGAATTGAGCTCTGAGCAGGCAAAGCACGTGCTGGCGACACAGGCGCAACTCTGGTCGGAATACATGCCGACTACGCGCCAGATGGAGTACATGGCTTTCCCGCGTCCGGCCGCGCTGGCAGATGTCGCCTGGACTTCGCCAAGCCGCAAGGATTACGCTCCCTTCCTCAACCCTCTCCGTGCACAGGAAGAGCGTTGGCGGCTGGTGGGGATCACTTTCCGTCCGGCTGATCGGTGACCGCTAATCACTGCATCGGCATTCGCATTTCGCTTCAACCTGCCAGCCATCCACCCGAACCCCGCCTGCGTGATAAGCTCGCTCGCATGGTTGCCGTCACCCGTCGAGCCGTGCTCTCCCTGGCCGCCGTAGCGCCGCGCCTCCGCGCGCAGGTCTCCACCTTTCAGAGCAGAGCCACCGTCTCACTTGTCCAGGGAGAAGACCGCCGACAGAACGTCTGTAACGCGCTCCTCGCCATCGATGACCTGATCCGTCCAACCCTCAAACGCAAGAAATACGTGCTCATCAAGCCCAATACCGTCGCCGTCAATAACCAGCTCGGTTCCACCCACGTCGACGCGGTACGCGGAATCCTCGACTACCTCAGCGAGCGGTATCGCGGCCCGGTGGTCATCGCTGACTCCTCCAAGGACTGCACCTGGGACGCCTACGAGAACTTCCTCTACAACCGGGTCCTCGCCGAATATCGTCCCCTCAAGATCAGCTTTGTTGATTTTAACGAGGACCCGAGCCCCCTGGTCCACGAAATCGTCGACCGCGACCTACACCTCACGCAGGTCCGCCTTGCCTCCCGCCTCTTCGACCCCGAGGCGTACATTCTCGGCTGCGCCATACTCAAGGCGCACGACAATGTGGTTGCCACTCTTTCCGTCAAGAACCTGGTCATGGCCGCCCCCCTTCACAACGCGCGCAGCGCAACCTCAAAGTGGCACGACAAGGCCCGCTACCATCAGGGCTACCGCCAGATCCAAATGAACATTGCGCTCACGGCGAAACGCATGCGCCCCTTCTGGGGAGCTACCGTCATCGATGGCTTTGAAGGCATGGAAGGCGAAGGCCCTCTGCGCGGAACACCCGTTCCTTCCCGCCTCGCCATCGCATCAACTGATTTCGTCGCTGCCGATCGCATCGGCGTCGAGACCATGGGCGTCAATCCCGCCTGGCCCGGCTACCTCCAATACTGCTGCGATGCCGGACTCGGCCAATACGACCTCGCTAAGATCGACGTCCGCGGATCTGCTGCGCTATCCGACGTCCGCAGGACATACAAGCTGCATCCCCGAGTCGACAAGCAGATCGAATGGCTCGGGCCACTGTCCAAGGTGTGAGAGCGTTGCTACGCGAGGACTAGGGGCGCGTACCTGGACGTCGAAAGCCGTCGAAAGGGCAACGTAACCTGGTCGCGCTGCGGATCGGCGACGTTGCTCAAGAGGCCTGGTGCGCCCCGCGGAAATCTATCGGTAGTCCGCGCCATTGAGGCTCCGAATCACCGACGCCTGCCAAGCCTTCAGTTCGGATTCCATACGGGCCACCCGCGAGGGTTCCCGGCTGGCCAGGTCAAACTTCTCTTGAGGGTCCTTCAACAGGTCAAACAGCGCTGACGCCGCCATCCCATCCTTCATTGCCGGACGGAGAAGCTTGTACTGGTCGTACACCCAAGCCGCCGGTCCTGGGAACACGTCTTCCGGGTATTGCTTGAGAATCTTGCCTGGGTCTGGCGGCGGCGCGGCAGGAGGAATCTTGCCGGCCTGCTCCGCGGCCATTTCCTCCAGCAGCCGGTGGCTTTGCACCGCGATTCCGCGCTCGGGATAGACCCAGAAGCCCATCGGCTTCAGTCGGCGTTTCATGCGCCCTTCGATCAGCGGCTTCAGGCTGATTCCATCGAGCGGCTGCACCTGCCTGCCGATCTTTGCTCCGGCAACATCGATCAATGTGGGATAGATATCCACGGTGCCGCAGGGCAGGTGTTCGATGCGAGGCCTAGGGATCCTGGACGGCCATTCGATCATCGCCGGAACACGGATGCCTCCCTCATTGAGATCACCCTTGGCACCCGACAATCCCCCCGTCGATCCGACTGGGATGGCCCCGTTGTCGCTGTTGTACCAGAGCAAGGTGTTCCCGGCGATGCCCAAGTTGCGGAGTTCCTTACGCAGATTGCCGATGGCTCGATCCATGGCGGTGATCTCGCCATAGAAGTGCTGCAGTTTCTCCGGCTGATCACGATAGAGTCGCAGGTCGTTCTCGATCGCCTGATGAGGGGCGTGGGGCGAGCCGAACCACACCACCGCCAGGAACGGCTGCTTGCGGGCAGTGGTTACGCGAATGAAGTCGAGCGCTTCGTCAACTGTAACCTGCGAGCCCTCGCCTCGCGTTTCCACGACCTTCCCATTGCGGCTCATCAGCGGATCGTTCTCGAAGAAGTTTGGGCTGGACATCCACTCACCGAATCCGCTGGCCCCAGGACTGACCGGGCTGTCTGCCCGCACAGGGCCGACGTGCCACTTGCCGAAATGCCCAGTGGCGTAGCCCGCTGATTGTAGCGCCTCCGCGATTGTAAGCTCCTGCGGCCGAATGGTATGGCCCCATGAAAAGCACCCGTAGCGGTTTGGGTGCCGCCCGGTCAAGACGCTACCTCTGGTGGGCGAACAGACCGGGGCAGCGGCATAGAAGCGCTCGAACCGCAACCCCGAGTTCGCCATCTCGTCCAGGACGGGCGTCTTGAGCGCCTTGTGCCCGCGGAAGCCGACGTCTCCCCAACCCTGGTCGTCAGCCATGCACAGGACTATATTTGGACGCTCCCGCGCGCCCAAGGCGGGCTGCGGAAGCCAAGCGCAAACTGCTGATGCCGCTGATCCAGCCAGCCACTCGCGCCTGTCCATTGAATGCGACGGGACTCTGAATTCTGGAATTTTCATCGCTCGATACCCAACGGGGGCAGTGTACATCAAAGCACAGCGGGGAAGGGGTCGAGAATTCCAGGTGAGATGACAATTTCTGGCACGGAGAACGAAGGTATGGTCGCCAGATGTAAGTGTGGGTAGTCAGAACCACATCCGGCGCGAAGCGCCGAGGTACGTAACAGCAAATCGCTACCCGATCCCTGTCGCCCGCAAAAACTACGTCGGTGCTACGCAGCCTCCGTTTCCAGCCGGCCCTCGTGATGGAACCCGACAAGGACCAGCGTCAAGTCGCCGCAGCGGCAACCTGGCATCGGGTGCATTGCAATTCGAATAGACTGACACCCTGCGGCGGACAGGGGGGATTATGAACCTTGAGAGAATGGTTCGCAGAGTCAGGTCTTTGGAGAGCAACTCAATTGAAAATCAATCGCTTAAAGGCACAAAGTTAAATCTGCACAAGAGCTTTGCGCGGATCGGACCTTCAAGACACCAACGGACCATTCCACTACGGCTTGCTACTGAACAGACTGCCTGTATCGTCGGTAGCGTCCACACGTCCCATGCGCGACAGTCAGACGCTACAGGCGCTACCGTCCGAAGTCTTCAAAGGAGGCCACCCGGACGCAATAAACCCTGCTATGCCGTGGAATTCTGACCGGGGCGTGTGCCCGTTTCATTTCTGGGATACGATTGGCCCATGCTGGACCTGACTCGCCGGCAATGGCTCTCCGCCGCTTCCGCTGCGCCTCTCGCGCAGACTGGGATTCAGCCGCCCCGGCGCGGCATTTGGATCGATCCACGCCTTGCTGATCTTCGCGGCAAGCCCTGGCGCAAAATCCACCTCGACTTCCACAACTCCCATCACATCCCGGCCATCGGAGGGCTCTTCGACGCAGCCGAATTCGGAGATACCCTTCTCAAGGCGAACGTCAACGCCATCGTCGTCTTCGCCAAGGACATGCACGGCTACTTCTATTACCCGTCGAAGTTCGGCCCTGTGCATCCGGGCCTGAAGTTCGATCTGCTCGGCGCACAGGTGGAGGCCTGCCGCCAGCGCAAACTCGCCGTTTACGCCTACTACTGCACGGCCTGGGACAACTACCTCGCCGAGCGCCATCCCGAGTGGCTTGTCTTCAATCGCGACCGCACCACCTACCTGCCGAAGTTCGATCAGACGCCCGGCTGGACGGCGCTCTGCATCGCGCAGGAAGGCTTCGTGCGGCTGATGGAGCAACACACCGCCGAGTTCGTCTCGAGATATCCGCTCGACGGCGCGTGGTTCGACATGCCCTACCCGATCGGCGGCGAGTGCTTCTGTGAAGAATGCCTTACGCAGTTGCGCGCTCGCGGCGTCGATCCGCTCGACCGCCGGGCGCAGCGCGAACACAAGCAGGAACTGGAAACGCGGTTTCTGGAACGGCTCTACAAGTCGGTCCAGGCGGCCCGGCCCGGCTGCCAGGTGGACTTCAACAACCAGGCCGCCTACGGCCTCGGCGGCCGCGTCAAATGGATGGACAACATCGACCTCGAAGCCCTGCCGTCGGCCGCGTCCTGGGGCTACTATTTCTTCCCACTCGTGACACGCTACACGCGCACCTTCGGGCTGGCCAACTACGGGATGACCGGGCGATTCAAAGCCTCCTGGGCCGACTTCGGCGGCCTGAAACTGCCTGCCCAGCTCGATGTCGAATGCGCCTCTATCGTCGCCAATGCCGCCAGGTGCGACATCGGGGACCAGATGCCTCCCTCGGCCCGCCTCGACCGGGCGGTCTACCACGTCATCGGCGCCTCCTACGGCAGGATCAAGGCGCTCGAACCCTATCTCGAAGCAGCCGCCCCGGTGACCGAAGCGGCGTTGATGGTCAAGGGGCTGCCGCTCGATCACCTCAACTCGGAGGCCAATCTCGGCTGGGTCAAGGCGCTGATGGAATGCCGCGTTCAGTTCGACGCTGCCGAACCAGACGCCGAATGGGAGCGGTACGGGCTCGTCGTGCTGCCCGAGGGCCTGCATGTGGACGCCGCCCTCGCCGCCCGCCTTCAGGCATACGCCGCGAAAGGCGGTGCGCTCATCGTCTCCCACGATGCCGGTCTGGTCGGACTGCGTGAGCCGGGCTGGCTCGATCCTTTTGGACTCACCTTCGCAGGCATGTCGCCCTACAAGCCGGCCTACATGGTTCCGCGCCAGGAGTTCACCCCCGGCATCCCTTCTTACGAATATGCGCTCTACGAAGGCGCCAGCCAGTGGCGTGCTTCCGGGCCGGCAACAGTAGTGGCGCAACTCGGCGAGCCGCTGTTTCAACGGTCGCCTCAACACTACACAAGCCACGCGCAATCTCCGTTCGACCACCTGACAGACTATGCCGCCGCCGCGGTGAGCGGGCGCGTGGCGCTCTGTGGCTTCCCGCTGGGCGCGAGTTACTATTCGCAAGGCTACTGGGTTTACCGCGCGTTGCTGAAACACATGCTCAAGCAGGTGCTGCCGTCGCCGATTGTGTCGAGCGATGCGCCGGTGAGCGCCGAGATTACGGTGAACTGGCAGGGCGGCCCGCAACCGCGCTACCTGGTGCACGTGGTCAACTGGTCGGCCAATCGCGGTACGCCGCGCCATCCGGTTTTCCACGAAGAGCCGATCACGCTCACTGGCGTCACGGTCAGGCTCAACCTACCGGTGAAAAGCCTCCGCGTGAGGGCCGCCGTCAGCGGTGTTGACCTCACGGCCAGCCGCGATGGCGGCGTTGCCGTAGTTGCGGTGCCGCCGGTCAAGGTCCATGAGGTACTGGTGTTCGAGGCATGAACAGAACCGAAAACTGCCTTAAGAAACTGGAGCGCATGAACAAGGCGCTGCGCCACGATGAACCCGACCGGGTGCCGGTGAGCGACTTCTTCTGGGGCGGCTTCCTGCGCCGCTGGCGCGACGAACTCGGCCTGCCGGAAACAGCCAATCCCTACGACTACTACGACCTCGACTGGCAGGCGACCCTGCCCAACATGGACCCGCGGATCCGGCCGTTTGAGACCCTGACGGAGTCGCCCGAAGAGATCACCGTGAAGACCGGCTTCGGCGCCGTCATCCGCAAGAAGTTCGATCAGCCCATGCCAGCCTTCGTCAGCTTCGAGACAGACTCCATTGAAAAGCTCGAAGCCCTCACTTTCGACTCGCCCTCCGACCGGCGGCGTTTCTACGACTCCGGGGACAACCAGATCGCCGGCGTCGGCGACGGCTTCGAGCGCAATTCGCCGGCGTGGATCGAAACCGTCAGACGCATCCATCCCGATTTTCCCGTCTACGGCAGCGTCTGCGAGGCCCACGAAATGCTGTGGCGCATTGTCGGCTCGGAGAACGTCATGTACTGGATCGGCGAGCACCCGGAGCGGCTGGGCGCGCAGATCGAGCGCATCGGCGAATTCTGCGCCGGCCTGGCGTGGGCTCAGATCGAGGCCGCCGGCGGGATGCTGGACGGCATGGTGGTGTGGGGCGACGTGGCGTACAAGAAGTGCATGATGTTCTCTCCTGCGTACTGGAGGAAGTGGTTCAAGCCCGTGGTCGCGAAACTGGTCGCGGTGTGCCGCGAGGCCGGGCTTCCTGTGATCTATCACGGCTGCGGGAATGCCAGAAAGATCTTCGACGACCTGATCGAATGCGGCATCGCCGCCTACAACCCGCTGGAAGCCAAGGCCGGCCTCGATGTCGTCGAACTCCGCGAGCAACTCGGCCACCGCCTGGCGTTCTGCGGCAACATGGACGTGCTGCTTTGGGCCACCGGGAGCATGGAGGAGATTCGCGCCGAGGTGCTGCGGAAATTGCGGGCCGCGCGCGGCGGCGGCTTCATCTTTCAAAGCGACCATTCGGTGCCGACCAACATCTACGCCGCGCGCTATGGCTACGTCGTCGGACTCGTCCGCGAATACGGGCGTTACCCGCTGGATCTGCCCCAGCAGGCGCCGCCTGCACCCGCTCCGACCGGCTGAGCCTGTAAACTGGCATCGAGTACTTCGAACCGGGTGTATACTGTCCGAAACTCAGGAGTCGACATGGACAACCGTAAATCATGGCTCACGATCGACCGCCGGCGGATGCTCGGCGTCATGGCCGCGCCGGTGGCGGCGAAGGCCGCCGCGCCGCCCGCGCAGACGCTGCCCACGGTGGCCATAGGCAAACACCAGGTGACGCGGCTTGTCGCCGGATACAACCCGATCGGCGGCCACTCGCATGCGGTGCCGGTTCTCAGCAGGATCATGAAGGACTGGTTTACGCCCGAGCGCACGCTCGACTACGCCCTGGCCTGCGAGCGCAACGGCATCAATACCTGGCAGATCAGCGTGGACCAGAAGGTGTTTGGCGCGCTCCGAGCGGCGAAGGATCGCGGGTCCAAAATCCAGCACATCTGCCTGATGCGCGACGAGGAGCCGGCGACATGGAAAGAGATCGTAAACCTCAAGCCCATCGCCGTCGTCCACCACGGAGGCGTCACCGACCGCTTCTTCTACCGCGGCGAACAGGAGAAGGTGAAGGACTTCGTCAAGAAGGCGCACGACTTCGGGCTCATGGCCGGCGTCTCCTCCCACGTGCCGGAGCATATCGCGCGCGTCGAGGATTCCGACTACGGCAACGACCTCTACATGACCTGCCTCTACAATGTCGTCCGCGAGGCGGCCAAACTCAAGGCAGGCCTGGGCGACGTGCCCGTCGATGAACTGTTCCTCTCGGGCGACCCGGCCCGGATGCTTGCCGTCGTCGGGCAGGTCAAGCGGCCCTGCCTCGCCTTCAAGGTCTTCGCCGCCGGGCGCCTCTGCAACAACGAAGCATCAATGGATCGCGCCATGCGCTTCGCCTACGAACGGATGAAACCCGGTGACGGACTGATTGTCGGCATGTTCCCCATGCTGAGCGACGAAATCGCGATTAACGCCGGCCGGGCGCGCCGGATTCTCACGGCGAGCTAGGCTTTGAGGCAGGCGCGCGGCGGCGCCGGCAAGTCTCAGGGGCGATGCGGATGAGTCCGCGAGATCTTCCGGGCGAGCGTCAGCAACGCGCGGACGATCTCGGGAAAGCTCGCTTCCAGTTGCGGCGACAGATTGTCTGCGCACCGGACCGTTTCCACCGCTATTCCGAACAGAAGGAAGCGCACGCGCCGCACTCCATCCGAAGTCAGTTGGATCAGTCGCAAGGCTTCGACGGCCGCCAACTGATGCGCGCCCGCGCTGTCCGCAACGCCGGCGAACTCATCGGCCTCCATGATCTCAACCGTGCCTGCCGGCGCCCGGCTTTCCATGGCGTCGGCCAGCACCACGTATTGACGCCCCTCCATCTCTCCGGCCACCGCCAGAAGGTCGGTTCCGGCGAACAGAAGATCCCAGCCCTGAGGCAGGCCGCCATGCACACGCAGATGCTCGAAGAGACGCCACCCGATCCCGTCATCGCCCATCAAGGGATTGCCGAGGCAGATCAGAATGTTGGGCCTCAAGTCCCGGCCTCCTGAGGAGGCCACGAAGGAACGGGAATGGCCATGGTGAATGTGGTGCCCCGCCCGACGTCACTTTTGACCCGCAGTGTCCCGCGGTGCGCCGTCACAATGCCATAGGAGATCGACAATCCCAGGCCCGTGCCCCGCCCGCTCTCCTTCGTGGTGAAGAACGGGTCGAACACCCTGTCGATCTGGTCAGGGGGGATCCCCTTGCCCGTGTCCGAAATGTGAACCTCCACCAGTTCCTGCTCCGGCCGGTGGTTCGTTGAAATAGTTAGCGTCCCCCGCTCCTCCATCGCCTGCACGGCGTTCATGATGATGTTCATGAATACTTGCTGGAACTGCGAGCGGCTGGCCAGCACCGGTGGCAGTTGAGGTTCGAGTTGTTTAACGATGGCCACGTTGAAGAACATCGACTGCCGGGAGATCATGCGCAGCGTCTCCTCGATCAGCCTGTTGAAATCGACCAGGTCGGTGCGGACCTCGGACTGGCGTGAGAAGTCGAGCAAGCCTCTGACGATGCCCCGGCAGCGCTCGCTTTGCTTGACAACCTCTTCGAGGTTTTCGCGGCTGGGATCCTCCTTCGGCACGTCCTCGAGCGTCAACTGGGTGAGAGACAGGATGGCGCCCAGCGGGTTGTTGATCTCGTGTGCCACGCCGGCGGCGAGCAGGCCGACCGAGGCCAGGCGCTCTGATTGCGCCACGCGCGCCTGCATCGCGCCAAGTTCCTCGGTTCGCTCCCTCACCTTGGCCTCCAGCGTCCGGCCCCATTCTTCCAGATCGGCCTTCATCTGTCGAAGGCTCTTCAGCATCGTGTTGAAGGAGTTTGCCAGCAGCGCTATCTCGCCGTGCGCAGTCGAACAAACCTCCTGGTCCAAGCGGCCCGCTGTGATGCTGCGCGTGGCCTCCACCATCTCGCCGATCGGATTCGTGATGTTGCCGATCATGTAGTAGGTGATACCGATGATCGAGATGAATCCGATGGTCGCCACGCCGAAAAAGGAGAGAATCACCCGGTTCCGCGTTGAAGTGTAAGTCCCCTCCAGAAGCCCGGCCGAAAGGAATCCGATGGTCCGGCCTTCGAGGTCGCGGATTGATTGGTAGCGGCTGATGTGATAGCCGTCAACCACAAACGCCCGCCCGCTCCAATCCCTTGACCCGGAGCGAAGATCGGACAGGACTTTGGCATCGATGCCGGTGCCGGTCGCACGGCGGCCGTCACTGTGCTTCACTGTCGTCGCGATCCGGAATCCGTCCTGGAAAATGGTCACGTTGCCCAAGTCGGCGCCGGACGGCTGCGAATCCTGGAAGAGCAGGTTCCAGACCCTGTCCACCAGCGCGAAGTTCCCGTTCAGCAGGATGCCGCCATACAACACGCCAACGCGTCTGCCGCTTTCGTCCAGCACCGGAGACGCGGCAAGCAGCACCATCCCGGACGTCTCCTCCGGCTTGTCGAAATGAGCGGTCCCGCGGGCGTTCAATAGCTTTGTCCGCGCCCGCCCGGGCAGAACCGGGTCTTCGCTCCGGAGCACTGATGCGTCGACAATCTCCGTCGCTGAGGCGGTCGAACCAGCCAGCGCGGCCCTGACGACGCCGATGCGCGAAACGTCGTCGCCGCGGACGCTCTCATTGGGGCTGCGCACGATCACGCGGCCCCGCGCATCGGCCAGACTGAGGAAGTCGAAGGCCAGGTTCCTGCGGATCGAGCCGAGGTAGGCGGCGATCTGAGGGCGCTGCCCTGAGGCGAGATACGTGGGAATCGTTGTACCCGACGCGGCCGTCTGGACCGTGTTTCTCAGCGCCGCAAGTTGCTGCTCATAGACGCTGAGGGCCGTCGCTAGCGTGTTGTCAGCCGAGTTGACCGCCTGCATCATGATCGTCGAACTGACAATCCACGACCCGACTATCGACGTCGCCAACCCCCCGATCCCGAGAATCATCAGATAGCTCAGGATCAGCCTGAACCGGATCGACATGCCGCCTGGAGGCCATCTCATGCGCATGTAGTCCCCCTCCGCCGATCAGGCGCGCCGGATCAGGTGTACCGAGCACGAGATGCACGGATCATAGGCGCGGACGATCATCTCCATCGCCCTCGATAGCGCTTCGTCCCCGTCCGGCGCGGCGCCGAGCGCGGCGGCGCGAAGATGGGCTTCGACGCTGGCGGCGTTCAATGCCGTCGGCGTGATGACGTCGGCAGTCACGATGCGGCCCTCCTCGTCATAGGTGTAACTGTGGATCAGCAAACCCCTTGGCGCTTCGGTGACGGCCGTGCCCGTGCCTGCCCTGGGGACAACCGGGACAGGAGTCTCGTCGGCGATATCGGCGTCCAGCAGCGATTCAACGATGCCCAGCGTGCGTTCGACGTCGCTCACCAGTTCGACGGCCTGGGCCTTGTTGTTGTCCATTGGGTTGCAAGAAGGCAACTCCAATCCCAGCAGGTGCACGGCCCGGGTCGCGCGGCCTGATAGCTTCCCGGCGTTGAGCGACAGGCGGGCGAGCGCGCCCACCATGTACGGGCGCCCCTTGTGCATGCTGTGTTTGGCGTGCGAGTGGGCGACCGCGCGTTCATTGGTGAACTCGCGGTATCGTGAGCAGGGATAGGCTGCCGTCTCTCCACTTGTCAGGAACTCAATCTCGTCGCCGTCGTAGTATCCATACTCGGAGGGCGCGCGCAGCGCGGCGAAGGCCGTATCGGTGCGGCGGAACTCGGCCGACGGCAGTCCGGCAAAAATCCCGATGGTCGTCTCCGCATCGGTGACTGCCTGAAGCAGGCCGCGACGCAGTTCGATCAACTGTTCGGTGTCCGGGGCCCTGCCGAATCCGCCGGGCACGGCGTTCACGGGATGAACGGCGCGGCCTCCGACGGTCTCCTGAATGGCGTTTCCGAGTTTTTTCAGCCGCAACCCCAACTGGACGGCCTCGCGGTGGTCGGCGGCCATGGCGATCGCGCTCGGATATTTCAGATAGTCCGGCAGCGCCAGCAGGAACAGATGGAGAGCATGGCTCTCGATGCTCTCGCCTAGAAACAGCAGATCGCGCAGGACCCTGGTCTGCGGACTCACTTCCACGCCGAATGCGCTCTCCGTCGCCTTAAGCGACGTCACCGCGTGCGCGACCGAGCAGATCGCGCAGATACGCGACAGCACGCTGGAGACGTCCTGGTAGGTGCGTCCCTTCACCAGCCCTTCCAGCAGCCGCGCGCCTTCGAAGATGTCGAAGCGGACCGAGCGCACGTCGTTGCCGTCGAGTTCCACAGTGACGCCGCCGTGGCCTTCAACGCGGGCCAGGTGGTCGATGCGGACTGTCCTCGTCATGCCGAGCCTCCTGTGGGGGCGAACGTGCGCAACCTTTGTCTGATGTCATGCTCCGGCACGCCCTTGGCGGCGAGCATCTGGCGGGCCGACTCGGCGTTGGCGTCGGCGGCCGGCCCGCGGCAGCCGATGCAGGGGATGCGCAGAGCGGGGCAGCGCGCACCGCAACCGGCCACGGTGAGCGGGCCGCAGCACGGGATGCTCTTCTCGATCAACAGGCAGTTGCTCTCGCGCATCTTGCATTCCGTGCAGACGGGGTACTGCGGGTAGACAGGCGGGTCGCCGTTCAACAGGCTGGCCACGGCGGCGACGAACTCATGCTTCTCGATCGGGCAGCCGGTGATTTTGAGGTCCACCTTTACGACTTGGTGCAAGGCGTACGCCTCGGTGGCGTCGTAATCACGGCCCTGCGTGCCGTAGGTCTCATCGAGAAGTCCGGCGAGCCCGCCGTTGCGCTCCGCCGCCGACACGCCGCCCCACACGGCGCATGAGCCGATGGCGACCAGCATCGCCGAGCGCTGCCTGATGCGCTCCAGACGCTCTTTGTCGCGGCGGCTGAAGACGGCGCCCTCGACCAGAGCGATATCGAGGTCGCAGGCCGTGTCGTTGTCCGAAGCGGCCATCAGGAAGTCGCGCATGTCGAGCAGCGAGACGAGGTCCAGCAATTCGTCCTCGCAGTTGAGGATGACGAGTTGGTCTCCCGCGCATCCGGTGAGGCCGAAGATCCCGGCACGTGGTTTGCTCATATCATCTCCGGAAGGTTGATGGCGTCCCAATAGGTGAAGATCGGGCCTTGCAGGCAGGTGTACTTGTAGCCGACGCTGCAGTGGCCGCACTTGCCGATACCGCACTTCATGCGGCGTTCGAGCGACATCAGAATCCGGTCTTTCGAAAAGCCGGCGGCGAGCAGGCGTTCAAGGACATAGCGGTAAACCACAGGCGGCCCGCAGACGGCGGCGTAGGTCCGGGCCGGCTCCAGCGTCACGTGGTCGAAAAGTGAAGGCAGATGCCCGATGCGGCCAGTCCATGCGCCGGAGGGATCGGCGTCGACGGTCAACATGCAGTTGACGTCGTCGCGCCCGGCGAGCGAGAGCATCTCGTCGCGGAACAGCATGTCGGCCGGTGAGCGGCTGCCGTACATGAGGATGACGCCGTCGAACAGGTGGCGGTTGTCGAGCGCATACCAGAGCAGCGAGCGCAGCGGGGCCATGCCGAGCCCGCCGGCGGCCAGCAGCAGGTGGTTGCCGCGGATGTCGTCCACGGGAAAGCCGTTGCCGTACGGGCCGCGGACGCCGACGACATCGTTTGTCGACAGCCGGAACAGCGACGAAGTCATGCGCCCGGCGCGGCGCACGCAAAGCTCCAGGATCTCCGGGCGGGTCGGCGAGGATGAGATCGAGATTGGCGCTTCACCGGTTCCAGGGATGCTGAGCATGACGAACTGGCCTGGCCGGTGCCGGAACGAGCGGACCATGGACTCATCGAGGAAGCGCAGCGTGAAGACTCGCGTGTCGTCGAGCATTTTCTGTATACGCACGATGCGCGCCATGTACGGCTGGTAGGGGTTGGCGGCCGGTTGCAGGGGCGGCGCGGTGTCAGTGTGTAGCAGCATGTCGAGTCTCCCTCAGAGCGGCGAGCACTTCCACGATGTCGATATCCACCGGACAGGCGGTGATGCACCGCCCGCAGCCGACGCAACTTGGCCTGCCGTATTCGGCCACGAATCCGCGCTGCTTGTGGTAGAAGCGAAACTTGATGCGGCTGCTGCGGCTCTCGCGGAAATTCTCTCCTCCGGCCACCAGTGCGTGGGTGGAGAACAGGCAGGAGTCCCAGTTGCGCGACCGAGTTCCGGCTCTCGATCCGAGCACGGCTTCATCGTTCATGTCGAAGCAGTAGCAGGTGGGGCAAACGGCGCTGCAACTGCCGCAGGACAGGCACTGCGCGCCCAGATCATCCCAGATGGCGCTGCCGTACTCCATCTCGAAGATCTCGGGCAAGTCGCGGATTTCAACGTCGAGTTGGAACGCCTCGTGCTTCGCTCCGGACCTGCGTTTGTATTCGTCGATGTCGGCCGGGCTGACGGTTTCAAATAGAGTCTCGGTGGCCAGCACCATGTCGTCGCCGAGGGCGGAGCCGACAAAGGTGAGGTAGTGCCCGCCTATGTCGCAGAAGAACAGGTCGAATCCGTGATCGACGAAATCGGCCCTCATCGACCGGCAGAAGCACTTGCCGTCGGGCACGCAATCGATGCCGATGATGGCGATGTTCTTGCGCCGCGCCTGATAGTAAGGGTCCGGATACTTGCCCGCGAAGACCAGATCGAGAATGTTCAGCGCATAGACGTCGCAGGCGTGCACTCCGAACAGCACGAGGCGGTGCTGGACGTCGCCGGCCGGCGCGACGTAGCCCTCCCCGGGCCTGTACACCAGCAGCGGCTCCTTCGGCGGCAGGAAGTACTTCTTCGGCGGAAGGATCGTCCTGTCATAGGCCAGCCGCGCCTCAGACCACCTCGTCAGCCGCTTGAAAACATACTTGCCGTCCTGCTCCACTGGCGCGTGCACTTCGCCGAACTGCTGCACCACGGAGGCGAAGTAGTCCAGCTTGTCCTTGGGCAGTTTGAGTATCTTCACTTGGAGGCCTCTCTCGTCCCGAGGTGCTCGTCGATCTTCCGGATCAGTTCCGCCACGTCGGGCGGCTTCGGCATGAACTCGTCATGCGCCAGCCATCCGGCTTCAGGTTGGATCCGGAAACTCCCGCCGTCGGAGTACAGCGACGACAGGACGAAGATCGGCACGTCCCGAAGCCGGCTGTCGCGGCGCATCTCGCGGATGGTGAAGAACCCCTCGGTCCTCTCGTTCATCACGATGTCCATGATCACCAGATCCGGATCTTCCATCCGGGCCAGTTTCAGCCCCTCGTCGCCGTCGTCGGCCACGAGCACCCGGAATCCGTGGGACTCCAGGTACACCGACAGCGACTCCACGAAATCGCCGTCATCGTCAACGATCAGAATGGTCTTCGTCTTGTTCATATGTCCCTGTGGCTTCCCGTTGGTGATACTCCGGCAAAAGGACCGTGAACGTCGCACCCGCGCCCGGTTGGCTCCTGACGCCAATCGTCCCCCCCATCTCGGAAACGATCCTCTTTGAGATGGCCAGCCCAAGCCCGTTGCCCGATGTCTTGCGCGCACCATCCTGCTTCACCCTGAAAAACTCCTCGAACAGAAACGGCTGCGACTCCTCAGGAATGCCGCAGCCGGTATCCTCAACCGCGATCGCCAGCTCCGAGTTCAACCGCTCCACCGAAACCGTCACCGATCCGCCCGGCCTGTTGTACTTGATCGCGTTCGTCACAAGATTCTCCAGCAGCACCGTTACACACTCCCTGTCGCCGGTGACGATGCACGGGTCCTCCGGCAACCGCGCCTCCATTCGGATCTCGTCGCCCGACGCCAGCAACTCGACCCCCTGGATCACGTGCCGGACAATCTCACACACGTCCAGCGGCACGCGGTGAAGCGAGAGAAAGTCCCTTTCGATCCTCGACAGAGTCAGCCAGTCGCGGATCAGCGTCTGCAATTCCTCGGTCCGGCGCAGGCAGCGCTCCAGCCACTCCTCGCGCTTGGCCGCCGCCCCCGGCGCGTCTCCCAGGTGCTTGAGCACATCCAGATACTGATGCACGGCAACCAGCGGGCTCTGCAGTTGGTGCGAGACGAAGGTGACGAATCGCCTTCTGAACAACTCCCTTTCGAGTTCGTGCCTGTGGGCCAGCATCGCCAGCCGCCGCCGTTCCAGGCCCCGCTTGACGATTATTCTCAACTCATCGGGCGAGAACGGCTTGGGCAGGAAATCGTAGGCCCCCGACTTCATCGCTTCGACCGCCGTATCGATCGTGGCGTAGCCCGTGATCACGATACAGATGATGCGCGAATCGATCTCGTGCAGCCGGGCGATCACCTCCATGCCGCTCATGCCGGGCATCTTGAGGTCCACCAGTACCAGCGAGGGCTTCAGCGCGGCGATGGCCTCCAGCCCGCTGGCGCCGTCCTCGAAGTCCTCAACGATGTAGCCGGCCTTGAGGAGGATCTTCCTGCACGAGAAGCGCATGGCGTAATCGTCGTCGATGACGACGATCGGTTCGACCGTTGGCGCCTCATTCATGGGACGTTCCTCCACGGCAACGATAGGCTTCTCCTTGAGCGATCGAGCGCGCAGGGGGCCTACGGTGGAACAGCCGACTTGAGCAGTTCCAGCAGGCGCGGAATGTCCAAAGGCTTGGTCAGGTAATAGTCGGGTTGGATCAGTCCCGCCTCGTCGGCCATGGCGAACCGCTCATCCGGGCTCTCCTCGATCGACGAGATCATGAAGATCGGGATGTCCCGGTAATCGGAGTACTCCTCCCGGTTCCGAAGGCTGTAGCTCACGCTGTAGCCCTCGGTGTCGTTCTCCATCATGATGTCGAGGAAGATCAGGTCGGGTTTGTTCTCGACCACCTTCTTCAACCCTTCAGCCCCCGAGTCGGCCTCGATCACCTCATATCCGGAACTCTCCAGCAACGACCTCATCGACACCCTAAAATCAAGATCATCATCGATTATGAGTACCCTCTGGTGTGCCGTCATGGCAGCTCCTTGTTCCTATAAGCCAGCTCGCTTTGCCGCGAAGCCAATCCAGCCCGATTATAGGAGTTTTGGGTCCAGAATCAAGGGTCTCCGCGCCGAAATCCGCGCTCGTCCCGCTCCGGCCATCAAATCCACGGCAAAACGCTGGACTCCAGCCGCGGCCTGTACTTAAATAGGGCTGCCATGGCAGAGGCAAGCGGCACTGTATCGTTTCAGGTCTGCGGATCGTGCCGGCGCACATGGTCTTCCTGGGACGCATTCGTCCGCGACCCCGCTGTACGCCTGCTCGGGCTGCAGGCGCTTGTCACCAAGCCTGAATTCAACCTCCTGGTCTTCGAGCACCGCTGCGGCAGTTCGATCTCGATCCTGGCCCGCCGCCTGCGCCAACTGTTGCCCGAACCCGAGCCCCAGCCCCCCGCCACGTTGATGTTCGGGACCGAACCCTGCCCCGGGCACTGCCGGCGACTCTCCGACCTGGAAGCGTGCGACAACCCTTGCGCCAACGCGCGCGACCGTCAGTTGATTCTCCTCGTCCTGCGCATCAAACGGGAATCAGAGGCCGCCTCGACCGCGCACCCCTGACGCCCTTATCGCACGGGATCCGAGCACGGATTCATCAACGAGATTGGACTCGCCTTCCATACCGGGAGACCCGGCGACGTGGAATTGGAGCAGACTGGAGCGGTCTGAGGAGGAGAGCGGACGGCAGCCGAGCTCATTCGGGTGCAGGCCGCGATAGATGGCGACGTGGCTGTCCTCCGCAAAAGCTGTGTCCGGCAGTATGAAGCCTCCTACTCCATCCTGTATTCGTGATGGAGCCCACCGAGAGCCGGTGTCGATTCGCGAGAGTGTTCATCCCTTATTGATCAGGTTCCAACTGAGAAAACCGCTGTTTGATGTGGTTGATTGAGCTGTCGCTGTAAAGTCCGTGCAGGACTTGCGGGTGGGACGGACCTGTAGATGTTGATCTTCAGGCAAGGCAAGGGACAGCAATGACCACAACACCAGTCACGATGACGCTTGGTTTTCTTGCGCTGTTCGCGATGGCAGCAAGCGCACAACCGGCAGCAAGTTTCGTTTGCGGCCGTGAACCGCACTCAAGTTGGTGCAGTGAGTTGACGTGCGCCTTCGACGGCGGCGGCTCCACAGCCTCCCCAGGGGCCACCGTCACAGGATACCAGTGGTATTTCCGGCGTTATTTCGCAGAGGACAGAGAGAGTGAGACAGCGGCGCGTATCGGCCGTGGACGCGCCCAGTTCATGAGAACTCCAAGCCCCCGCAGTTTCACCCGACACTCGCCTCCGCGGCGATCTGGAGCAACAAGCCGAGCTTTCTCAACACCTTCTGCATTTGGGGCTTGCGATTGACGGTCCCAACGAGGATGAGAAGTCTCGAAAAACTTCAACTGGGACGGGTGCCTCGGTTGTCATGAGACGAGGTCGCACCGCATGGAATGCAAGTCTTCGGCGGTGTACGTGTTTGCCGTTCGGGCAGAGCGTGCGGCGAGGAGTGCCCGAGTTTGAAATCAACAACTTACAGAAGACTTTCGAGAGTGTCCCGGGAACTGTCCGGAAACCGGAATCGGGTTGTCCCGGAAACGCGAAAAGGACCGCGGCACGAGACCGCGGCCCAGGAGAATGAGAGTTGGATCGGGATTAGTCGCGGTCGGGGAGCGCGATCACCTCGAACGGCGTACCGCCGCCGGGGGCGTCGACGGCAACCAGAGTGCGAACGGCTCCGCCCTTTTCGCGAAGAACAGGCGTGTCGATGGCGATGGTCTTGGTGCCGGCGACAGTGACGCGACCCTGATAGACGCCCACGGGGACATCGAGGTAGCCGCTACCGACGCCGAAGGGAACGCTTGTGAGGACGGGGGTGGCGCCGGTGACGGGAGCGAAGGGTCCGCCAACGTAGACATCAACGGCAGGAGCGGAGGTGGCGGCGTGGATGACGCGGATGCCGACAGTATTCGAGGCACGGGGACGGAGGTCGTCACCGAAGGCGATCAATTGGAGGTGCTGGGGCGAGTCAGTGACCGAACCCATGGCGAAGGCGGTGTAGTCGGTGCCGCCGCGCAGCGTGAGCGACTCGGACAGGACAGTGGTCTGGGTGCCGGCGACACGAACCTGAATCTGGTAGGTTCCCGGAGGAACGGCGAGGTAGCCGGAAGCGGCCTTGAAGGGCAGCGCCTCGACGACGAGGCCGCCGTTGGCGTAGACATCAACAGCAGGGGCGTCGGCCGAGGCGTGGACGACGCGGATTCTGGCTTCATTCGGACCGGCCTGGCCCCAGAGGGATACGGCGGCGAGGATAACTGAGGCAACACTGGTTGCGATGCGTTTCATGGAATCACCTTTAACTATTTGGGATCTGAGGGTGCACTCTCTAGTGTTCCTGAGGCCCTCACGTGTACAGACTGATCTGGCGGCGGAGGGATGTAAAAAATTACGTTTGTGTGTAGTCTCCTTCGGGCTCCACTGAATGGGCGTTGCGACGGTGGTGTGAGATCGTAACGAGGGCCGAGTGTTGAGCGCCTGTATTCTGGGATTGGAGGCAGACGAACACGCATGATCGCTGAACTTACCGTCGCCGCTGCGCTGGCCCAATGTGTCCCGATGCGCTGGCCCGCGGGCTGGACTGCGGAAGACCTTGCGCGCCTGGAAGGCACTGTCTTCAACTGCGTGGTGGCTGAACGCGCGGAAGGCCACAAAGAGCTTATCGAGGCGGCGAAGGCGAAGGGCATTCTGGTGGCGGCGGTGAAGGGCAGCGGGGCGGAGAAGGCGGGCGGCGTAGGCGGCAGGGTTGTTGAGATCAGGCAGCGGGGGGAACTGTTCGACGGTGCGCAGGACGTTCTTGTAACCGGACAGGGGCTGTGGCCCGGCATCAGGGCGGAAAGAGGCGGCAAGGCCGAGGCGCGGCCGACGGGCGGACCGTGGGTGGAGACCAACACGGGCTTCCTGCGCTACGCGCGTACGGCGGCTCCGGCGAAGACGGTGTGGATCGCCAATCGCGCGCCGGCGGGATTTGTTGTCGATGGTAAGAAGATGGTGCATGCGCTGGCCGATGCGGCATCGAATGGCGGGCGCTGGGTGGTGGATCTGGACGCCGGACTGGCGAAAGGGATCAAAGAGGGCGACAGGCGGGCGCTGGCCGATTGGGAGCGCGTCACGGCGGCGGCAAAGTTCTATGAAGCAAACCGACGTTACTGCGAGTGGTCCGAGGGCGGCGGGCTGGCACTGGTGGAAGACGAACGGATGGGCGCTCTGCTTTCGGGCGGGATCATGGACATGATTGTGGCCAAGCACATTCCGATACGGGCGGTGAAGCCGGACCGACTGGCCGCGGCGGCGGGTATGGGTCTGAGGATGATCCTGAACGTGGATCCGTCGCTGCTGAGCGAAGAGCAGACGGGGCAGGTGAGGGCGGTGGCGCGGGCCGGTGCGACCCTGGTGAACGGTCCGCCGGGCTGGAAGATGACGCTGCCCGAGGGCGGCTCGATTGTGTTTGGCGAAGATCAACTGAAGCAGTTGGACGGGATCTGGCGCGAGGTGAACGGGCTGATCGGGCGGCGCAATTTCGGCATGCGGGTGTTTGGCGCGCCGGGGATGCTGTCGAATCTGAAAGTGTCGCCGGACGGGCGGCAGGCGGCGGTTCACCTGGTGAATTACACGGACTATCCGGTGGAGTCGATCACCGTTCAGACGACGGAGAAGTGGGCGTCGGCGAGGCTGTTGACGCCGCGCGGCGAGCAGGCGCTGGAACTCTACGCGGGCGAGGAAGGGATGGCGTTCGACATTGACAGGGTGGAAGACGTGGCGATCATCGTTCTCGAAGCGGCTCAGCCGAAGCGGTAGACGGCTTCGCTGAGTTTTGCGCCGCGGATATCGATGTTCGTAAGATCCGCTGAACCGACGCCGAGGCGCTCGGCTTCGAGCAGCATGTTCTCAGAAGACTTGAACGGTCCCTGGCCGCGGGTGGCGCGGGGATTGTAGCCCATCAGGGCGGTGGCGGCGGCGTCGGTGGAGACGGGGTTTGTGCCCAGGATGAGCAGGCCGGGTTGAACGAGGCGGATGCCGGGGTTCCAGGGGCCTTCGCCGCCGGCGATGGTTTCGATGCCGTCGATGAAGGAGATGTCGATGGGCCGGGCGGCGCAGAGTTCGGCGACGATGCGGGGCATGCGGCGGCGAAGGCCCCTGGAACCCCGG